>JBHELQ010000058.1:0-18643 GCA_046262995.1 Thermoleophilaceae bacterium
GTACCAGCCCTCGGCCAGCCGGCGCACCAGCCCGAGCTTCTCCGCGCGCGCGAGGATCTTGGGATCCGACGTTCCCCAGCGCTCGGAGAGCTCGGCCAGCGTGATCTCCCGGCCCGGCTCGTCGAACGGCTCGCGCACCGCGCGCGTGAAGCGCACGACCTCGTCGCCCGACCCGCCCGCACCCGCCAGCAGCCTCCGGATCCCCTCGAGGTTGAAGCCCTCGGCCTGGAGCTCGCGGATCAGCTCGATGCGGGCGACGTGCTCCGGCCCGTAGTAGCCGGTGCGCCCTCGCAGCACCGGCGGCGGCACCAGGCCGCGCGACTGGTGGGCCCGGATGTTGCGCACCGTCATCCCCGTGCGGCGCGCGAGCTCGTCGATGGTCAGCGCCTCGTCGTCGGCCACGTGAAACATCTTAATGACATGTGTGTATGTGACATCAAATGGTGATACATTCCCGGACACCGTCAGCGGAGGCCTGATCCCCATGTCCACACTTCTCCTTGCCGCCAACGAGCCCGCCGGCGGCGCCGCGATCGGCCAGGTCGTGATCGCCACCGCGTTCGCCGCCGTCGTCACCGCCGCGCTGCTGTGGCTGTGCAGCGGTCACCGCAACGGCCGCAACCCGCTGCTCGGCCGCGCGGCCGCATTCGCCGGGCGTGTCGGCCGCCTGCCCGGCTGGACCGCCCTGCCGCTCGGCGTCGGCGCCGTCTCCCTGCACATCGCGCTCCTCGGCATGTACTGGGACATCTCGCTGCACATCGACCAGGGGCGCGACCCCGGGCCGCTGGCGAACCCCGCGCACTACCTGATCCTCGGCGGCCTGTTCGGCGTGTTCGCCGCCGGCGTCCTCGCCATGGCGCTGCCCGGCGCCGACGAGCGGCCGGGCCCGGCGCCCGTCCGCCTGATCGAGGGGTGGAGCGCGCCCGTCGGAGGCATCCTGATGGCCGCCTGCGGCGGCTTCGCGCTGATCGGGTTCCCGCTCGACGACGTCTGGCACCGGCTGTTCGGCCAGGACGTGACGCTCTGGGGTCCGACCCACGTCTTGATGATCGCGGGAGCGTCGCTGTCGATGCTTGGGGCCTGGGTGCTACTCGTCGAGGGCCGGCGCGCACTCTCGCCGGAGGGCGAGCAGCAGCCCGACTTCGAGCGTGGCCTGTCGGCGTGGGTGCGTCTGCGCACGATCGCGATGGGCGGCGCGTTCATGCTGGCGTTGTCCACGCTCCAGGGGGAGTTCGACTACGGGGTGCCGCAGTTCCAGCTGCTGTACCAGCCGATCCTGATCATGCTCGCGGCGGGGTGTGGGCTTGTCGCCGCCCGCTTGAGGCTGGGCCGCTTCGGGGCGCTGTACGCGGTGGCGTTCTTCCTGGGGCTGCGCGGCCTGCTCACGCTGATCATCGGGCCGGGACTGGGGGAGAGCACGCTCCATTTCCCGCTCTACGTCGTCGAGGCCGTGGTCGTCGAGCTGGTCGCCGCCCGCCTCACCGCCGGCCGGCCGCTCACCGTGGGCGCCGTCTCGGGAGCGCTGATCGGCACGGTCGGCCTGGCTGCGGAGTGGGGCTGGTCCCACGTCTGGATGCCGCTGCCGTGGCCCTCCACCCTGCTGCCCGAAGCCGCTGTGTTCGGCTTCGCCGCCGCCGTGGCGGGAGGTGTCCTCGGTGGGTTCATCGGCCGCGCCCTGTTGTCCGGGCAGGAGGTGAGGCAGAGAGCGCCCCGCTGGCTCCTGCCGGCGGCCGCACTGCTGGCGGTGCTCTGCATCGTCTACCCGCTGCCCATGGGAGCGGGGCCGCACGCGAGCGCTGCGGTCACGCTTCACGACGTGACCCCCGGCTCCGGCCGCACCGTGTCGGCGACCGTGCGGCTGAGTCCTCGCGACGCCGCGAAGGACGCCGACTGGCTGACCATGACAGCGTGGCAGGGCGGCGGACTGGTCGTCGACCGGCTGCGACGTGTGACCGGTGGGGTCTACCGGACCACCGAGCCGATACCGGTGCACGGGCAGTGGAAGGCCATGCTCCGGATGGAGAACGGCCGCGGGGTGCGGGCCGTGCCGGTCTACCTGCCGCGCGACACCGCGATCCCCGCGAAGGAGGTGCCCGCCGCCGCCCACTTCACGCGCCCGTTCGTGCGCGACAAGAAGATCCTCCAGCGCGAGGCCGTCGGCGGCTCGGCGTGGCTGTCCCTGCCGGCGTACCTGTTCCTGCTCGCGATCGCGGTCGGCTGGCTCGTGGCGATCGCGTTCGGCCTGCGGCGGCTCGAGCGGGCATCCCGGCCCGGGCCGCAGCCCGACGCCGCGCGGGGGCGCGCCTCCCCGGGGCGGGTGCGTCCGGCCTGAGCCGGGAGTTTGTGTGAGAGCTCACTTGCAGGAACCGAGCCGCCGCGCGGGCGGCCGATACACGTCCTGACAATTTGCTACCTTGCCACCCACGCCGAGTCCACGCGACGCGTGGAGCGGGGGAACCAAGGTGGCCCATACGCCACTGGGGCGAACCTCCCAACCCAGAGGGAGGCGCGCAAGCTCTTTCAGCGCGAGCCCGTCAGCTAACCCCGCAGGCGTACGAAAGAGATGCACCACCGGCGCCGACACCGCAAGCCGCTGCACGCCTCTGTGGCGTGCGTATGCCTGCTCGCACTCGCGGGCATGGGGGCCGGCTCGGCGCTGGCCGATGACAACGGTTCCGGCGGGGCAGTGTTCATCCCGCCGCCGCCGCCGCCCAAGAAGGCCCGCATCTGGCACGGCAGGGCGCTGGCGCCGCGCTCGGCCCCACGGAGGGTCAGGCGTGTCATCAGGGCCGCCAACCGCCTGATCGGGAAGCCCTACCGCTATGGCGGCGGCCACACCGCGTTCACGAGCGGCCTCGCCAGCGGCTACGACTGCTCCGGCTCGGTCAGCTACGCCCTCCACGGGGGCCGCTTCCTGCGCTCCCCGCTCGATTCGAGCAGCTTCGCCGATTGGGGCCGCCGCCGGCCCGGTCGCTGGATCACCGTCTACACCAACCCGGGCCACGCCTACCTCGTCGTCGCGGGCCTGCGCTTCGACACGAGCATGCGCGACCCGGACGCGCCGGGCCCCCGGACCGGCCCCCGCTGGAGCAAGCGCCTGCGGCGCTCGGCTTCGTTCCTCCCGCGCCACCCGCGCGGCTACTGAGCGGTCAGGCAGCCGGCTCTCTCCCGGGCGGGACGCGCCCCTGCGGCGACTCGCAGATCGGTCCCTGCTCGCCCTTCCTTTCGCCAACCAGGCACTGGAGACGGAGCCCCGACGGATAGCTCACGCGGCAGGACCAGCGGCGGTCGCCGCTCCTGCGACAGCGGATCGTACGCGGGCGCTCGCCGTTCGGCGCGATCTGCTCGGGCCCGGGTCGGGTGATCAACCGGCGCAGCCGTGACTCGACCCCACTCCGGTCGTCCTTCGGATCGACGAGAATCAAGGCCGCCGCGCCGCCGGCGAAGCAGAGGCCCGCGACCAGCGCCACGAGGGCTCTCCGGCTCATGAGCCGGAGTCTTCCACGAGTATCCTGCGCCCCCGAGCCAGCGAACGACGGAGCGATCTTGAGCCGATGGCAGTAGCAGCGAGCCCCCACACCGACAAGACCGACGAGCAGCGCGCGATCACCGAGATGGTCAGGCAGTTCGTGGACAAAGAGGTCCTCCCGATCGCCGAGGAGCACGACCACGAGGACAAGTTCCCCGAGGCCGTCGTGGAGCAGATGAAGGAGCTGGGCTTGTTCGGCGTGACCGTGCCCGAGGAGCACGGCGGCATGGGCCTCGACCTGACGACCTACGCGATGATCGTCGAGGAGCTGTCGCGGGGATGGATCTCGATCTCCGGAATCGTGAACACGCACTTCATCGGCTCCTACCTGCTGATGAAGTTCGGCACGGACGAGCAGAGGGAGCACTTCCTGCCGAAGATGGCCACAGGGGAGATCCGCGCCGCCTTCTCGCTGTCGGAGCCGGAGGTGGGCTCGGACGTCCAGGCCATCAAGGCGGCCGCCACCAAGACGGAGGACGGCGACTGGGAGCTGAACGGGCAGAAGATGTGGGTCACGAACGGGCTCGGCTCGGGAGTCGTGTTCGTGCTCATGAAGAACGATCCCAAGGCCGATCCGCCCTACACGGGCATGACCTGCTTCATCACCGAGAAGGAGCCGGGCGCCGCCGAGAACCCCGGCCTGACGATCCCGCCCAAGATCAAGAAGATGGGCTACAAGGGGGTCGAGTCGACGGAGCTCGTCTACGACGGCTACCGCTGTCCGCCTGAGCGCATCCTCGGCGGCGAGGAGAACGGGCTCGGCCAGGGCTTTCGCCAGATGATGGACGCCCTCGAGGTGGGACGGGTAAACGTGGCCGCCCGTGGAGCCGGGATCGCGCAGCGGGCGCTCGAGCTCGCGCTGCGCTACTCGCAGGAGCGCAAGGCGTTCGGGCGGCCGATCTCCGGGCACCAGGCGATCCAGTTCAAGCTGGCCGACATGGCCACAAAAGTCGAGGCGGCTCGTCTGCTGACGCTCAAGGCGGCGCGGCTGAAGGACGCGGGCGAGCGCTCGGACCTGGAGGCCGGCATGGCCAAGCTGTTCGCCTCAGAGACGGGCAAGGAGGTGGTGGAGGAGGCCTTCCGCATCCACGGCGGCTACGGCTACTCGAAGGAGTACGAGATCGAGCGCCTCTACCGGGACGCCCCGCTGCTCCTGATCGGCGAGGGCACGTCCGAGATCCAGCGCATGGTCATCGGCAAGAAGCTGCTCGAACGCCACAAGGTCTAGGGCCGGAGCGACGGCTGCCGTGACGAGCGGCCGCGAGGGGACGCCACGCGCCGTCGACCCCGACGAGGGCCGGGCGTCCGCGCAGAGCGAGGCCGAGCGCGCCACCACCGGCAGCACGGTGATGGCGGGCGGGGTCTGGTCGACGGCCAGCCGCATCGTCCCCCAGCTCTACACGCTGGTCATCTCGGTCGCGGCGGCGCGCTACCTCGGGCCGGACGGGATGGGGCGTCAGAGCTTCATCTCGTTCGCCGCCATATCGCTCACGACGCTGCTGACGTCGGGGTTGAGCCAGGCGTTCGCCCGTTACACCGCGGTGGCGCGTGGCGAAGGGCGGCCGGCCATGGTCCGTTCGCTCGTCGCCTGGATGTGGCGGATGGAGCTGATCGGCGCGCTGCTCGGGGCCGCCATTCTCATCGGAGTCGCGCTGGGCGGCGCCGACCCGCAGGCGGCCTGGGTCCTCGCCGGCATCGCGTCGGCGTTCGGGGTCCTTCAAGCCGTGCCGGCGACGCTCCTCATGGGGGCACAGCGCTGGCGCGGCATGTCTGTCGCGGGACTCGTCACGGGGGCGGGCTCGACCGCCGCGATGATCGCGGTCCTGGCCGCCGGCGGGGGCATCACCGGGATGTTCGCCGTCGAGGCCGGAACGGTGCTCGTCAACCTCGGGTGGACCGGGACGCTCGCGCGCAGGGCGCTTCGCGAAATCGCGCCCGGCGACCTCCCGACGGTCCCGGTCTCGCGTCCGCTCCGGCGCGAGATCGGCCGCTACGCGGCTTACTCGTGGATCATCGTGGTCGTCGCCCTCGTCGTCTGGCAGAGGTCCGAGTTCCTGTTCCTCGACCACTATTCCTCCGACGCCGAGATCGCCCTCTACTCGATCGCGTTCGCCGCGACCAACGCGCTGGTGCTTGTCGCTCGCGCCCTGGGCGAGGTCATCGGGCCCGCCTTCGCCACGCTGTACGGGGCGGGGGCGATCGATCGCATCCGTTCCGGCTACGGTCGCGCGCTGCGACTGATGACGCTGACGTCGCTACCGCTGACCGCGGGAGTGATCGCGCTGGGCCCCCCCGCCGTCCGGCTCTTCTACGGCAGCCCCTATCAGGGCGTTGGCACCCCCCTCGTCATCATGGCCTCGGTGCTGCCGATCATCCCGCTGCGCAATGCGAGCAATGCACTGTTGTCCGCCTTCGGACGCGTTCGGCTGCAGGTAGGTATCGGGCTGTTCGCCACGGTGGTGAACCTGCTCGCGGACTTCCTTCTGATCCCCGCCCACGGGGCGATCGGGGCGGCCATCGCCAATGCGCTGGCGCAGGCGACGGCTTCGCTCGCGATCCTCGCCTTCGGGATCGGCCTGGTCGGCCGCCTTCGCTGGGAAGCCGCGGCGCTTCTACGCACGGCCGTGGCGTCCGCGGCGGCCGGGGCGGTGTCCTGGGCCGTGGTCTCGGGGCTGGGCGACACCGCCGGCGTCCCGCTCGGACTGCTGGCCGGCGCGCTCGTCTTCGCCGCGCTGGCCGCCCTTCTCCGAATCCTTCCGGCTGAGGACGGCCTGTGGCTCCAGGAGCTCGCCGGGGGGCGGTTGGGCGGCCGGCTGCGACCGGCGTTTCGGCTCTGCACCGCGCTCCCCGCCCGCTCTACGCGCGGCTGAGGCTCGCCGAGCCGGCGCAGTTGTGAATAAGCTGAGCGTGCCGTGGGGCGGTTGCCGATCGAGACCGATCTTGAAGGCCCCGTCCGCTTCCGGCCCTTCGACCCCGCCCTCATCCTTCCGGCATCGTCTGCGCGCGTGGTGGTCCTGGTCGACGAGGTGGATCGTCACCTCGCAGGGGATGCGTTGCGCGGCGAGATCGAGCGGTACCTCGCCGGACAGCCGCTTGGCGAGCAGGACGACGCCGCCGAACAGGAGGGGCCGCTCTTGGCGGTCGCCTCGACTTCGCGTGTCGACGAGGCACTCGCCACGGGCGCCGACATGATCATCCTGGAAGGCGGGGACGTGCACCGGCGGCTTTCCCGAGACGGCTTCGTCGTCACGCGCTACGTGCCGCTGCCGAACCGACTACAACCCGACCTTCTGCTGCCGTTGGACCAGCCCGTGGCCGTGCGCTACGCGCTCAGCCGCTGGCGTTCGTCGGTCCAGCTCGACGCGAGCTGGCAGGCGCGCTACGCCAGGCGGTTGCGGGACGGCGTGGTGGGGCGGCTGTCGCGTCACATTCCGGTTCGCGGACGGACGCTGGTGACGGTGGCGTCCAGGCGGGCCGGTGCACCGCAGGCGGTCGCCGCCGCCGCCCGAGTGCTCCAGGAGCCCCTCGTCGCCTGGCTGCCCACCTTCACGACCGGTCTCGATCCGGACAGCAGGAACGTCGTTCACCTGTTCGCGCGCCGGCGGAAGGAGCCCAGCTGGGTGATCAAGCTCGCGCGTGAGCGCGGGCACGACGCCATCTTCGTCCACGAGGAGGCCGTCCTCATGAAGGTGCGCGAGAGCGGCGGCGCCCTGGCGGAGCGGGCGCCCCGGCTCGTGGCCCGAACGGAGGTCGGCGGACGGTCGGCCTCGGTCGAGACGGCAGCCGCCGGGACGGGACTCGACCGGCTGCTGGCGGGTCGCACGTCCCGAAGGACGAAGTTGAAGCTGCTCCAGGCCGTCGTGGCCTGGCTCGAGCAGGTCGCACGCGAGACACTGGCCCCAGCCAGCGCCCTGGGACCGGAACGCTCGCGCCTGGCGGACCAGGTGCTGCCGCCTTGGCGAGACAGCGGGGTCACCGACGAGCTGGTGGTCGGGCTTCCCCCGCTGCCGGCTGTCTTCCTCCACGGCGACATGTGGGAGGAGAACGTCGTAGTGGGCAGGGATGGGTTCATGGCGCTCGACTGGGAGCGGGCGCGCCCCCACGGCTTCCCCCTCTGGGACCTCGCAAGCTTCGCCTCGATGACCCTGGGGGTGCTCGACGGGGCGCGCAGCGTCGACGAGCGCGCCGGGCACTTCGTCGAGCTGTGGTCGGGAGTGGCGCGGAGCTCTCCGATCCTGTTCCGCTGGCTTCGGAGCGGCGCCGAGGCGGCTGGGGTGCCGGCCGAGGCCGTGCCGGCAATCGTCACCCTGCGCTGGCTGGACGACCCCGTCCGGGCGCGACGAGAGGCGGCGGGGTCGGCCACGGTGGATGCCCGGTCCTCCGAGCGCCTGCTCGATCGGCTTCCGCACCTCTGGCTCGACGAGCCGGCCCTTGGGCCTGGCTGGCGCGCTTGGCGTGAGGCTGAGAGGCCGGCGGCCGCGTGAGCGCCGCCGAACCGGCCGCGCCCGGGCTGGTCGATTCCGCGCTCGACGAGCGCGTGCTCGTCTTCGGCTCCCCGCCGCCCCAGGGCGCCGACCTCGACCTCCTAGCGCGTCCCGGCGCGCAGGCGGTCGTCGCCCAGGCGCTGTCGAGCGCCGGCTTCGTCAGGCACGGCGTGCAGTGGGCGTCGTTTCGCTCCTGCGCTGTCGATGTCGTGGAGCTGCTTCCGGCTTCGGACTGGCGGCTGCCGGACGAGGAGCTCAGGCGGCTGTTCGAGGAGGCCGCACCCTGGGCGGAGTTCCGGCAGCTCGTCCTGCCGGCTCCCCACCACCTACTGCTGATCTTCGCGCGCGACCTCCTGTACGACGGCTCGCTCGAGCAGGGCGAGCGCCGGCGCCTGGCGGGTGCTCTGGCCCGGGACCCGGGCGCGTGGGAGACGGCAGAGGCGCGTGCGCCGGCGTGGGGGGTCGCGCGGGCGCTGCCCCTCTTGCGCGCCGCTTACGAGCTCGGCGGCGGGCCCCCCGCGGCGGTCCGGGCCAGAGGGTTGGGCGAGTTGTACGGGGACGGCGACGGTGGGTCCGCCGTGGTCACTCGCGCGAGGGCGTGGCGAACGCTCGCCAGGCGGCACCCGCGCGGCCGAATCGTTGCTCTCTCCGGGCTCGACGGCTCCGGGAAGAGCACACAGGTCGAAGCTCTTCGGGCCGCGCTCGTCCGGCTCGGCTTCGACGTGGCGGTCGAATGGACCCGGCTCGAGGCCTCGACGCTACGACGGGGGGTCTTCCGCCTGCTCGGCGGCCCCACCGCCCTGCTGCTCCGACTGAGGCGGCGCCTGAAGGGGCAGCGGGAGACGCCGAGCCGCGAGGAGGAGGGGGTGGCACAGCGACGCCTGCGGGAGCGGAGCTGGCTCTTCACGCAGCTCTGGGTGGCGATCGTGACCCTTCTGCACATCAGGGCGCAGCGGCGCGCCGTGGCCGGGCACCTGCGCGCCGGACGGGTCGTGCTGTGCGACCGCTACACCCTCGACGTCATCGCGGACCTGCGCTTCCACTACGGGTCGGCGCGGCGCTTCCGCCTCCAGGCCGCGCTGATCCGCCGGCTATCCCACCGCCCGCTGCGGGGATACCTTCTCGACGTGCGGGCGGAAACGGCCCTCGAACGCGCGGGCGAGGACTGGACGCTCGAGCAGCTCAGCGAGCTCGGGGCACTCTTCCGAGAGCACTACGCGGCCCTCGGCTTTCAGCGTCTCGACGGCGAGCGCTCCCCGGAGGATCTATGCCGAGAGATCGCCCTCGACGCATGGCTGAGCTTGCGGGCACCCTAGGGATAGACTCGCCCGACCCGTGTCCGCCACCGAGACCAAGGCTCTGATCGCCCAGGCGGTCCAAGCGCTGCAGGAGGAGGTTCCCGCGCTCCGGCAGCTCAAGCTCGTCGTGAAGGTGGAGCTGCACGCTCGCGGGGGGGACGCGCCGATCTGGCGGGTCGAGCTTCCCGGTCCCAAGGTGGACCGGGACCCGGCGGGGGACGCGCGGCTGGAGCTCACGGTGGGACGCTCGCAATTCAACGAGCTCGCGCGCGAGGGGACGTTGCGGGACTGGGCCAACGCCTACGAGCATGGCCATGTGCGCGTCAACGGGGACCCGGCCGTGATCAAGCTGCTGGCCAGCGTGGCCCAGCGTTACCTTGCCCGGGCTCGGGCCTAGGGACCGTTGCAATCTGGCGTTTTGGGCGATTCGCCCTTATCTTGAGCTCGATGCCCCGCAAAGACGCGGGGCTTTCGACTAGCCGTTCGAACCGGTAGAGAAAGGCTCATTCTGGCCCGTCGCGCCGCCACTGCCTTTGTCAGCGCATTGCTGCTCGCGACCCTCGGCGCGCCGGTCGCCCATGCGGCGACGGCGCTGTACCCGGACCTGAAGACGCTCTCGCCGCGAGACCTGCGCTTCGACCGCTCGGACGTCAGCGTGGACGGCAGCGGCCAGATGCACAACGTCCTGCGCTTCACGAACACCGTCTGGAACGCCGGTGCCGGCAAGCTCGAGATGCGCGGGCAGATCGACCCCAGCACAAAGAGCGGCCCGGCCGTCGAGCGCGTGTACGACGACGCGGGCGGCTTCACCGACTACCAGGTCGGCAGCTTCTACTTCCACCCCGTCCACAACCACTACCACTACGACGACTGGGGCAAGTACCAGCTCTGGACCAAGGCCGACTACGACAAGTGGATCGCGAACGGCCGCAGCCAGGGCCAGGCGAAGAAGCTCGGCACGAAGACCACGAGCTGTGTGCTGGACGAGGAGTTCATACGCGCCCTCTCCGGCACGCCCGGCAATTCGGTGTTCCAGTCCGCCGGCTGCATGCCGAACGCGCAGAACCTGATGGTCCAGGGCCTCTCTCCGGGCTGGGGCGACACCTACGACTACTTCCGCTTCGAGCAGTGGATCGACCTCGACCAGGAGTCGCTGGCCGACGGGCAGTACGTGCTTCGCTCGGTCACCGACCCGAACAACAAGATCTACGAGAGCGCGGGCAAGTCGGACTCGAGTCGTGAGGGCGAGCCGGACAACGAGGCCATCACCGTCTTCACCGTCCAGGGCGGGCAGATCGTGGACGGCGACGCTCCGAGCGGCTCGGTCAGGGTCAACGACGTGGACGCGACGACTTCGAGCGCGAACGTCACGGTGAAGGTCCTCGGGCGCGACGACGTGAGCGGGGTCGACCAGGTGCGCCTCTCGAACGACGGCCAGACCTGGGCCACCTACACGTATACGGGCGCTGCGTCGTCCGAGCAGTCGATCCCGTGGGATCTCACGAACGCGAGCTATGGGGGGACCTCGGGCGACGGCACGAAGACGGTCTACGCCCAGTTCCACGACGCGAGCGGGAAGTGGGGCGCCTCACAGACCGACACGATCGCGCTGCAGCGGAGCAGCGGCGGCTCCCCCTACTCGAGCGCCGTGCTCGCCGACTCGCCCGCGGCGTTCTGGCACCTGGGGGAGACCAGCGGAACCGCGGCGGCCGACGCCGCGGGCTCCAACACCGGCACCTATACGAACGGGCCTCAGCTGGGCGTCGCCAGCCTGCTGCCAGGGCAGGCGGCCGACAAGGCGGTCCACTTCGACGGCTCGAACGACTACGTCCGCGTCCCCAACTCCGGCTCGCTGGCGGCCACCACGCGCGTCTCGATGGAGGCGTGGATCAAGCCGGACGCCATACCGGCATCGGGCAGCTTCGCCACGATCGCGAGCAAGCCGGAGGCCTACGCCCTGCAGTTCAACGGGCCCCGCCTGGAGTTCACGATCATGCAGAACGGCGTCAGGAAGCGGCTGCAGGCCGCGAGCGGAGCGATCCAGGCCGGCCAGGGCTATCACGTCGTCGGGACCTACGACGGGTCCACCGCGCGCCTGTACATCAACGGCGCACAGGTCAATTCGATGGCGCTGACCGGGGCGGTCGGGTCGACCAGCAATGGCCTGAACATCGCCTCGTGGAACGGGACCGCCGAGTTCCTGAAGGGCACCGTCGACGAGGTCTCCGTCTACCCGGCGACGCTGTCCGCGGCCCGCGTCAAAGCCCACTACGACGCCGGGACGGGGTCGGGGACGATCACCGTCGCCGACCCGAGCAACCTGCGCGCGACGACCGTGTCGAGCTCGCGGATCGACCTCCAGTGGAACGACAACTCGACGAACGAGAGCGGGTTCGTGATCGAGCGCGACACGAGCAGCGGCTTCAGCTCGCCTCAGACGGCGACGGTCGGGCCGAACGTGACCGGCTACTCGGACACGGGGCTGGTGGCCGGCACTACCTACTACTACCGCGTGAAGGCCACCGCCACGGGCGCCAGCTCCGGCTATTCGAACACCGCCAACGCGACGACCGCGGCGGCGGCGCCAGTGGGATACGCCTCCTCGGTGCTTGCCGACAATCCCGTCAGCTACTGGCGCCTGGGCGAGGGCAGCGGCGGCAGCGCGATGGACGAGAAGGGCACCAATCCCGGCACGTACCTGAACAGCCCCACCCTCGGCGCCCCCAGCCTGCTCGGCTCGGACACCCAGAACAAGGCGGTCGACTTCGACGGCTTCAACGACCAGGTCGCCGTCGGCAACTCGGCTTCGCTTCAGATCTCCTCGCCGATCACCCTCGAGGCCTGGATCAAGCCGGCCGCGCTTCCCTCGACCGGACAGTTCGCCTCCGTCGTGACCAAGCGCGAGTCCTACTCGATCCAGTTCAACGGACCGCGGCTCGAGTTCACGATCATGCAGTTCGGCACGCGGCAGCGCCTCCAGGCACCGGCCGGCGCAGTCCAGGCCGGCCAGACCTACCACGTCGTGGCCACATTCGACGGGACCACCCGCCGCCTGTACCTGAACGGCACGGAGGTCGCGAACGGCACGCTCTCCGGCGGAGCGACGTCCAGCACCAACGGGCTCTACATCGCAACCTGGAACGGGACCGACGAGCTCATGCGAGGCACGATCGACGAGGTCGCCGTCTATGGCAGCGCCCTGAGCGCGGCCCGGGCGCTCGCCCACTACAACGCCGGCAAGTAGGCGGCTAGCGCTCGAGCGCGGCGCCGCCGTCGTAGAGCTTCACTACGCGCACCGCGCCCGGCGGCGCGGCGCGCACGCACAGCTCGCAGAGCACGCACTCGTCGAGGTTCTCGCGCACGATCTCGGTGCGGCCGTCGCGGGCCGCGAAGATGTCGACCGGGCAGGCCTCCTCGAGCTTCGTCGCCAGCTCGGCGTCCGAGCGGGTCTCGTCGCTCAGCTCGACGTCGATGAACACGCCGTCGCTCACGCCGCCACCCCGAGCCGCTCCTTGACGAGCTCCGGGATCTGCGAGATCTCCTCCGCGACCGTGATCCCCGCCGACTCGAGGCGCGCGATCTTCTCCGCCGCCGTGTCCTCCTTGCCCTCGACGATGGTGCCGGCGTGGCCGAAGCTCATGCCGGGCATCTCGTCCATGAAGCGGCCCGCCATGAACGCCACTATCGGGAGCTTCGACCCGTTGTCGGTCACGTAGCGCGCCAGCTCGGCCTCCATGCGGCCGCCGGGCTCCGTGTAGATCACGATCGCCTCGGTCTGCTCGTCGGCGTCGAACAGCGGCATCAGCTCGGCGTACGTCGAGCCGATGATGGCGTCGCCGCCGATCGAGACGGCCGTGGACTGGCCGAGGCCGGCGGCGGTCAGGGTCGAGGAGATCTCGGTCGTCATCCCTCCCGAGCGCGACATCACCCCGACCGGCCCCGGCGAGTAGGCCTTCTCGGCGTCGCGAGCCGGGCCGCCGATGCCGCCCATCTTGATCACACCCGGGACCATGATCCCCAGGCAGTTCGGGCCGATGATGCGGGCGTCGTGGAGGTTCGCGAACTCGACCATCTGGGCCACGTCCGAGCGCGGGATGCGCTCGGTCACGATCACGACCAGCTTGATCCCGTGGTGGATCGCCTCCAGCACGGCGTCCTTGGTGAAGGCCGGCGGCACGGTCACGACGGAGCCGTGGATCGGGGCGCCGTGATGCTCCACGGCCTGCTCGACGGTGTCGAAGACCGGGACGCCGTGCACGTCGCGTCCCTTTCGCCCCGGCGTGACCCCGCCGACCACCTTGGCCCCCTTGCCGTAGTCCAGGCATTCGCGCGTCAGGTTGACCGCTTCCCGCCCGGTGATGCCCTGGACGACGAAGGTCGCGTCCTCGTCCAGCAGGATGCTCATGCGTCGCGCTCCGCGCCCACCTCGGCCGTCGTCTGGCGCATCTCTTCGGGCTCCGCGGGAGGCGCCTGTCCCTGGATCTTCTCCACCGCGCGCCTGGCCGCCTCGTGCATCGACACCGAGCGGTCGCAGTACTCGACGCCGTACTTGTCGAGGATCTTGAAGCCCTCGTCCTCCCACGCGCCGGGGATGCGGAAGATCGCGATCTTCTCCGCCGGGTCCTGGCCGAGCTCGAGGCACGCCTTGATGACGCCACGGGCGACGATGTCGACCCGGGTGTTCGAGACGATCGACATCATCACCGCGATCTTGTCCACGCCCGGCTTCTGCAGGACGAGCTTGGCCAGGCCGGCCGCCTTGCGCACGGAGGGGTTGCCGCCGATCTCGCAGTAGTTGGCGGGCTTGCCTCCGTGGGCGCGCACGGCGTCGAAGAGCGTCAGTGAGCCCCCGCCGGCGCCGATGACGAGGCCCAGGTTGCCGTCGAACTCGGTGACGTTGCCGGCCACGCCGCGGTGGTCCATCGAGTCGACCTCCTCGCCGGCGAGCTCGAACGCAGTCGGCTCGCGCGCCTGGCGCGTCTCCTCGGCGCCGACCTCGAGCTCTTCGAGCAGCGCCTTCTGCCGCGGCCGTCCCTCGTTCTCCATGTCCATGTGGGCATCCAGGGCGACGAAGCTGCCGTCCGCGAGCTCGCCCAGGGGGTTGACCTCGGCGAGCGTCATGTCGTAGCGGAGGAACAGCTCGGCGAGCCGCGTCATGACGCGCGTGATGCGGCCCAGGCGCGGACCGCTGACCCCCACCTGGGCCACGACCTCCTTGGCCTCGTAGCCGCTGAAGGGAAGGATCGTGGAGAAGTGCCTGCGCCCGACGTGGTCGGGGTGCTCCTCGGCGACCTGCTCGATGTCGATGCCGCCCATGTCCGAGAACAGCATCACCGGCTGCTTGCGGATGCCGTCCCAGACCACGCCGCAGTAGTACTCGTGCGCGACTTCCGCCTTCGGGTCGACGAGCACCCCACGTGGCATGTGGCCGCCGATCTCGAGGCCCAGGATCGCCTCGGCGTGCTCCGCGGCCTCGTCAGGCGTGTCGGCGAATTGAACCCCGCCCGCCTTCATCCGGCCGCCGGTCAGGACCTGGGACTTGACCACCACGGGGCCGCCGATCCGCTGGGCGATCTCCCGCGCCTCGTCGGCAGTCGTGGCGAAACCGTAGTCGGTGACCGGGATGCCGGCCTTGCGCGCGATCGTCCGTGACTCGTACTCGAAGAACCGCATCGAGGGCGGGAACCCTATCGGGAGCTGCATACTCCCGATCACGACGCCAGACCCGACAGGAACGGCTGTGCTGCTCACCGATGCCGCGGAGCGCTCGGTCCTCGGCGCCTGCCGTGGCCTGCGCCTGGCCGGCTTCTCCGTGGGGGCTGTGGCAGACCGACGGGCAGCGCCGGCCGCTTGGTCCAGAGCCTGCAGCCGACGCTTCGTCCTGCCGGGTCCGGAGGAGGGCGCGTTGGCCTTCGTCGAGGGACTGGCGGGCTTCGTCGAGCAGTACGGCTACGGGGTGCTCCTGCCGGGCTCGGACACCGCGCTGCTCGCCATATCGCGGCACCGGGAACGCCTCGAGCCCCGCGTGCGCCTCGGCCTGCCTCCCCACGAGGCGGTGGAGCGGGCGCTCGACCGGAACGAGCTGGAGACGGCGGCTGGTCGGGTCGGCCTGCCGGTCTCGACCCAGCGCGTCTGCGACGGTCTCGAGGCCGGCATCGAGGCGGCCCGGGAGCTCGGCTTTCCGGTCATGGTCAAGCCGCTGCGCGTCGTCTCCCAGGACGACGGCTCCCTGACACGCCATTGGAGCGCTCGCGCCGACGACGAGGACTCCCTGAGGCGGATCGAGCCGCGGCTAGGGCCCCGTTACATCGTCCAGGGGCACGAGCCCGGGGCCGTGGTGTCCGTGGGGGGCGTGCTCGGCGGAGGCGAGCTCCTGGGAGTCGCCGCCTCCCGCTATCTGCGCACGTGGGAGCCCGAGGCGGGCAACGTCGCGTTCTCGGAGACGATCGCGCCGGGCGCGGTCGCCGAGGCCGCCGCGAGCCTGGTCCGTGAGCTCGGTTGGGAGGGGATCTTCGAGCTCGAGCTGATCGAGCGTGGCGACGGGTCGTTCGTGCCGATCGACTTCAACCCGCGGGTCTACGGCTCGATCACCCTCGCCGTGCGGGCGGGCGCCAACCTGCCCGCCATCTGGGCGCGCCGGGTCCTGGGAGACCGCGAGGCACCCCTGGCGGCACGACCGGGGGTGCGCTATCGCTGGGAGGACGCGGACGTCCGTCACGCCCTGTGGCAGCTGCGGAGAGGGCGGGTGCGGGCGGGGATCGCGGCCGCGAGACCGCATCGATCGGTGGCCCACGCCTATTTCCGCGCCCTCGACCCGATGCCGTTCCTCGTGCGGCTCGGGAGCCTCGCCACCGATGGTCGGGCGCGCAAGCGCCGCTCGGCGAGGCCAGGCGGCTGAGGCGTCGCTGCTAGAAAGGCCTCATGCAGCTCGAACGACCCTGGCAGGGGGGCCGGAGCAAATCCACGTCCGGGAGGGACGAATTGGCGCCCCGTGACGACCGGGCCTGAGCAGCGGCCCGGCCTCGGCGACGCCGAGGCCGCAGCGAGCGAACCCGTTCCCACGCCTCCCGGCGACGCCGACGCCGCCGCCCGCACCACCGGTCACGGCGTCGCGCTCGGCGGGCTCTGGAACTCGGTCAGCCAGGTCCTGCCGCAGGCGTACACGCTGATCGTGTCCGTGGCGGCCGCCCGCTATCTCGGCCCCGCCGGGATGGGGCGCCAGAGCTTCATCGCATTCGTCGAGATCGCGGCGATCGAGCTCATCTCCGGGGCGATGAAGGAATCGGTGACTCGTCACGTCGGCGAGACGCTGGGGCGAGGCCGGCCGGGGCAGGTGCGGGCCCTGCTCGGCTGGGCCGGGCGCGTCCAGCTGGTGGGCGCACTGGCGGGTGGCGCGGTCCTCGTCGGCGTGGGCCTGGCCGGGGCGGACCCACGGGGAGCCTGGATCTTCGCCGGCATCGCCGGAGCCCTGGCCATCGGACAGACCGTTCAGCACTCGGCCCTCGCCGGCGCCCAACGCTGGCGCGACGCCTCGGTGGCCGGGCTGCTCGCGGGAACGTTGGCCGTGCCGGCCATGATCGTCGTGCTCGCGGCCGGGGCCGGGATCACCGGGATGTTCGCGGTGGAGGCCGGCGCGGTCGGCCTGGGCCTGATCGGGACGGCCGCCCTCGCGAGGCGCTACGTCCAGGCCCTTCCCGCGGACCCCCAGCTGGACACGAGCCTTCGCAGCGCCACGGCGCGCTTCGCCGGGATCGCGACCTTCAGCGTGCTGATCCACTTCATCATCTGGAAGCGATCGGAGTTCTTCTTCCTGAGCGCCTACTCGAGCGACAGCCAGATCGCCTTCTACTCGATCGCCTTCGCGGCGGTGAGCGGCGTCTCCCTCCTGCCCGACGCGATGTCGAACTCGCTCTCGCCGGCGTTCGCGACGCTCCACGGCGCGGAGGCGCGCGATCGCATCCGCTCGGGCTACTGGCGCTCGCAGCGCCTGCTCGTGCTGATGACGTTGCCGATGACGGCCGGCCTCATCGCGCTCGGGCCCGAGCTGATCCGCCTCGTCTACGGAGGCGCCTATCGCGACACCGGCCCGATCCTGCTGGTCCTGGCGGCGATCTTTCCGCTGATCCCGCTGCGAGGGGTGGCGAACGCCTTCCTGATGGGCACGCGCCGGCTGCGCTTCATGGTGATCAGCGAGGCGATCGCGGGCGTGGTGACGATTGGGCTGAACTTCCTGCTGGTGCCGCGCTTCGACGCCATCGGCGCGGCGGTGGCCAACACCTGCGGGCAGCTCTCGGTGGTGGGTCCGTTCCTCGTCTACTCCGGGAACTTCCTCAGGCCCGTTGCCTTGGGCCGGCGGACGACCGCGGCGTCGCTCGTGGCGTCCGCTGCGGCCGGGCTCGCCGCGGCCGGCGCCCTCGCGGCCCTGGGGGGGCTGCCGGGACTGCTCGCCGGCGGCGTGGCCGGGATTGTCGTCTTCGTCGCGGCGGGTGCGCTGCTGCGTCCCCTGTCCGCGGAGGATGCGACCTGGCTCGACGAGCTCGTCCGGCCGCGCCTGGGCGCCAGGGCGGTCGCGGGCGTCAGGCTGTTCGCGCGCGGCCCGGCGCAGCCGCCGCCCTGAGCCGCGTCAGGCCTTCTCGGGCAGAGTGGCCGGGGGTACTGGCGACTGGGTCGGCAGCGTGTCGGAGTGGCCGTCGTGCGGCATCCCGTAGGCCTCGGCCAGCTCGGGGTCCTTCCGCGCGAGCAGCTCGGCCAGCGTGACCATCACCTTGCACTGCTTCCAGGTCGCGTCGTCCTGCATCTTGCCGTCGATCATGTGCACCCCGCGCCCGTCCGGAATCGCCTCGATCACCTTCTTGGCGAACTTCACCTCGTCCGGATCGGGCGAGAAGACCTTCTTGGCAATGTCGATCTGGACCGGGTGCAGCGACCAGGCGCCGACGCAGCCCATGAGGAACGCGGCCCGGAACTGCGTCTCGCAGCCGACCACGTCCTTGATGTCGCCGAACGGGCCGTAGAACGGCAGCAGCCCGTTCATCGTGCAGGCGTCGACCATGCGCGCGATCGAGTAGTGCTAGGGATCCTGCTGGTAGTCTGCTCGCGGCGCATCGGGGCTCTCGGCGTCCGGGTCCTCGATCACGCGGTAGCCGGGATGCCCGCCGCCCACGCGCGTCGTCTTCATGCGCCTGTTCGCGGCGAGGTCGGCGGGCCCGAAGCTCATGCCCTGCATGCGCGGGCTCGCGGTCGCGATCTCCTCCAGGTTCGTCACTCCCTGGGCCGTCTCGAGGATGGCGTGGACCAGGATCGGCCTGTCGAGCCCGTTCTTCGCCTCGAGC
>JBHELQ010000059.1:0-1869 GCA_046262995.1 Thermoleophilaceae bacterium
AGACGCTGCCGGACACCTTCGGCTCGGTCACGCTCGCCACTCCGCGAGCGTAGGAGGCGTTCTGCCGGCGCGCATCGGCAGCCTTGCCGATCTTCGTTGCCTAGGAGCCTGGGGCGGTAAGGGCGACCGCGGCGCTCGGCACGAAACGATCGCCGAGTGAGTGGCGGAAGCGCGCCGTGAGCGAGTGGATCATCGTCGCGAGCGGTGCGAGCGGGCGCCGTTTCGCTACTGGAGCGCCTTCGGGAGCGGTGCCTTGCTCTTGAATCAGCGCCAGCCCGCCGGCGCGGTGCAGCTTGAGCAGGTTGTGGACGGCGCAGGTAAAGCGCCACTGGGCACGGGCGGCCGGCTTGCCGCGTAAGAGCAGCTGGCGCCCGTCCTGGACGGTCTCGATCTGGCCGAAGACCGGCTCGACGATCGTCTTGCGCCGGCTGTAGACGGCGCGCCCCTTCTTCGTTTTCAGCTTGCGCGCCATCCGCTGCTTCGGCGTCGCGTTCTTCTGGATCCGCCCGCGCGGGGCGGGCGGCTGTGGTTCGGCGTGTTTGAAGCGGCCGGTGGCGATGTGCGGGTCGAGCCCGTGCTCGACGCTGATGCGGACGTTGTCCTCGGAGAAGTAGCCGGCGTCCGCGGAAAGCGTCGCGCCCGCAGCCAGCTCGGCGCCGATCGTCTCCAGGTTGTCTGCCAGCTGCGCGAGCGCCGGCTTGAGCTGGCGCGCGTCCGGCGCCTCGTCCGAGAGCTCCGCCGCGACGATCACCTGCGCGGCCGCGTCGACGACCGCCTGCCCGTTGTAGCACTGGTGGTAGGAGCCGTCCGAGGTCTTCATGATCTTCGACTCCGGGTCGGTGAAGTTGCGCTGCGCCTTCGGCTTCGGCGTGAATGGGTCGCGCCCGTTCGGCGGCCGGCGAGGCTTCTTGCCCTCTGCTTCCAGCTCGGCGCGGCGGGCGCTCTCGGCCGCGCGCGCCTCCTCCTCGAGCGCGCGCTTGGCCTCCCGGATCCGGGCAAGCCGCTGCTCCCGCCGCCGGAGGTCCTCCGGCAGCTCGTCGCCGCGCCGGTCGGGGCCGTAGCGCTCATCCTCTTCGGCATCGACCGCCTCGGCCTCCTCAAGCAGCGCCCGCACGTTGGCGCGGATGACCGCGATCTCCGCCTCCAGCCGCGCCTCCGCCTTCACCATCCGCTCGTAGCTCATCGCCTTGTGCCGCGAGGCGTTCGCGCGCAGCTTGGTGCCGTCGAGAGCCAACGAACCCAGACCGACCAGCCTGGCCTGCTTACACAGCCGCAGCGCCTGCACGAACAGCTCCCCCAGTGCCTCCAGATGGCGCGCCCGGAAGCGGGCGATCGAGCGGTAGTCGGGATGCTGGTCGGCGCACAGCATCCGCACCGCCACATCGCGGTAGGTCGCCCGCCCCAGCTTGCGCGAGGAGACGACCCCGTTCGCGTAGCCGTACAGCAGCAGCTTCACCATCAAGCGCGGGTCGTAGGGCGGATAGCCGCGCTCCTCCTCATAGTCGGCATAGATCGCCGACAGGTCGAGCGTCCCCGACTCGACCAGATCCGAGACGAAGTGCGCCAGATCGCCCTCCGGTATCCACTCCTGCAACACCGGCGCCAACAGCAGCACCTGCTCGGGGTCGTACGGCCGAAACGTCTTCTCCTCCGCCACCGGCCGGCGCTCCTCGACAACCCTCGCCACCGGACCGACCTCGATCAGCCGCTCCTGCCCCTCAACCGCCCCGGCCGCTGCCGCTGCCATCACTTCCTCCTTGACTCGACGTCAAGGCCGAGGCTAGGACCCCGCCCGGATGGACCGCTTACTGACCCAGGCTCCTAGTGCACCGTCCGGCAAATAGGGCACAGCCCTGGCGGCTGCAAAGC
>JBHELQ010000060.1:0-1698 GCA_046262995.1 Thermoleophilaceae bacterium
GTAGATCTCGACTCTGGGGAGGTGTTCCGGGGTCGGATCGCGCCGGGGGATCGGGTCACGCTGCGCCGATGGTTGCAGCGGTTCACCGACCGCCGCGGTGTGGCGTTCGCCCTGGAGGGCTGCACAGGCTGGCGTTATGTCGTTGAGGAGCTTCAGCGCGCGGGCATCGAGTCCCATGTCGCCGAGCCGGCCGAGACAGCGACGCGACGAGGCCCGAAACGCCGGGCCAAGACCGACCGCACCGACGCCCAACTGCTGCGGGATCTGCTGCTGGAAGGTCGGATTCCGGAGTCGTGGATTGCACCAGAACCGGTGCTGGAGGCTCGGGCACTGGTCCGGCTCTACAAGGACTTGCTCGATGAGCGCACCGGCTGGCTGCAGCGGGTGCAGGCCAGTCTCTATCACATGGGCGCCGTGGATCTCGACGTCAAGACGATGTCGGCGGCTGGCCGGGAACGCATTGCCGCGGCGGTGCTGTCCCCGGCGACTCGCACCGCGGTTGACACCGGCATGCGACAGGTCGATCGACTGACCGAGGAGCTGGGCAGGGTGCGCGAGCAAATCAACTGGGTCGCTCGCCGCCAGCCCGCATGCAAGGCGTTGCAGGCCGCGCACTACGGCGTTGGCCCACTGACCTCGGTAGTGATCTGGGCCGAGATGGGCGACACACGCCGTTTCCACAGCTCCGACGACGCGGTGCGCCACGCCGGGCTGGATGTCACGGTCTACTCCTCCGCCGGTCGTCGCGCAGCCGGACACCTGGCCCGACAAGGCCCGGTCCTGTTGCGTTGGGCACTGTATGAGTCCGCTGTTTACGCTGGACGCCCCAGCTCGCCCGATCACGCCTACTTCCAGCAAGTCAAGACCCGCCTGGACGGCCAGCTGGCGCTGCTGTCGGTGGCCCGCAAGCTCGCTCGCCGCTGCCACCACACCCTGCGCAACCTGGGCGACCAGGTTCTCGCGCCCGCCGCCTGAGCTCGACGCCGGAGGGCTTGTCGCTGCGCCCGACCAACCGATGAACCCGCGGCCAGCTCCCAGCAACCCTGTAGCTGCCGGCCCCAGGCTGGACAGCCGACCAAGAATGAGCGACCGCACCCACGTTGAGTCACCCCAATCGCCATCTTGTCGCCGATCCCGCGCGGTCGAGGACCCAGATAAGCAGGGGCGCCCGACGCACCCGGTACGCCGTGAGCCAGGCCTAACTCAACGGAGCCGACGATGATCATCAGCTGAAACAACATCTACAAAGATCTTCTTCGCTGACCGGCAGCATGCGCCGCTCGGTGTCGATGTCAAGGCCCTGCGGCCGCTTCGCGGTCGGGCGCTGCCCGAGCCTGGACACCGCCACCGAGCTCAGACGCACCCAACGACCATCGAAGAAGATCGAAAAACAAGTAAGCTATGGATCACCGGCGGACTTGATATCGAGGTAGCCACAGATAAGCAGGGATCACGACTGGTGCGCTGGGCCGCGGTGGAGGCCGTACAGCGCACCCGTGCGGGAACCCCGATGCGTGCCCGCTACGAGCAGGTGGTCACCCGGCGCGGGGCTACCGGCAAGCACATGGCCAAGGTCGCCGCCGCCCGCGAGCTGCTCGACTGCGTGTTCTACGCCCTACGCGATGGACACGTCCGCCGCCTGGGACACACCAGCGCGGCATGACACGCGTGCGGACCACCCCGGTGGGTGCGCGGCCC
>JBHELQ010000061.1:0-10662 GCA_046262995.1 Thermoleophilaceae bacterium
AGGCTTTAAGGCCTCCTTAGGGCGCGGCCGTACGGTGCCCGGCCGTGACCACCGAAACGCAGTCCCCGCCCACGCCCGCGGCCGCCCTCGCCGCGGACCCAACGATCGACTCGCTCCAGCTGCTGCTGGACGGCATCGCCAAGACGCGGCTGCTGACCGCGGACGAGGAGATCGCGCTGGCCAAGCGGATCGAGCGCGGCGACCTGGTCGCCAAGGAGCGCATGATCGAGGCCAACCTGCGCCTGGTGGTCTCGATCGCCAAGCGCTATCGCAACCAGGGGCTGCCCTTCCTGGACCTGATCCAGGAAGGCTCGATCGGCCTGGTGCGCGCCGTCGAGAAGTTCGACTGGCGCCGCGGCTACAAGTTCTCGACCTATGCCACCTGGTGGATCCGCCAGGCGATCTCGCGCGCGATCGCCGACAAGGCGCGCACCATCCGCATCCCGATACACATCGACAACGTCCTGAAGAAGCTGGACGGCGCGCAGCGCAAGCTCGAGGCCGGCGGCGACCGCGATCCGACCGTCGAGGAGATCGCGGAGCTGGCCGGTGTGGACCCCGAGGAGGCGGACGTGATCATGCGCGCCGCCCGGGCCCCTGTCTCGCTCGACAAGCCCATGGGCGACGACTCGGATGCCGCCCAGCTCGGCGAGCTGATCCCTGACGAGACGACGGCCTCCCCCTTCGAGTCGGCCCTCGAGCACATGACCAACACCGCCCTGCGCGATGCGCTCGAGAACCTCTCCTACCGCGAGCGCCGGATCGTCGAGCTGCGCTGGGGACTCGGCGGCGAGCAGCCCCGCCGGCTGGACGAGGTGGGCCGCATCTTCGGCCTGACGCGAGAGCGCACCCGCCAGATCGAGGAGGGGGCGATCCGCAAGCTGGGCTCGCTGGCGGAGGCCCAGGCGCTGCGCGACGTCGCCTGAGACGGGCGCCAGCCCGCCCCCGGGCGGGGCTAGACTGACCCGCTCGATGCCGCTCGACACGAGCTCCAAGGGGAAGACCTATCCGGCCCAGCGCTACGAGGTCGGCAAGGAGAAGATCCGTGAGTACGCCCAGGCCGTGGGCGAGGACAGTCCGGTCTACTACGACCGCGACGCCGCTCGCGAGGCGGGCTTCCGTGACGTGCCCGCGCCGCCGATGTTCGCGGTCGTGTACTCGTGGCCGGCCATCACGCAGACGGCCATCGACCCGGAGCTCGGGATGGACCTGGCGCGGCTCCTGCACGGCGGCCAGGAGTTCGTCTGGGCAGAGCCGGTCTGCGCCGGCGACGTCGTCAGCACCGAGGCGAGCGTCAAGGACATCTACCCGCGCGGCGACAACGCCTTCTACGTCTTCGAGACGCTGTCGCGCAACCAGGACGGCCAGGAGGTCGCCCGCGGGACCTGGACGAACATCGTCAGGGGAGGCGCCGCCGAGTGAACCAGGGCGACCCGATTCCCGAGCTGCGCGTCACGCCCGACAGGTATCTGCCGCACCGCTACGCCGGGGCGTCGGGCGACTTCAACCCGATCCACATCGATCCCGAGTTCGCCAAGCAGGTCGGCCTGCCGGGCAACATCCTGCACGGCCTCTACAGCATGGCCCAGGTGGCCCGCGCCGGGGTCGGCGCCGCGGGCGGCGACCCGCGAAGGCTCCGGCGCCTGGCGGTCGAGTTCCGAGGGATGGGCTTTCCAGAGCGGGAGATCGTGGTGACGGGCAGCGTCAAGGAGCGTCAGGACGGCCGCGCGGTGGTCGAGACGGTGGCCGAGCAGGACGGCAACCGGATCATCCGCAACGCCGAGGCCGAGATAGAAGTCGACTGACCGCGTCACAATTGAGGCTGTGGAGATCAGCTCCAGGCAGAGCCTGATCCTGAGGAAGGTCGTCGAGGGCCACGTCGAGCTCGAGCAGCCGGTGGGCTCGAAGTGGATCGCCGACCAGCGGGACATCCCTTGGGGCGCCTCGACCGTGCGCTCCGAGCTTGCCCGGCTGGAGGAGGCCGGCCTGCTCGAGCATCCGCACACCTCAGCGGGCCGGGTGCCGACGGACATTGGCTACCGGCGCTACGTGGACGGAGTGCTGGAGCAGGGCGAGCTCCCGGTGAAGCGCACGGGCGTGCAGCTCTCGGACATGCGACGCGAGGTGGAGCAGGCGATGCGCGCCACGTCCGAGCAGCTGTCCCAGGTCACCAACCTGCTGGCGCTCGTGTCCGCGCCGCCGCTCGAGACGGCGACGATCCGGCGGGTGGAGGTCCTGCTGCTCCAGCCGCAGCTGGCGATGGTCGTGATCATCACCTCAACAGGCGGCGTGACCAAGCGCGTGGTCTCCTACGACCGGCCGATCGATCCGGGGCTCGTGGATTGGGCCGGCAGCTATTTGAACGAGGCGCTGGGCGGCATGGCCGTGGGCGCGCGCATGCTGCAGTCCCGCCTGGCGGCGCCCGAGCTCGACGCGGGCGAGCGTGCGTTTCTAGCCACGCTTGCGCCGGCGTTCACGGAGCTCGAGGACACGGCGGCCAGCACGCTCTTCTTCGACGGGGCCGCGAGGCTCCTGGACGAGCACCGCTTCCAGGAGCTGCCGCAGCTCGCCGACCTGATGGACGTGCTCGAGCGCCGAGTGGCGCTGCTGCGGATGCTGCGCGAGTCGCTCGAGGAGCCGAGCGTCTACCTGCGCATCGGCCGGGAGAACCGGGCGCCGGAGCTGCGTTCGCTGTCGATCGTCGCGGCCAACTACGGCTTGGCCCGGCGCAACCTGGGCGCCGTCAGCGTGGTCGGGCCCGTCCGGATGGACTATCCGGCGGCGATCATCGCCGTGCGCCAGGCCGCCTCGGAGCTGTCCCGCTTCGTCTCGGAGGTCTACGACGAGTGAGGCGGGACCCGTACGAGCTGCTCGGCGTGGGGCGCGACGCCGACGAGAAGGAGGTCAAGAAGGCCTTCCGCAAGCTGGCGCGCGAGCTCCATCCGGACGTGAACCGGCACGACCCCGAGGCCGAGGAGAAGTTCAAGGAGGCCGCCGAGGCCTACGAGGTCCTCTCCGACAGCGAGCGTCGAGCCGTGTACGACCGCTACGGGTTCGAGGGCCTCGACTCCCGCGGCTACGCGCCCGCTGCGAGCTCCTTCGGCTCCTTCGCCGACATCTTCGACGCGTTCTTCGGTGGCGACCCCTTCGGCGGCGGCGGCTTTGGCCGCGGTGGGGCCGGCCCGGTGCATGGTGGAGACATAGCGGCCGAGGTCGAGGTTACGCTCGAGCAGGCCGCCGCCGGCGCCAGCGTGGAGGTGCCCTACGAGCTGGTCGACACCTGCGAGCGCTGCCGCGGGAACGGGGCGGAGCCCGGCACGCCGATCGAGTCCTGCGGGCGCTGTGGCGGCTCGGGCGAGCTCCGCAGCGTCACGCGCACGGCCTTCGGGCAGCTCGTTCGGGCGCATGCGTGCGACGTCTGCGGCGGGGAGGGGCGGGTCGCCCGCCAGCCGTGTCCCGAGTGTCGAGGGAGTGGGCGCAAGGCCGTGCGCAAGTCGCTCACGGTCGACGTGCCGGCGGGGATCTTCGACGAGCAGCGCATTCGCCTGACCGGGCGCGGCCACGCCGGTGAGCGCGGGGGCCCGGCCGGGGACCTCTACGTGCTCGTGCGCGTGCGTGACGACGAGCGCTTCATACGGGACGGGAGCGATCTGGTCTGCGCCGTCGATGTGCCGGCGCCGGACGCGGCGCTCGGGACCACCGTCGAGGTGCCGACCCTGGAAGGGGCGGAGCAGGTGGACGTGCCCCCCGGGACCCAGCCCGGCGCGGTCGTCACGCTGCGCGGACTGGGCATGCCGTCGCTCGGGCGCGGGCGCCGGGGCGACCAGCGGGTCGTGCTCAACGTGGTGGTCCCGCGCAATCTCAGCGAGCGCCAGCGCGAGCTGATGGAGGACCTGCGCGGCTCGTTGACGGAGGACAACCTGGGCGACACCGAGGACGAGTCGCTGTTCACCAAGATGCGGCGCGCGTTCCGCTGATCCGGCTGGCCGTGCGCGCGCCCGCGGCCGCCGGCGAGCAGGTCCTGGCCGCCCTGCTCGAACTGGCCCCCTCCGGCGTGGAGCAGGTGGACGGGGACGGATGGGTGGAGTACGCCGTCTACGGCGCGCCCGGGGAGCTGCCCGCCCTGCCGGACGGCCAGGCAGAGGTTGCCGGGGTCACGGTCGCGGTGAGCGGGCGCCAGGTTCCCGCCGACTGGGCGGAGCGCTGGAGGCGCTTCCACGTGCCCGTCCTCGTCGGCGGGCGGCTCTACGTCCGCCCGCCCTGGGAGGAGCCGGCCGAACGGGCGGGAGCGATCGACCTCGTGATCGATCCGGGTCAGGCCTTCGGAACGGGCGCGCACCCGTCGACCCGGCTCAGCCTGGAGCTGCTGCTGGAGGTGGACCCGAGCGGGTCCCTCGCCGACCTGGGCTGCGGGTCGGGGGTGCTCGCGATCGCGGCGTCCAAGCTCGGGTTCTCGCCGGTGGTGGCGGTGGACTCGGATCGGGAGGCTGTCGCGGCGACCGTCGAGAACGCGCGCGCCAACGGCGTGGAGCTGGAGCGCGTGCTGCGCGCCGACCTGCGCCAGTCCCCGTCGCCGACGGCCGACGTCATGACCGCGAACCTGACGCGGCCGCTGCTGCGGCGGCTGGCGGAGTCGATGGAGGCCCCGCCCGCCAGGATGATCGTCTCGGGTCTGCTCGAGGACGAGGCCGACGAGCTGTCCCGCGCGTTCAGGAGCGCACGCCTGAAGGAGCTTCGCCGGCTGGCGGACAGGGGCTGGGTCGCTCTCCTCCTGGGACGCTAGGGTCGCCGCGTGCCGGAGAACGGCCAGCGCATGTCGCGCTTCACCCACGCGCCGCGGGGGCGCGAGGAGGTGCTGTTCCTGCGCCGGCTGGGCCAGCTCGGCGGCGCGATCGTGCTCCTGCTGGCCCTCGGCACGGTCGGCTTCGTCGTCACCGAGGGCACGTCCGTCCTCGATGGGTTCGTGTGGGCGCTCGACACGATCGCGACGGTCGGCTCGGTCCCGTCTCCGCGCGACGCCGACGCCGAGGTGCTCAAGGTCCTCCTGATCGTGCTGGGCGTGGGTACGCTCTTCTACGGGCTCGTGACCATCACGGAGTTCTTCGTGGCGGGACACCTGAGTGGCCTCCTGTACGAGCGCAGGGCCAGCCGCATGATCGAGCAGCTCTCAAACCACTACCTCATCTGCGGTTACGGGCGCGTGGGCCGGCAGGTGGCTCGCGACCTGCAGGCCGCCGGCGTGAGCTTCGTGATCGTGGATCCCAACCCGGAGGTGCGTGAGGCCGCCGACGAGGTCGGGGCGCCGCTGATCGAGGGGGCGCCGTCGGACGACGACATCCTCGGGCGAGCGGGGATCGAGCGCGCCCGCTCGGTGATCGCCTGCATGGACTCGGACGCGGAGAACATCTTCACGACCCTGACGGCCCGCGAGCTCCGGGACGAGATCACGATCGTGGCGCGCGCCAGCGCGGAGGACTCGGAGAAGAAGCTGAAGCGCGCCGGGGCCGACCGGGTGATCTCGCCCTACAAGTCGAGCGGCACCGAGATGGCCCGGCTCGCCCTGCACCCGCAGGTCTCGGGCGTGGTGGACGTGGCGCCGGAGTACCGCATGGAGGAGATCCAGGTGACCGAGGGCTGCGAGGGCTGCGGGCGCTCGGTCGGTGAGGTGCGCGGAGGATCGATCATCGTGGCCGTGCGGCGGGGCGAGGGCGACCTGGTGGCGCAGCCGCCGGAGGACCTGCGGCTCGATCCCGGCGACATCGTCGTCGCGCTGGGCACGCCGCGCACCATGGGCAGGCTCGAGGACCTGTTCGCGGGCGCCTAGCTCTGGTTCGCTCCTACACTTCAGGCATGTCACTGCTCGAACGCGTGCAGGACGACGCCAACGCCGCGCTGAAAGCGGGCGACCGCCAGCGAGCGGGCGCGCTGCGCCTGGTCGTGTCGGAGCTGCAGAAGGCCGCGAAGGAGGGAGGCCGGGACGACGAGGTCGCCGTGCTCCAGCGCGAGCGAAAGCGCCGCCTCGAGGCCGCCGAGGCCTACCGCGACGGCGGGCGGGAGGACCTGGCCGGCTCCGAGCAGGGCGAGGCCGAGCTGATCGACTCCTACCTGCCCGAGCAGCTGGCGGACGAGGAGCTCGAGGCGATGGTGGGCGACGCCGTGGCGGAGTCGGGCGCGTCGTCGCCGAAGGAGATGGGCAAGGTCATGTCGCTCGTGATGCCGCAGGTCCAGGGTCGCGCTGACGGCAAGCGCGTGTCCGAGCTCGTGAAGGGGAAGCTGACTCCGTAGTGCGCACCCAGCTCGAGCTGAGCAACGACGTGGCCACGGAGCTCGCCGGCGCGGGCGACCAGGTCATGCGAACGCTGGAGGAGGACCTGGACTGCGACGTGTTCCTGCGCGGGAACGTGATCACGCTCGACGGCGAGGCCGACCAGGTGGCGCTGGGCGAGACCGTCGTGCGCGAGTTCAGCGACCTGGTGCGGCTGGGCCACGACGTGTCGCCCGGCACGATCAAGGCGATCTCGCAGGCGCTTGGGCGGCACGAGTCGCCGAGCAGGATCCTCGAGGACGTGGTGTGGCGACACCGCTCGCTCAAGGTGGCGCCCAGGACCGTGAACCAGAAGCACTACGTGGACGCCATCCGCGATTCCACGATCACCGTCGGCATCGGCCCGGCCGGCACCGGCAAGTCGTTCCTGGCCGTGGCGATGGCCGTCGCGGCGCTGTCGCGGCGCGAGGTCAACCGCATCGTGCTGACCCGCCCTGCGGTCGAGGCCGGCGAGCGGCTCGGCTTCCTGCCGGGCGACGTGATGGCCAAGGTGGACCCGTACCTGCGCCCGCTGTTCGACGCGCTCTACGACATGCTCGAGCCGGAGCGCGTGAACCAGCACCTGGAGCGCGGGGTCATCGAGGTCGCCCCGCTCGCGTTCATGCGCGGCCGCACGCTGAACGACTCGTTCATCATCCTCGACGAGGCCCAGAACACGAGTCCCGAGCAGATGAAGATGTTCCTGACGCGGCTCGGCTTCAACTCGAAGATGGTGGTGACCGGGGACGTGACGCAGATCGACCTGCCGAAGGAGCAGCGCTCCGGTCTGGTCCTGATCGGGGACATCCTGGGAAGCGTCGAGGGAATCGAGTTCGTGCGCTTCGGCAGCGAGGACGTGGTCCGGCACAAGCTGGTGCAGCGGATCGTGTCCGCCTACAACGAGTACGCCGAGAAGCAGGCGCCCGAGCTCCGGGCGGCTCGACGGCAGCAGCAGAGCTGATCGAGCTCGACCTGATCGACGCCCCGGAGGGGCTGCGCCGCCCGGCCGCCGCCGCACTGCGCGCCGCGGGCGTGGACGACTGCCACCTGGCCGTCCAGCTGGTGGATCCCGAGCGGATGCGCGAGCTGAACCGGAGCCGGCGCGGCATCGACGGGGCGACGGACGTGCTGTCGTTTCCCATTGACGAGTCCGCCCCGGCCGCCGGCCCGCGCGAGCTCGGCGACGTGGTCGTCTGTCCCGAGGAGGCCCGCGACCTGACCGAGGCCGTGGTGCACGGGGTGCTCCACCTGTGCGGCTACGACCACGAGCGCGACGCGGGCGAGATGCTGGAGCTGCAGGACCGCGTCATGGCCGCGCTTTGAGCCGCTCCGGCTTCGTCGCGCTGGCCGGCCGGCCGAACGCCGGCAAGTCCACGCTGGTGAACGCCGTCGTCGGCGGAAAGGTGGCGATCGTCTCCGACAAGCCGCAGACCACGCGGCGCGTGATTCGCGGAATCGCCAACGGGGACGGCTGGCAGCTCGTGCTCGTCGACCTGCCCGGCGTGCAGCGGCCGCGGGATCCCCTGACCGAGCGCATGCAGCGCGGCGTCGAGCGCGCGCTGGTCGACGCGGACGCGGTCTTGTTCATGGTGAACGGGGAGCAGCGGATCGGCCCTGGCGACCGCTTCATCGCGGAGGCGGTCCGCAACGTCGGGTTGCCGGCGGTGACCGTCCTGAACAAGGTCGACCGGCTGGACAAGGGGCGCACCGTCAAGGCCCTGGCCGGCGCGGCCGAGCTGGGGGTCGAGGGCGAGCTGTTCCCGATCAGCGCGCTGTCCGGGGCGGGTCTGCCGGAGCTCGTGGAGCACCTGGTCACACTGCTGCCGGAGGGGCCGTTCCTCTACCCGCCGGAGGAGCAGAGTGACCTGCCCGAGCGCGTGCGACTCGCCGAGCTCGTTCGCGAGCAGGTGCTGCTGAGGACTCGCGAGGAGCTGCCGCACGCGGTGGAGGTCGAGGTCGACGAGCTGGAGGAGGCCGACGGCGGCGCACTGGTGGTCCGGGCACGGGTGTGGGCCGAGACCGAGTCCCAGAAGGGGATCCTGATCGGCGCCGGGGGGCGCATGGTGAAGGCGGTGGGCAGCGCGGCGCGCGGGGAGATCGAGGCGCTGACCGGTCGTCACGTGCACCTCGATCTGAGCGTCCGCGTGCGCAAGGGCTGGCGCCGCGACGATGGCCTGCTCGACAGGCTGGGAATCGACTGATCGCGCCCTGGGAGAATGGGGGCGTGGACTTCGAGGTGAACTTCGACGAGCGCGGGCTCGTCCCGTGCGTCGTGCAGGACCATCGCAGCGGCGAGGTGCTGACGCTCGCCTACATGAACGAGGAGGCCCTCCGGCGGACTCGCGAGAGTGGCCAGACGTGGTTCTGGAGCCGCTCGCGCGACGAGCTCTGGCACAAGGGCGAGACCTCCGGCAACACGCAGCGCGTGAAGGAGCTCCGCTACGACTGCGACGCGGACGCCGTGCTCGCCCTGGTCGAGCCCGACGGTCCCGCCTGCCACACGGGCGAGCGCAGCTGCTTCTTCAACGGCGAGCTCGAGCCGGTCGCGCACGAGGCCCTGCCGGCACTCGCGCGCACGATCGCGCGGCGAGCCGCTGACCGCCCGGCGGGCAGCTACACCGCGGAGCTGCTCGCGGACCCCCGGCGCGTGGGCGACAAGCTGCGCGAGGAGGCCGACGAGACCGCGCGCGCGGCAGGCGACGAGCCGGACGAGCGCGTGGCCGAGGAGGCCGCCGACGTCCTGTACCACCTGCTGGTGCTGCTCGAGTCCAGGGGACTCGCGATCGAGGACGCGTTCGAGGTGCTGAATGGCCGTCGCCGCGAGTGAGCTGGAGCTGACCCCCGGGCTCGACGAGGCGCGCGAGCTGGCGCGCGAGTACAGCCTCGTCCCGCTCCGCCACAGCTTCGTGTCGGACATCGAGACGCCCGTCTCGGCGTATCTGAAGCTGCGCGGCGGCGGGCCCTCGTTCCTCCTCGAGTCGGCGGAGCAGGGACGGATCGGGCGCTGGTCCTTCCTGGGCTTTCGCCCCCGTGCCGTGATGCGCTTCGCCGACGGAGCGCTGACCGTGGACGGCGAGTCGCGGCCCTGCGAGGACCCCTACGGGGCGGTCGCCGACGAGCTGGGGCGCTACCGCCTGGCGCCGCTCGAGGGGCTGCCGCCGTTCGCGGGGGGCGCGGTCGGCCTGTTCGGCTACGACCTGGTGCGCACCGCGGAGCCCACGGTCGGCGAGGGAAATCCCGACGACGTCGGCACGCCCGAGATGGCGGTGATGGTCTCGGACCTGCTGGTGGTGTTCGACCACCTGACCCACGAGGTGACCGTGCTGGCGAACCTGTTCGCCGGGGACGACCTGGAGCGCTCCTATGCACAGGCCGCGGGTGCGATCGCCGAGGTTCGCGAGCGGCTGGCCGCGCCGGCCCCGAGGGCGCGGGCAGGGCACCGCGAGCCGCCCGAATGGCGGTCGAACATCGGCTCGGAGGGATACGCGGAGGCGGTCGAGCGGGCCAAGGAGTACATCCGCGCCGGCGACGTCTACCAGGTCGTGCCGAGCCAGCGCTGGAGCGCCCCGGCCCCCGTCGAGGCGTTCTCGATCTACCGCGGCCTGCGCACGGTCAACCCGAGCCCGTACATGTACTTCCTCGACTTCGAGGACTTCGAGATCGCGGGCGCGTCGCCGGAGTCGCTCGTGAAGGTCTCGGGCCGGAGAGTCGAGCAGCGGCCGATCGCCGGCACCCGGCCGCGCGCCGCGACCACGGAGGAGGACCTCGAGCGCGCGAAGGGCCTGCTCGCCGACGAGAAGGAGCGCGCCGAGCACGTGATGCTCGTGGACCTCGGGCGAAACGACCTGGGGCGGGTCTGCGAGTACGGCACGGTCGCGGTCGACGAGCTGATGGTGGTGGAGACCTACTCGCACGTGATGCACATCGTCTCGTCCGTCTCGGGGACCCTGCGCGACGGGGTGACCGCGATCGACGCGCTGCGCGCGTCGCTTCCCGCCGGCACGCTGTCCGGGGCGCCGAAGATCCGGGCGATGCAGATCATCGACGAGCTGGAGCCGGTCGGGCGCGGGCCGTACGGGGGAGCGGTGGGCTACCTGTCCTACACCGGCGAGCTCGACACCTGCATCTACATCCGCTCCGCGCTCGCGAAGGACGGCGGCGTGCACGTGCAGGCCGGCGGCGGCATCGTTGCCGACTCGGATCCCGGCTACGAGGTGCGCGAGACCGAGGCGAAGGCCGGCGCGGTTTTCGAGGCGGTGCGCCTGGCCTGCCGCCAGGGCGACTGGGCCTAGCGCGATGAGCCTGCTCGTGATCGACAACTACGACTCGTTCACCTTCAACCTGGTCCAGTACCTGGG
>JBHELQ010000062.1:0-14300 GCA_046262995.1 Thermoleophilaceae bacterium
CTTGATGTCCCCGCCGGGTCGAGAGCAGTCCCGGCGGGCGAGCCCGTTCTCTGATGCCGGTTGCTCCGCCACGGGCCCAGCGGAGGCCGACACCTCACCTACTTAGTTTTGGCTAAGCGGCGAGGGCGAAATCGTGATTACGATCCGCACTTATGGTTTTCCCGGTGGTTTAACGAGGCCTACCGGGGACCTCGACTCGCAACTGTCCCCACGAACCGACCGCGTCGAAGCCTGTCGTCCCCGTGAGGACCATTCATTCTAGTCGCGGAGAGCGTCAGCGACCAGGGATGATCAGCGGGCCTGCAGGGCGTCCATCCCCACCGCGGTTGCGAGCACCAGCCGGCGGTCGAGGGTGCGCTCCGGATCGCCGCTGAGGTCGATCGTGTAGGTATCGCGGATCTTGAACGCCTTGCGCGTGTTCGTCGCGAGCACCTTCTCGCCGCGGAGGAACACGAAGTGGTACGGGATCGGAAGCCAGTCGGCGTAGTTCCCGATGTACGGGACGAAGCTGACGAGGCGACGGAACAGGGCCACCCCCAGGCTCTTTTCCCTGGCCTTGGCGGTCTCCTCCCCTGAGGCGTCGTACAGGCGGTAAGTCGAGCGCAGCAGGCTCTCCCCGAAGACCTTCTGGAGCTGACCGATCTCCTGACCGTCGGGGCCCGTGATGTCGTAGCGCGCCCTGGGATCGAATCGCTGGCGCGCCTTCAGGCGAATCAGCTCCTCTTGCTTCGTGGAGTCCGCGTAGAAGCGGATGTCCTCCTTGAACTTGAAGCGAGCCTGCTCCACGAAACAGACCGGCTCGCCGGGCGACCCGTCAGCCCCCGGCAGGGAGAACTCGTACTGGTTGACGACCGGGCGGAAGCGCTGCCGCAGTAGAAAGACGTCGTGTTCGTTGGGATCGATCGGCGCCACGCGCCCAACTGTAGTCCGCCGCCCGCTCGATCTCGCGCCCACCGACTAGCGCGAGATCGCGATCAGGCCCACGATTCCGAGCGCGTACAGCGCCACGGCTGCGAGCGAATCCGGGCCCATCCGCAGGAAGGTCCGGGTAGGTCGCACGATCAGGCCGCCGACGTAGACGGTGGTCAGCACCACGCCGAGGCCCGCGAGCCAGAGTGCCCCGGGATCCGCGTGCTCGAGCGCCGGGCGGCCGCCGACGGCATCCGCCACGACCAGGAGGACCGGGAGGAAGGCGTTGCCGCCGAAGATGTCGCTGATCGCGAGCTCGTGGTCGCCCAGCCTGACGGCCGCGAGGCCGGTGCTGAGCTCCGGAAGCGAGGTGGTGGCCGCCAGGATCGTGGCGCCGAAGACCGCCCCGCCCAGGCCGACCCGGCCGGCGAGCACGCTCCCCGACTCCTCGATCAGCACGCCGGCCACCAGGGTCACCGCGGCGGCGACGCCGAAGATCCCCGCGACGGCGGCCGTCGAGCGCCGGCCGAAGGAGTGAGGCGTCGTCCCTTCGTGGCGCTGCCTGGGACTGCGTCCGGGGTTGGCGCCCGGGGCCTCGACCTTCCACGGAATCGAGCTGCGCGCCCTGTTGACGACCCAGAGCCCGCCCACCCACAGGACGACGATGCCGAACGTGCCGAAGCTGACGCCCCCGACGCTGGCGGAGGTCGGAAGCTGCACGGCCATCAGGGCGGCGACGGTCACCGCCGCCACGATCGCCCCCTCCAGCACGAGCACGAGCGAGCCCGCCTGGTGGGTGAGCGTGACTCGTCGGCCCAGGCCGGCGTCGAGCGCCGCGAGGACGAGGGTCTGGAGCGCTATGCCGCCGAGCAGGTTGCCGACGGCGAGCCCGAGGTTGCCGGCTATGGCGGCGGAGACCGTGATCGCCACCTCTGGCAGGTCGGTCGCGATCGCGAGCAGTACCAGGCCGCCGACGGCCGACCCGATCCCGAGCCGGGCGTCCAGGGCGTCGGTGGTGCGCGAGAGGTACGTGCCCGCGGCCCAGATCGCCGCTCCCGAGCCGGCGAACACGGCGAGCAGGGGGGCGGCGGCCAGGCTCGACATGGTGGACGATCGTAGACCGTGTGGGCGGGACCACGTTCCTGCGCTGCCACAATCACTCGGAGTGGACATCGCCGCGGAAAAGCCCGCCGCTCCCACCTGGGAGGGCGCCAGCCCGCCCGAGCCGCGGGACGAGCGCTCGCGCTGGCGACGTGTCCTCGGGCCGGTCGCCGCCGTTGGAGTCGTGCTCGCGAAGTGGGCGACGAAGCTCAAGGGGCTGCTCGTCCTGCTTCCGAAGCTCAAGCTGCTCAGCACGTCGGGTTCGATGCTGGTCTCGATCGGCGCCTACTCGCTGATCTGGGGCTGGCGCTTCGCGGTCGGTTTCGTAGTGCTGCTGCTGGTCCACGAGATGGGGCACGTGCTCCAGCTCCGCCGCGAGGGCATCCCGGCCAGCGCGCCTATGTTCATCCCGTTCCTGGGCGCGCTCGTGGCCATGCGCGAGCTGCCGAAGGACGCTGCCGCGGAGGCGCGCGTCGGGCTCGCGGGCCCTGTGCTCGGCAGCGTCGGCGCACTCGGCGCCCTGGGGCTCTACGCGCTCACCGGCAACGAGCTGTTCAAGGCGCTCGCCTTCTTCGGCTTCTTCCTCAACCTGTTCAACCTGCTGCCGGTGCTGCCGCTCGACGGCGGCCGCGCCATGGCCGCGCTGTCGCCCTGGATGTGGTTCGTCGGGTACGGCCTGCTGGTCGCGGCGACGATCGCCTTTCCCAATCCGATCATGCTGCTGATCCTGCTGTTCGGCGGCATGGAGACCTGGCGGCGCTGGCAGCGGCGCAGGTCTCCGGAAGCACGCGAGTTCCATCGGGTGCGCCCGCTCACCAGGGCTGCGGTCGCGGCCGTCTACCTGGGACTCGCCGCGGCGCTCGCCCTCGGCATGGATCTGACTCACATCGCGCGCGACTTCGGCGACGTCTGAGCGCCACCGTCAGTGGCGCTCGGACAGCGCCCGCTCGATCTCGCGCTTCTGCTCGCGGTCCTTGATCGAGCGGCGCTTGTCGTGCCGCTCCTTCCCCCGCGCCAGCGCCAGCTCGACCTTGGCGTGCGGGCCCTTGAAGTAGATCCGCGTGGGCACGAGGGTCAACCCCTTCTCGGCCGTCTTCCCGATCAGGCGCTCGATCTCGCGCCGGTGCATGAGCAGCTTGCGCGGCCGTTCGGGCTCGTGGTTCTCCTGCGCGGCGGGCTTGTACGGCGCGATGTGCATGCGCTGGAGCCACACCTCGCCCTCGCGCAGCTCGGCGTAGGCGTCCTTCAGCTGCACCCCGCCCTCGCGCAGCGACTTCACCTCGGAGCCCTGGAGCTGGATCCCGCACTCCCAGCGGTCGATCAGGTCGTAGCGAAACGCGGCCTGGCGGTTCGTCGCCACGTCGCCGGGGGCGGCCTTGCGCTTGCCTTTCTTAGCCATGCGGCTACGAGTATGAGCGAGCCGGCGCCAGATCCACCCGTCCGCGCGGCGCCTCGACGCGATCGACGCCGACGTCGACCGGGTCGCCCAGCCGCAGCCTGCGGCCGCTCCCCTCCTCGACGAGGGCCGTGCCCTGCTCGTTCAGCTGCCACCAGCCTGGCAAGCGCCGGCTGGGCAGGAAGCCCTCGAAGCCCTCGTCGCCGAAGCGCACGAACGCTCCCTTCTCGATCGCCCCGACGACCTCGCCCTGGAACCCGGGCGGCCGGGCGGGATCGGCCTCCGACAGCACGCGTTCGAGCAGGAAGGCCAGGCAGACGTCGTCCGCGTCCCGCTCGACGGCCATCGCCTCGCGCTCGGTGGACGACGACAGCACGCCGACCTCGTCCAGCTCGTGCGCCGCCGCCGCAACCTGGTCGATGCCCAACCCCTGCAGCAGGGCGCGGTGCCCCACGACGTCCGGATAGCGGCGGATCGGCGAGGTGAAGTGGCAGTAGCGCGGGCTGGCCAGGCCGGCGTGGCCGAGGTTCCTGGGCGTGTAGAAGGCCTGCTTCAGCGAGCGCAGGACGAGCGTGCCGAAGGCTCGACCCCCCCGCCCCGCGCGCCGGGAGTAGTTCGACGCCGCGCGCGAGGCCTCGGCCGCCAGGTCCGCGGCCTGCTGCGGGCTCATGTTCTTCGGGACGGGAGGCGTGGGCACGTCCAGCGAGGCCAGCTGCTCGATCAGGAAGGCGACCGACTGGGGCTCCGGCCGCTCGTGAACCCGGTAGAGCGTCGGCAGCCGGCGATCGGCCAGGTAGCCGGCGACCTGCTCGTTGGCCAGGATCATCAGCTCCTCGATCACCCGGTGCGACTCGCTCTGCTCCTCGTAGCGGACGCCCACCACCTGCCCGTCGGGGTCGAACTGGAAGGACGCCTCGGGACGGTCCACCGCGAGCGCGCCGCGCTGCTCGCGCCGCTCGCGGAGCGCCGCCGCGACCTCGCGGGCCGCCGCGAGCGGGGTCCCCCACGGCTCCTCGGCGCGCGAACGTCCCCGGAACACGCCCTCGACCTGCCCGTAGGTGAGCCGCGCATCGCTCCGGATCATGCTGCGGTGGAAGACCGCCGCGCGGGGCTCCGTGCCGTGCATCTCGAGCTCCACGGTCACCGCCAGCCGCTCCTCGCCCGGACGCAGGCTGCATGCCTCGTTGGACAGCACCTCCGGCAGCATCGGCTCGACGGCCCCCGGCACGTACACGCTGGTCGCCCGTCGAAGCGCGTCCCGCTCGAGCGGCCCACCCGGACGGACGTAGGCGGTCACGTCCGCGATGTGAATCCAGACCCGGACGAAGTCCCGCTCGCGTCGGGCGGAGATGGCGTCGTCGAAGTCCCTTGCGCCGTCGGGATCGATCGTGAACGTGGGCAGCTCGCGCAGGTCCACCCGGGCGTCCGCCGCGAAGGGATCGCCCGCGGCGTCCTGGGCTTCGGCCATCGCGGCGTGGCCGTACGCGCGGTGCAGGCCGCGGTCGAGCATCAGGCCCTCGAGGACGTCGCGGGCCACGTCCGGTCGCCCCAGCCGCCGGACGACCCTCGCGCCGCGCTTTCCCGCCCCTATGAGCACGAGCTCGCCCTCGGCGGCTCCGCTCGGGTCCACCGCGGTGCGCGGGCCACGCCCGAACAGCGGCTCGGCCACCAGGAACCGCCCCCGCTTGAACAGGACGGCCACGAGCGGTCCCTCGGGGCGCCGCCGTCGTCCCGGCTGGGGGCTCAACGGCTTCTGCGCAGCAGCACGTCCAGCGCTACGGGCAACGCCTCGTCGCGTCGGGTGCGGGGCTTGTCCCGCGCCCGGACCTGGGGCTTGATCCCGCCCTTCCCGATCGTCTCGCCGTTCGGCAGGTAGTAGTTCGCCACGGTCAGGTCGAGCAGGCCGTGGTTGGAGAGCGTCTCGACCTCTTGGACGAGCCCCTTGCCGAAGGTGTGCGTCCCGACCACGGTGGCCCGATGCCGGTCCCTGAGCGCCCCGGTCACGATCTCGGAGGCGCTCGCGCTGCCCTTGTCCACGAGCACCACCAGCGGCAGCCGGGGGGCGACGGGGCTCCCCTCCGCCATCTCCTTGCGCTCGGGCCGCGACCGCCCGCGCACCGAGACGATCTCCCCGTTCGCGACGAACACGCTCGACACGAGGACCGCTTCGGTCAGGAGGCCTCCGCCGTTGCCCCGCAGGTCGAGCACGATGCCGCGAGCGCCCCTGCGCAGGAGCGATCTGACGTGCTTTGCCAGGACGCCGTGGGCGCCCTCGCTGAAACCGAACAGCTGCACGACGCCGAGCCGGCGACCACCGCGGCGCACCAGGCGGCTGCGAGCTATCGGGACCGTGATGCGCTGCCGCCTGAGCGTGACCCGCCGAACCCGCTTGGGCCGTGGCGTCAGCACCTGGAGCCGGACGCGCGTGCCCGGCCTGCCCTTGATTCGGGCCGTCGCCACGGTGCTGCTCACCCCCGCGATCGATCGGCCGTTGACGGAGGTGATCAGGTCACCCGGATGGATGCCGGCGCGCCTGGCCGGTGAGCGTTCGAACACGTTCAGGACCCTGAGGCCGCGCCGGTCCTGCTCGACGCCCATGCCGACGCCGTCGAACTTCCCCGACACCGATTCCCTGAAGCGGTCGGCCTCCGCTGGCGTGATGTAGTGCGAGTAGCGGTCGTGGAGCGAGTCGACGATTCCCTTCAGCGAGGCGTTCTCGAGCTTGGACCGGTCGAGCGGCTTGTAGAAGTTGTCGTCGATCGCGTCGATCAGCTCCGCCCGGATCGCGCGGTCGTCCGAGACGAAGGCGTTGCGGAGACCCCTCGGGAGCTTCTCGGGATGGCCGCCGAACCACAGGCCGGCTACCCCCGCGGCAAGGGCGCAGGCGAGCGCGATCGTGACGGTTCGGACGGGAGTCAAGCGAGGGTGAGGCCGGCGGGAACGCCTGCGGACAGGTTATCCGGCGCCCCGTCCGCGCCTGCCGGGCTCGGCCGCCCCACTACGCGTCGACCCGCCAGCGGGTGAACAGATCCCCTTCGCCCTCCGCGACCCAGGCGAGTCGCAGCTCCGCCGGCTCGACCAGCTCTCGGCCGGCCACGATCGTCAGGGCGGCCGCGCCACCCGCCAACTTCGGGCTCAGGCTCAGGAACAGCTCGTCGACCAGGCCTGCCGCCAGCAGGTGGGAGTTCAGGGTCGGGCCCCCCTCGCAGAGCACGGACCGCACCCCGTGCTCGTCCCGCAGTCGGGACATCAAGAGCGGCAGGTCCTGGCCCACCGGCTGGTACTCGATCTGCGCCCTCGTGCCGTCCAGGCGTGCGTCCGACCCGGTCGCGATCACCACGCGTTGGTCCGGGTCCTGCAGCAGCGGAAGGTCGGCCGGCAGGTCCAGGCGCGCGCTCACGACCACGGCCAGCGGATCCGGGTCGAGCCCCTCGCGCCGGCGCTTGGCGCGCAGCTCGTCCGTCTTCGTCAGCCTGCCGTAGCGCTCGGCCCGCACAGTTCCGGCGCCCACCATCACGGCGTCTACCTGCGTTCGCAGCTGGTGGAAGAGAGAGCGATCGAGCTCGCTCGAGAGGCCCTTCGTACGCCACTCGATGGTCGCCTTGCCATCGAGGGACGAGACCATGTTCAGCACCAGGTAGGGCCGCTCCGGGCGGGCGCGGTGTCCCAGCCGCAGCTCGGAAGCCAGCTCCTCCGGGGAGGTCGCTCGCCGTTCGGGGTAGAGCAGCTGCACGCGCGCCAGGGTAGTGCGGGAAGAATCGAACGGGACTTTGCGTCTACACAGGTGTTGACCGCGTGCCGGAGCCCCTTGTGCCAACAGGGGGCGAGGTCGATAAAGAGCTTATGACCCCCCAGGCGCTCCTTGCACCCGCGCGACTTGCCCGCAAGCCGATTCTGGCCACCCAGAGCGACGAGCGGCTGGTCGACCTCGTGCGCGCCGGTTACGAGCCGGCTTTCGAGGCGATCGTCGCCCGCTATCGCGCGCCGCTCGTGCGTTACTGCGGGCGCTTCCTTCCCGAGCCGCGGGCGGAGGACGTCGTGCAGCAGACGTTCGTGAACGCCTACGCGGCCATGCAGGGCGGCAACGGCGAGCTTCGACTGCGCGGCTGGCTTCACCGGATCGCGCACAACACCGCCCTCAACGCGCTGCGCGACCGTGGACTCCAACACGAGCAGCTGAACGATCAGCTCGACGGGGTGGAGCGGCCAGACCAGGCGCTCGAGCGCAGGCAGGGCCTGCGCGACGTGCTCACTGCCGTCCAGGCCCTGCCGAACCGGCAGCGCGATGCGCTCGTCCTGCGCGAGCTCGAGGGCCGGAGCTACGAGGAGATCGCCCTGGAGCTGGGGGTCAGCGGAGGCGCCGTGCGCCAGCTCTTGAACCGGGCGCGTACGACCCTGCGCAACGGCGCCTCGGCCATCACCCCCGCCGGCCTGGTGACGCGCATCCCCTGGAGCGAGCCGACGGGCCCGGTGGCCGCGCGGATCGCAGAGCTGTGCGGGGCGGGCGCCGGCGCGCTCGCGGCCAAGGTCTGCGCCACCGCGCTCGTGACCGGGGCGGTCGTCGGCGGCGTGGCGGCCCTGCCGAAGGATGGCCGCGACGAACGGACCGCCACCGCCGCCGACTCCGCCCCGAGCCGCCATGCGCCGCCCGGGGACTCGAGCTCGGGGGCGCCCGGCAGCACGCGCGGCGTCGCCGTCGGGACGAGCGACGGCCTTCGCCGCTCGGAGACGGGCGAACACCACTCCGGCACGGGCGGAAGCGGGAGCGACGACGGGGACGACCGCTCCGGCACGAGCGGTGGAAGCGACAGCTCCGGCCCCGGTGGTGGCGGCGGCGATGACCGCTCCGGCTCGAGCGGCTCCGGCTCGTCCGGATCGGATTCGAGCGATTCGAGTGGATCCGGGTCGAGTGGCTCCGGATCGTCCGGCTCCGGCTCCTCCGGCTCGGATTCGAGCGGATCCGGGTCGAGTGGCTCGGACTCGAGCGGCTCCGGCTCGGGATCGAGCGGGAGCGGTGATCTGACGACGAGCACCATGGACAGCAGCTCCGGACCCGGATCCGGTTCCGGTTCGTCCGGCAGCTCGGGCTCCGACTCGGGCTCGCTGCAAGTCGACGGCCACTGAGTCGCCGACCGTGATTCTCCCGGCCAGCGCGTGTTCCACCTACGACTTGTAACCACGACAAGGGCGACCCGGACCGCGAGGCCGGGGCGCAAATGACCGGGGTCTCGCAGAGATCGCCGGCTGCCGAAGGAGGCGCCATGACGATGTTCAAACGACTGACGTTCCTGCTCGCGATTGTGTCGGTGTTCGCGCTGCCGGCCGTTGCGCAGGCCAAGCGGCGCGATCGTGACCACGATCGCCTGCCCGATCGCTGGGAGCGGCATTTCCACCTGTCGACCCATCACAACAGCGCGCGGGGCAACCCGGACCACGACGGGCTGACGAATCGCGGCGAGTACCTGTCGCACACGAGCCCCCGCCGCAAGGACACGGACCGCGACGGGATCCGCGACGGCAACGAGGATCGCGACCACGATCACGTCGACAACCACAACGAGATGCGCGAGCACACCAGCCCGCGCAGGCGCGACACCGATCGCGACGGCAGGCGGGACGGCCGCGAGGACCGCGACCACGACGGCCTGAACAACGCCGGTGAGGACAGGACCGCCAACGACCCGGTCGATCCGGACACCGACGACGACGGGATCGAGGACGGCGACGAGCACGCCGGCATCGTGGACACGTTCGACAATGGTGTCCTGACCATCGATCCGACGAACGGGCCTCCGATCTCCGCGAGGGTGACGAGCTCGACCGAGATCGAGTGCGAGGGCGAGAACGAGGCCGAGCACGAGAACGAGACCGACGACCGAGCACGGGCGAGCGACGACGGCTCGAGCGGCGGTGACGACGGCGACAACTCGGGACCGAGCGAGAACTCCGGCCCCGGCGACGCCGAGGACAACAACGACCAGGGCGAGGACGAGAACGAGCCCGAGGACGGTTGCCCCACGACCTCACTGGTCCACGGCACCCCGGTCGAGGAGGCCGAGCTCACGGCCGACGGGACGGCCTGGAAGGAGATCAAGCTGGTTCGCTAGATCCCTTCCCAAGGATGGGACGTGCTGGAGGGTGGCTCAGGCCGCCCTCCACGCGTTTCGGGCTCGCTAGGGCGTGATCGCGACCATGCGCTCGATCGGCAGCCGCGCGCGCTCGGCGATTCCCGGATCGACCTTCACCTGCGGCGCCAGGTCGCGTAGCGCGTCCCGCAGCTTCGGCAGCGTGATCATCTTCATGTAGCGGCAGACGGCGGCGCGGTTGGCGGGTATGAAGCTCTTCCCCGGATTCTCCTGCTCGAGCGGGTGGATCATGCCGGTCTCGGTGGCGACGATGAACTCCTCGGCCTCCGAGTCCCGAGCGAACTTCAGCATCCCGCCGGTGGACAGCATGTGGGTGTGCTCGGCGTCGACGTCCCCGGCCGCCACGTACTCCATCACCTGGGTCGTGCAGCCGCACTCCGGATGGATCAGGAACTCCGCGCCCGGATGCTCCTCGCGGACGTCCGCGATGTCGCCTGGGCGGATCCCGGCGTGCACGTGGCACTCGCCGTCCCACACGTGCAGCCGGCGGCCGGTCTCGCGCTCCACGTAGGCCCCCAGCCACATGTCCGGGCCGAACAGGATCTCGGTGTCCCGGCCGTGCTCGCGCCAGATGTGCTCGACCACCTGGACCGCGTTCGAGGAAGTGCAGCAGTAGTCGGTCTCGGCCTTCACCTCGGCGCTCGTGTTCACGTACATCACGACGAGCGCGCCAGGGTGCTCGGCCTTCCAGGCCCGCAGCTGATCGGCGGTGATCGAGTCGGCCAGGGAGCAACCCGCCTTCAGGTCCGGCAGCAGCACGGTCTTCTCCGGGGAGAGGATCGACGCCGTCTCGGCCATGAAGTGGACCCCGCAGAACGCGATCACGTCGGCGCCCGTGGCCGCCGCCTTGCGCGACAGGCCGAGTGAGTCCCCCACGACGTCGGCCACCCCCTGCACCTCCGGCAGCTGGTAGTTGTGGGCCAGGACAACGGCGTTGCGCTGCGAGGCGAGGGCACGCACCTGGTCGGCGAGCTCGGCGACCTCGGCCGGTTCGAGTGACGGCTCCGGGGCGGCGGGGAGGGTTGGCAGGGCGAGCGGCTCCACGAGTCTTGGCTCCGGTTTTTGCCTTATGATCAAAAACCTTGCGCGACCAGCATAGCAACCCCTCCCACGTCTCGCTTGCCGTCGTGCTCCAGGTCCGCGACGGAGCGCTCCAGGTGCTGCTCTGGCAGCGTGCTGAGGAACCGTTCTCCGGGGCCTGGTCGCTCCCCGGCGGCTACCTCCAGGACGGGCAGGCCCTGGAGCAGTCGATCCGCAGGCATCTGGCGACCAAGGTCGACGTGGCGGAGCTCTCCTGGCTCGAGCAGCTCGAGACGCGCAGCGACCCCCGCCGCCATCCGCGCGAGTGGCAGCTGGCGACGGCGTACCTGGGCTTCGTCCCGCTGCGCCTGGATCCCTCCGTGCCGCCGGACACCGCCTGGCACCCTGTCGAGGCCCTCCCCACGATCGCCTTCGACCACGAGCCGATCGTGCTCGCCGGCCGGGAGCGCCTGCGCGCCAAGCTGTCGTACACCAACATCGGCTTCGCGCTGGCCCCGGAGCAGTTCACTATCTCCGAACTGCGGGAGATCTACACGGCCGCCCTCGGCTACCCGGTCTCGGCGGTCAACCTGCGGCGCGTGCTCGAGCGCCGAGGCGTGCTCGAGGCCACAGGCGAGCGCCGCGCATCCGGGCCCGGCGGCGGTCGCCCGGCCGCGCTGTTCAGCTTCCGCTCGCGGCAGCTCGAGGTGACCGACCCCTTCGCTGTGCTCCGCCCCCCGGAGCGGCTCAGAGCGGCTCGAGCGTGAGGCTCAGGTCCAGCGCGGGCGCCGAATGCGTCAGCGCCCCCACGCTCACGAAGTCGACGCCGGTCTCGGCGATCGCGCGGAGCTTCTCGAGCGTCACCCCGCCGGAGGCCTCCAGCTGCGCCCGCCCGGCGACCAGCTCCACGGCCTCGCGCAGGCGGTCCGGGGCCATGTTGTCCAGCAGGATGCGCGAGGCGCCGGCGCCGAGCGCCTCCTCGACCTCTGCGAGCGTCGCGCACTCGACCTCGACCGGGATCCCCTCCGGCGCCTTGGACAGCGCGCGCCGCGTCGCCTCCCCCACGCCGCCCGCCAGCGCGGAGTGGTTCTCCTTGATCAGGATCGCGTCGTACAGGCCGCCGCGGTGGTTGGTCCCGCCGCCCGTCCGCACGGCCTTCTTCTCGAGCGTGCGCAGGCCGGGGGTCGTCTTGCGCGTGTCCAGGATCCGCGCGTTCGTGCCCTCGACGGCGCGTGCGTAGCGCGCCGTCAGGGTAGCTATCCCCGACAGGCGCCCGAGGAAGTTGAGCGCCACCCGCTCCGCCGTGAGGATCGAGGCGGCCGTGCCCTCGACCTCCGCGACGGGGCCTCGCTCTCGCCACTCGCCCTCGTCCGTGAGCGGTCGGAGCTCCACCGCCCCATCGACCTCCGCGAAGACCGCCTCGGCCACCTCCAGGCCGGCGATCACGCCCGGCGCCTTCTGCTCGATCCGAGCCAGCGCTCTGGCGTCGCTCGGGACGACGGCGTCCGTCGTCAGGTCGGCTGCGCCCACATCCTCCTCGAGCGCCCTGCGCGCGAGCTCCCGCAGCATGGCGGCCATGCTAGGCGGAGGGTCCCACTTTGGTGTCGTGCTGCGACAGCTGGATGGGACGCTTCCCGCTAGGTCGAGCCGTCGCCCGCCCGGCGCAGCAGCTCGGCGCGCACGAACTGGTCCAGGTCGCCGTCGAGCACGGCCTGCGTGTTGCCCGCCTCGACGTCCGTGCGGTGGTCCTTGACCATCTGGTAGGGGTGCAGCACGTAGGAGCGGACCTGCGAGCCCCAGCCGACGTCCTGGGCCTCGCCCTTCTCCTTGGCGATCTCCTCGCGGCGCTTTCGCTCCTCCAGCTCGAGCAGGCGCGCCCGCAGCATCGTCATCGCGGTCGTCTTGTTCGCGGACTGGGAGCGCTCGTTCTGGCACTGGACGACGAGCCCCGTGGGCTTGTGCGTGATCCGCACCGCCGAGTCGGTCTTGTTCACGTGCTGGCCGCCGGCGCCCGAGGCTCGGTAGGTGTCGATCTGGAGGTCCTCCGGATCGGGCTCGATATCGACGGCGTCCTCGACGAGCGGAGCCACCTCCACGCCCGCGAACGCGGTGTGGCGGCGCGACTGGGCGTCGAAGGGCGAGATTCGTACCAGCCTGTGCACGCCCTTCTCGGCTGAGAACAGACCGTAGGCGTTCTCGCCGCGGGCGATGAAGGTCGCCGACTTGATGCCGGCTTCCTCGCCGGGTGACGCCTCCTTCAACTCCACCTTCATGCCGCGCCGCTCCGCCCAGCGCATGAGCATCCGCAGGAGCATCTCGGCCCAGTCCTGTGAGTCGGTGCCGCCCGCCCCGGCGTTCACGGTGACCACCGCGTCGCCGGCGTCGTACTGACCCGAGAACAGCCGCGCCTCCTCGAGCTGCGCCAGCCGGCGCTCGACGTCCGCACGCTGATCCTCGAGCTCTGCGGCGATCGAGTCGTCCTCGCCCGCCATCTCCTCGAGGGCCTCGAGGTCGTCAAGGTCCGACTCGAGCGAGCGGAACGTCTCCAGGCGTCGCCCCACCGACGCGTGCTCCGCGGACACCCGCGCGGCGCGCTCCTGGTCGTCCCAGAAGCCGGGCGCCTGCATCTCCTGCTCGAGCGCCGCTAGGCGCTCTTCGAGCGAAGCCGGGTCAAAGGTAGTCCGCGAGCAGCTTCAGCTGGTCGCGGAGCGCCAGGGCGCTATGCACCATGGCAGCGCTTGTACTTCTTGCCGGATCCGCACCAGCACGGATCGTTCCGACCGATCTTCTCGTTCTCGTCCAGACGGCGGGTCTCGACCTGCGGGGGCGGCTCGGCGGTGGCGTCGGCCGCGTACTCGGCGGCCTCGGCGATGCCCGCCGGCACACCGGAGCCCGCGGTCTCGGCGGCGGCCGCCAGGGCGCTGGGCTGGTCGGCGGCGGTGCCGCCGGCGTAGGACAGCCTCGCCCCGGTCGAGCTGGCGTTCCCGCCGGTGCCCCAGGCGGGGGCCGGCTCGGCGCCGTTGCCGCCCTCGACCTCGATCTCGACGTTGAAGACGTAGCGCGCGAACTCGTCCCAGATGTTGTTCATCAGCTCGCGGAACATCTCGAAGCCCTCGTTCTTGTAGGCCACGAGCGGGTCGATCTGGGCGAAGCCGCGCAGGTGGATTCCCTCGCGCAGGTAGTCCATGTCGTGCAGGTGCTCACGCCAGCGCTCGTCGATGATCTGGAGCAGCATGAAGCGCTCGAGCGCTCGCATCAGCTCGTCGCCGAGCTCCTGCTCGCGCTCGTCGTAGGCGTCGACGACGTCCTTGCGCAGGTCCTGGACCAGTCCCTCGCGATCGACCTGGTTCGGGTCCATGTCCTCGAGGCTGTACGAGGACGGGTAGATCTGCTCGAGCTGGGTGAAGAAGCCGTCGAGGTCCCAGTCCTCGACGTAGTCGCCCTCCATGTACTCCCGCGCCAGCCGCTCGATCACCTCGGCGATCTGCTCGCGCGCGGTCCCACCCATGTCCTCGCCCTGGAGGATGCGGTCCCGGTACTCGTAGACGACCTCGCGCTGCTGGTTCATCACGTCGTCGTACTCGAGCACACGCTTGCGGATCAGGAAGTTCTGCTCCTCGACCTTCTTCTGGGCGTTCTCGATCTGCTTCGAGAGCATCTTGGCCTCGATCGGCTCCTCCTCGCCCTCCTTCGAGATCGGGCCCAGGCGATCGAGGATGCGGTAGATG
>JBHELQ010000063.1:0-1791 GCA_046262995.1 Thermoleophilaceae bacterium
CGAGGTGGCCGCCGCGGCCGACCTGGTCCGGCGCAAGGACTCGGCCGAGCCCGCGGTCCTGGTGCGCGGGCTCGAGTCCTACGTGACCGCCGAGGACGGGCCTGGCGCGGCCGCCCTCAGGCGACCGCGCGAGCTCGACCTGTTCCGCTAGGGCTCGTCGTGCACGACGAAGTTCCCGCTCTCGCCCTGCGTGTATCCCGCAGGGGGCGGAGGCGCGCAGACGCCGGGCTGGCTGGCCTCGAACGCCTCCTTCGTCATCGGGGCGAGGAACGAGGTCCCGTCGGCCGACTGCCCGTTCTGCGGCGGTCCGTTGTCCTCGATGAAGATCTGGATGCCCCCGCCCTCGAGCGTCGGGTCGTCGGAGTGGTCGAAGCGGTACTTGATCGAGGCGTGGTTGCCCGACACCACCAGGCACGTCACGTGGCCGCCGAAGCGGAATGGAACTGGAAATCCGCCGTTCGGACGCGAGCGCGCACTCACGAACCCGCTCGGGTCCTCGCCGTTCGGCCCGCTGTGCGCCGACACCCCGATCTGAAAGAACCCGTTCGTGCCGCCGCCGACCGCGAAGTCGCCGCCGGCCGCGCCCGCTGCAGCGGGCCACATCAGCGCGCCGCCCAGCACGACGCTTGCGAGCAATCCGTTCCACCTCATCCTTGCCTCCCTGGCCCGGGGCGTATCGACGACCGCCGGATACGCCCGATTTCCCTTACGACCCGTACGTCAAGAACCCCTTCGCGACGAGCGCCCCGTTCCAATCGCTGACGTCGACCTCGCAGCTGCGAACCGGCCCCTCGTGGGCGAGCATCCTGGCCTCGGCGACGAGCGGACGCTGGGGCGCGTCGCGCACGAAGGTGATCGAGATGTCGCCCGGCCCTCCGCCGTTCTGATCGCAGCTGAGCGCGGCTGCCCCGGCGGCCGCCTCGACGAGCGCGGTTATTGCGCTTCGGTGCACCGTGCCGTCCTCGTCCGGCCCCTCCACGCGCACGGGCAGCGTCACGGCCGCTCGCCCGCCGTCGGCATACACGAGCTTCAGCCCCACCTCCGCGGCGAACGAGGCACCGCGCAGCAGCGCGCCGCTTTCGCGTGGATCCGGCCCCGCGCTCTCGCCGGCTTCGGCATGGCTTTCGCCGCGGGGGGCGGAGCGCGTGAGCGGGCAGTAGGTGCGCAGCACGTGGTCCCCCGTTATGGACAGCCGGAGGAGACGACGACGCGCCACCAGCTCATGAGCATCCCAAGCAGGCCGAAGCGAGGCCGGGCCTGAAAGCGCGTGCAGCCGGGCTCACCCATGTCGGCGTTGGTCACGACGGTCCCGCGATGGCGCTCGGGATTGAGCAGCATCTCCTCGCGCAGCCTGCGGCTCTCCTCCTCGGCGGCCGTTCGCTTCGCCAGCGCGCGCCGCGCCTGCCGCAGCTCGCGCTCGAGCCGGTCGCGCAGGGCCTCGAGCTCACCGATAGAAAGGGAGCGCGCGCCCGTGCCGGCCGCGGGCGACGGGCCGGGCAGCAAGTCGGTGCGGGGCCAAGCGGAGCAGACCAGCCCCGCCCGCTCCTCCTCCAGGCGTGCAACCTGGGCGCGCAGCGCTCGCCGTGCGGGCTGCTCATCCGGAGCGGTCTGGGTCTGGGTGCGATGGTCGAGAAGCACGTTCATGTGTTCAGCCTCCGATCGGAGCCCTCGGATTGGAGCCCCAGAAGATCTGCGTGCCGACCATGCCGACGATGTGCACCATGACCGTGTTCAGCACCATCGACTTGGCGGTGGCGGTGCCGACCCCGACGGGGCCGCCGGAGGCCGTGT
>JBHELQ010000064.1:0-127406 GCA_046262995.1 Thermoleophilaceae bacterium
GCAGTCCAGCAGCACTCGCCGGCCGGACAGTCGGAGGTCGCGGAAGCGGAGCTCCAGCTCGCGCACGTAGTCGCCGCCGGCGCCGTGCAGCTCGCGCACCCGCCCGCTGGCCGGCTCCGCAGAGCCGTCGTCCCGCTCCACCTGCGTCTCGATGCGCTCCTCCTGGGCGTCGTCGAGCTTCGTTCCCTCCGGACCGAAGAACTTGATCCCGTTGTCCCGGTAGAGGTTGTGCGAAGCGGACACAACGGCGGCCAGGTCGAACCCGTAGCGGCGCACGAGCAGGGCCGCGCCCGGTGTCGGAAGCACTCCGCCGAGCAGCGCCTGCCCGCCGGCCGCCACGACCCCGCTCGCGAGCGCGGCCTCGAGCGTCTCCCCGGACTCGCGCGTGTCGCGCACGATCAGCACCCGGGGCGACCCGGTGGGCGACAGCTCAGTCGCCGCCCTGCCCAGTTTCTGCGCCAGCTCCGCGGTCAGGAACTCGCCAGCCACGCCGCGCACCCCGTCGGTGCCGAAGAGCCGCCGAGCCATGGGCTGCTGCTAGCGCTTCGAGAACTGCGGCCGCTTGCGGGCCTTCTTGAGGCCGGCCTTCTTGCGCTCCTTGACGCGCGGGTCCCGCGTGAGGAAGCCACGCCGCTTCAGCTCCAGCCGCAGGCTCGGATCGGCCTCGACCAGAGCGCGCGCCACGCCGTGCCGAAGAGCCCCGGCCTGCGCGGCGACGCCACCGCCGCGGATGCGCGCCACGACGTCCAGGCGCGTCTGGTAGCCGGCCGCCTCGAGCGGCTGTCGGGCCATGCGCTGCAGCTTGATCCGCGGGAGGGCGTCGGGAAGCGCTCGACCGTTGATCGTGTACGTCCCGTCGCCGGGCTTCAGGATCACGCGGGCGATAGCGGTCTTGCGCTTGCCGGTCGCCGTGTAGCGGGCATCGGCCGCGAGGTCGAGCGGCTCGCGCGCGAGGGGCTCTGTCTCGACGGGCGTCACCGTGTCCGCGTCCTCGCTTGGCGCCGCCCCGGCCTCGTCCGTGGCCTCGGCGGTGTCGGCCGCCGCGAACTCGCCGAACTCGCCCGCTTCGGGGCCCTCCTCCTCCTCGAGCACGAGGTCCGGCTCGAGGTGGGCCCCGGGAATGACGTCCTCCTTGGGCTTGTCGTCCTTCTTGCCTCGGCGCTTCGGCTTCGGGCGCTCCTCGCCGGGCTCGTCGGGGGCGTCGGCGCCCTGCTCGTCCCCGGTCTCGCCGGACACGGCCGCGTCAAGCTGCTCTGCGCCCTCGACCTCCGGCCCCGGGGCGTCCGACGCCTCGCCGGCGGGAGTGGGCTCCTCGGCGGAGGTGGGCTCGTCGGTCGGCGTCGGCTCCTCGGCCGCGCCCTCGGGCTCCTGGCCCTCGTCGCGCCGATCGTCTTCCGCCATCACGACTCCACCTCCATCGGCTCCGGTTGCTGGGCCGCGTGCGGGTGCTCCGGGCCGGCGTAGACCTTGAGCTTGCGAAGCTGCGCCCGTCCGAGCCGGGTGCGAGGGAGCATCCCCTTCACCGCCAGACGAAGGACCTCCTCGGGGCGCCGGTCGAGCATCTCCTCGAGGGTACGGCTTCGCAGTCCGCCCGGATAGCCCGAATGCCGGTAGTAGAGCTTCTCCTGGCGCTTGTTGCCGGTCACGGAGATCTTCTCGGCGTTGACCACGACGACGAAATCGCCGACGTCGATGTGGGGCGTGTACTCGGGCTTGCGCTTCCCTCGCAGAGCGTCGGCGACGCGGGTCGCCAGCCGACCCAGGGTCTGGCCGTCCGCGTCCAGCACGACCCACCTTCGGTCGCGGTCAGCCGGTGTCGCCACATACGTCTTCATAACGAGAACCCGCCGCTCGGGCGGCGGGTTGCACAGTGTGCCACACGGGCAGGGAAAAACCCGGGCGCGCGCAAGAGGAACCCGAGGAGTTGAAAGCCGATCTGCCAACCGGGACCGTGGCTATACTGCCGCCCGCAAATCGAGCCTGCCGAATCTCCGGACGCCACCGGCACCGGGGAACGGGGGAACCAATCGAGGCCCGCTTCCGGCGGCCCTCGAGGGGCGAATCGGCCGGAGCAACCCAGGTGCTTCGCCGGCCGTAGCGCCGAGTGCGCGAGCCCGTCAGCTAACCCCGTAGGCCGGAGAAAGAGAGGCCGGAGGTAGTGGCGTCGGGGAACCTTTCCTCACAGCGCGCACAACCTGAGAGGCGAACCGCGGTCGCCTGCGGGAGCCTGCTCCTGCTGGCCGGATGCGGCCTCCTTGGTGCGTCCGGCGCGCCGGCGAGCACCGGCGGCGGGGCCGGCTACGTGCCCCGGCCGATCGTCAAGCGCGTGTCCTGCATCCGTCGCTGCGCCACGCGACGCCGCGCCCACGCCGGCAGCACGCTCAAGCTGAGCGGCGCCGACCTGGGCACGGTCTCGCAAGTCGTCTTCCACGGCAGCTACGGCCGCAGCGACGACGTCTCCGTGCGCGTGCGCTCGGGAAGCCCCCGGCGGATCCACGCGCGCGTCCCGGTGGGCGCCGTGACCGGCCCGGTGTCCGTGCGCACGAACAGGGGCGGGCGCTCGCGTCGCAGCCGCCCAGTCCCGATCCTTCCGGCGCCCCCACCCACTCCCAACCCCACGCTCTCCCCCGCGCCGGGACCGCGCCAGGCGGGGGCCCCGAGCCTGGAGACCGGGACGAGCCGCACCAGGGCCTTCTTCGGCGCCCGCCGGACGGTCGTCTTCCGCTACCGCGTGGCGGGCCGCTCGGCCGAGAGTGTCCAGGTCCAGCTCTTCCGGGCCGGTGACGGCCAGGTTGTGAAGTCGTGGAGCCCCGGCCGCATGGACGCCGGCCAGGTCCGAACGATCGTGTGGAACGCGCGGCTGGGTCGAGCCGCCGCCCCGCAGGGTCGCTACGCCTTCCGCCTGACCGCGCAGGGCGCCGGCGGCGCGGTCGCGCGCAGCTCGAGCCTGCAGGACAGCGCGCGGGACGCGTTCGACCTCTATCGCGACTTCTTCCCGCTGCGTGGTCGCCACCAGTACGGCGGCGCCGGTGCCCGCTTCGGCGCGCCGCGCGCGGGCCACCGCCACCAGGGCCAGGACGTGCTCGCGCGCTGCGGGACCCGCCTCGTCGCCGCCCGCGGCGGCAAGGTGCAGTACAGCGGCTACCACCGCGCCGCCGGCAACTACGTAGTCATCGACGCCGTGGGGACGAGCACCGACTACGTCTACATGCATCTCGCCGAGCCTTCGCCGTTCCGCACGGGCGACCGCGTCTACACCCGGCAGCGGATCGGCTCGGTGGGCCAGACGGGCGACGCCCGCGGCTGCCACCTGCACTTGGAGCTCTGGCCCGGCGGTTGGTACGAGGGCGGCCGGCCGATCGACCCCCTCCCGGCGCTCCGCTCCTGGGACAGCTGGTCCTAGGCGGGCGCCGCCTCGAGCAGGGTTGGGCGGATTTCGACGCCATGTGCGTCGAAATCCGCCCAACCCCCCACCCTCAGGTGGGTGGAGGGGTCTCGCGACGATCGCGCGCCGCAGTTACGCGCTCGACGATCGCCAGCAGCGCCACGGAGGCTCCCACGGCGATCAGGAAGCTGCCGAAGTCGAAGTCGTTGGAGTCGCCGACGTTCAGCAGCTCGGTGGCGACGAAGCCGCCGATCAGCGAGCCTGCCACGCCCAGCACGATCGTCCAGAGGATGCCGATCTTCTGGCGCCCGGGGAGGAGCAGTCGTGCGATCGCGCCAACGAAAAGACCCCAGACGGCCCAGCTGATGATGCCCATGGGCTGACCGTATAAGGTCGCGCCAACGCATGCCCGGCTGGAGCCAGAAGCACCTGACGGAGGCCCCGGACGTCTCCGGCGACTACCCCGGCGAGATGCGCTTTCTGACCGAGCACCTCGATTGCGAGCAGCTCGCCTTCACCTGGAGGCGAATGCCGGCGGGCACCGGCGGCAAGGGCAGCTACGGCCACCGCCACCACAACCAGGAGGAGATCTACTTCGTCGTCTCGGGGAAGCTCGAGTTCAAGCTCGAGGACGAAGTCGTCGAGGTCGGCGAGGGGACGGCCGTTCGCATAGCGCCCGAGGTGGTGCGCTCGGTCTGGAACGAAGGCCCGGACGACGCGGTCCTGGTGATGGTCTCGACGAAGACCGACGACCTGCGTGCCGAGACGGAGACCGTCCCGGACTTCTGGCCTGAATAGGAAGCTCCGCAACGTCGCCGCGGCGGTGTGGCCCGAGCTCGCTCGGCGGCTTGGGGATGACCGATACCGTCATGCCCGGCATGCCGAAGTCGGGGCAGATGGCGGCGATTGCTTGTGGTGTCCTGCTGTGGACCGGCGCGGTGCTTCTGTTGTTCACGGGTGACTGGTATCTGGAATGCGTGCAGGACGGCGTGCGGCTGGGAGGCACCGATTGCTTTCAGTCGACTCCGCAGAGCGCGCGCATTCGGGTGCCATTGCTCGGTGTGCTCGGGTGGCCCGCGGTCTCGCTCCTCTTCGCCACCGCCTTCGGAGCTCCACCGGCAGTCCTCGCGTACCGCTTCGCGAGACGAAGGCGAAGCCGGAAGCGCTCGAGCTAGGCCCTCTACGAGCCAGTGGGCGTGAGCCGCCCCTGCTACCGCGCGGTCAGCCCGGCTACTCCCACTCGATCGTCCCGGGCGGCTTCGAGGTGATGTCGAGCGTGACCCGGTTCACCTGCGGGATCTCGTTGATCATGCGCGAGGCGACCTTCTCGAGCAGGTCGTACGGAAGCCGCGCCCAGTCGGCCGTCATCGCGTCGTCGCTCGTGACCGCGCGGATCACCACCACGTAGCCGTACGTGCGCCCGTCCCCCTGCACGCCGACACTGCGGACTCCCGCCGGGAGCACGCAGAACGACTGCCACAGCTCGCGGTACAGCCCCGCGGAGCGAATCTCGTCCTGGAGCACCGCGTCGGCCTCGCGCAGAATGTCGAGCCGCTCCTTCGTGACCTCGCCGCCGACCACCCGGATCGCCAGGCCGGGGCCGGGGAACGGCTGGCGCCAGACCAGGCGATCCGGGAGACCCAGCTCGGCGCCGACCTGGCGGACCTCGTCCTTGAACAGCATCCGCAGCGGCTCGACCAGCTCGAACTCGAGGTCCTCCGGCAGGCCGCCGACGTTGTGGTGCGACTTGATCGTCGCGGCCCCCGTGCCGCCGCCCGACTCGATCACGTCCGAGTACAGCGTTCCCTGGACCAGGTAGCGCGGGTTGTCGAGCCGCTCGGCCTGCTCCTCGAAGACGCGGATGAACTCCTCGCCGATCGCCTTGCGCTTTGCCTCGGGCTCCACGACCCCGGCCAGGCGCCCGAGGAAGCGCCGCTCACCGTCGACCGCGATCAGCGGTACGTGGAAGCGATCGCGGAAGGCCGCCACCACCTGGTTGCCCTCGTTCTTCCGCATCAGGCCGTGGTCGACGAAGACACAGGTCAGCTGGTCGCCGATCGCCTTGTACGTGAGCAGGGCGGCGACCGACGAGTCGACTCCGCCGGAGAGCCCGCAGATGACCTTCCCGTCGCCCACCTGCTCGCGGATGCGCGCCACCTGCTCGTCGATGACCGACGCCGGGCTCCAGCGCTGCTCGGCCCCGCAGACATCGCGCAGGAAGCGATCGAGGATCTGGCTGCCGTAGGGCGTGTGCACCACCTCGGGGTGGAACTGGATCCCATAGAGCCTGCGCTCGGGGTCCTCGAGAGCCGCGACCGGCGACTCGCTGGACGATGCCAGGGCCGTGAACCCAGGCGGCGCCTCGAACACGGTGTCGCGATGGCTCATCCAGCAGCTCTGCTCGTCCGGCAGCCCGGCCAGCAGCCGGCCCGGCCGGCTGACGGTCAGCGTCGAGCGCCCGAACTCCCCCACGTCCGCGCCCTCCACGCGGCCACCGAGGGCGCGCACCATCGCCTGCATGCCGTAACAGATGCCGAGCACCGGGATCCCGAGCTCGAGCAGCTCCAGCCTGAGCTCGGGCGCCCCCTCGGCGTACACCGACGCCGGCCCGCCGGAGAGGATCAGGCCCTTCGGCGCGCGGCGGCGGAGCTCCTCGATCGGGAGGTCGTGCGGCAGCAGCTCCGCGAACACGCCGCATTCGCGGACGCGGCGGGCGATCAGCTGGGAGTACTGCCCGCCGAAGTCCAGCACCAGGACCTCCTCGGCCGCGGCGACGCGCTCGCCCTCCCCCGCCGGCCGCGAGGTGGCAAGCGTCTCGGCCATCGCTACTCCCCGACGAGCGCCGGGTCCGTCGCCGGCGTGGCCGGCTCGGACGGCGCTGCCGCGCCGTTTGCCACGCCGTCGGGCGCGGGGGCGGCCTTCGCCGCCGACACCGCGCCCATGCCGATCGCCTGGTCGCGCTGGAGCTGCTTGCCCTCGGTCTGGAGCGAGGGCGCGACCATCACCTCGGCGCGCTGGAACTCGCGGATGTCCTGGTAACCGGTGGTGGCCATCGAGGTGCGCAGGCTGCCCATCAGGTTGAACGTGCCGTCGTTCTCGTGCGCGGGGCCGAGCAGGATCTGCTCGAGCGAGCCGTTCTGGGTGGTCTTGACCCGGGCGCCGCGGGGCAGCGAGGGGTGGAAGGTCGCCATCCCCCAGTGGTAGCCGCAGCCCGGAGCCTCGTAGGCGCGAGCCAGCGGTGAGCCGATCATGACCGCGTCGGCGCCGCAGGCGAACGCCTTGGCGACGTCGCCCCCGTTGCGCATGCCGCCGTCCGCGATCACGTTGACGTAGTCGCCGGTCTCGAGCATGTGCTGCGAGCGCGCGGCCTGGACGTCCGCGATCGCGGTGGCCTGCGGCACGCCGATCCCGAGCACGCCGCGGGTGGTGCAGGCGGCGCCGGGGCCGACGCCGACCAGCACCCCGACCGCGCCGGTGCGCATCAGGTGCAGGCCGGTCGAGTACGAGGCGCAGCCCCCGACGACGACCGGGACCGGCACCTCGCGGATGAACTCCTTCAGGTTGAGCGGCTCGGTGGTGGTCGAGACGTGCTCGGCGGAGATCACCGTGCCCTGGATGACGAGCACGTCGAGGCCGGCGTCGAGCGCCGTCTCGCAGTACTTGCGTACGCGCTGCGGCGTGAGCGATGCGGCGGCGACGACTCCGTGCTCCTTGATCTCCCGGATCCGCTGCGCGATCAGCTCCTCCTTGACCGGCTCGCGATAGATCTCCTGCATCCGCGCCGTGGCCTCCTCCTTCGAAGCGCGCGCGATCTGCTCGAGCCGGGTGCCCGCGTCCTCGTAGCGGGTCCAGATGCCCTCGAGGTTCAGGACGGCCAGGCCGCCCAGCTGCCCGACGATCCCGGCGGTGGCCGGGGAGACGACGCCGTCCATCGCCGCGGCAAGCAGCGGGAGACGGAACAGGTACTCGCCGAGCCGCCAGCTGATGTCGATGTCGTCGGGATCGCGCGTGCGGCGGGAGGGCACGATGGCGATGTCATCGAACCCGTAGGCGCGCCGGCCCTTCTTGCCCCGACCGATCTCTACTTCCATGACGGCATCCTACGTTCGGCGACGGACGAAGGCCTGACATTAGCAGCGCCTCTTTGGGCGGCCCGCACGCTCGATCCCCGCTGTTTGCGCGGAAAATCCGGCGCTCAGGCGCCGGCCGCCCCGGGCGCGGACGCGGCGGCCTCGAGCAGCTCGACCTCGACCTCGCCGGCAAGCCGGTCGGCTTCGCGCGCGTCGAGCACGCCAGCGCCGAAGTGCTGGGTCGACTCGGCGCCGCAGGCCACCCCGAAGCGGATGCAGTCGTCGGGCTCGCCGCCCCCGTAGCGGCAGGCGAGGTAGCCCGCCAGGAAGGCATCCCCCGAGCCGACCGCCGAGACCGGCTCGAGCGGCTCGAGCAGCGCCCGGTAGAGCCGGCGGGAGCCGCCCGTCTCCCCGTCGCCGAGCAGCGCGAGTGCGCCGTCGGCGAGCGTCATGATCGCCTCGCGGGCGCCCAGCTCGAGTATCTCGCCAACGGAGGCGCGGCGATCCTCGTCGTCGGCGAACTCGTGTCCCACGAGCCCCTCGGCCTCGAGCTCGTTCGGGCTCACCACCGTGGGGCCCGCGCGCGTGCCCAGGCGCAGCGGCTCCCCCTCCGAGTCGAGCACGGTCGTCACGCCCAGCTTGCGGAGCTCGGCGATCAGGTGCCCGTACACGCCCACCTCGACGCCCCGAGGCAGGCTGCCCGCGAACACGCAGATCGCCGCGCCCTTGGCGAGGTAGAGCAGCTTGTCGACGAACAGCTCGAGCTCGGCCTCCGAGACCTGCGGCCCGCGCTCGTTGATCTCGGTCTGCTCGCCCGAGGTGGGATCGACCACCGCCGTCGAGGTGCGCGACTCCTCCCGGATACGCACGAAGTCGTTGAGGATTCCCTCGTCGGTCAGGTGCTCGATGATGCGCGTGCCCGTATGCCCACCCGCGACCCCGGTCGCGATCACCGGCTGGCCCAGGGCCTTCAGCGCGCGCGCCACGTTCACGCCCTTTCCGCCCGCCATGGCGGTCTGCTCCACGGCCCTGTGCCGTTGGCCGAGCCGGAAGCTTGGGACCGCGAGCGTCTTGTCGAGCGCCGCGTTGAGCGTGACGGTGATGATCATGGAGCTTTGGTGGGCCTGCGCTCCCGCACGACCCGGAGGCGCACCCTCATCCGCAGGACGGCGAGGGCCGCCGTCACGAGGATGCCTAGCAGGAGCAGCAAGGTCAAGGGCAGGCCCAGGAGCGAAAGCGCCACACGCGCGGGCCCCGCTCCGGGAACCCGGCGGGCGGTGACGAGCGGCACGGTCCGGACCGGCCGGCCGTCCAGCAGCAGCACGACCCTGCCGACGCGCCTGCCGGCGGGAAGCGGCCCGTCGAGCTCGCCGGGGGCCAGCACGCGCCTGCCGAGCCGCTGTCCCCGGCGCACCGCGAGAGTCACGCTGCGCGCCGGGACGAGCTCCGCCCTTCCGCCCCGATGCTCGATCTTCACGCGTGCGACGGAGCGATCGCGCTCGAGCGCTCGCAGCGGCCGGAAGCGGGAGAGCCCGAAGCGAAGCAGCGTCAGCGTGTCCTCGTCGCGAGCGGCCTCGCTCGGCTCCCCGAGCACCACGCTGATCACGCGGGGGCCGCCCGCGGCGTGACCGGCTCCCACGAGCACGTAACCGGCGTCGACCGTATGACCGGTCTTGATCCCGTCGACGAACGGGTGGCGGGCCACCAGGTCGTTGCGGTTGTCGACGACCCGCCGGCGGGCGCCCGACCGGAGCACCGCCTCGGGCAGGTTCACGATGCGGGCGAAGCGACCGTCGCGCATCAGCCGCGTTGCCAGCCGGGCCAGGTCGCGCGCCGTGGAGTAGTTCCCACGCTGGTCGAGCCCGACGGGGTTCGCGTAGTGGGTCTCGTCCAGGTGCAGCTCAGCGGCGCGCCGGTTCATCTCATCGACAAAAGCCGATCGCGAGCCCGCGACTCCCTCGGCGATCGTCGCGGCTGCGTCGTTGGCGCTCTCGAGGAGCAGCGCCCGCAACAGGTCGTGCACGCGCATCCGCTCCCCAGCCCGCAGGTCGATCTTCGACTCGGCGGCCAGGGCGTGGTAGGCGGGGGCCGTGAACACCTCGTCCGGCTTGGTCCGCTCGAGCGCCAGCAGCGCGGTCATCAGCTTGGTGGTGCTGGCGATCGCGCGGCGCTCGTCGGGATCCTTGCGAAACAGCACGGCCCCCTCGCGGGCGTCCACGACGATCGCCGCGGCGGCCCTGGGGAGCCGCGGGGGCGCGGCCGCCGCCGGCGCCGCGCCCGCCACGGTCGCGAGCGCCGAGACGCACAACGCCGCGATCGTGCCGCGGGCCGGCGTCACTCGCGCAGCTTGATCTTCTGGCCCGAGACGAGCGCCTGCGGGTCGAGCTGGGGATTCAGCTCGAGCAGCTTGTCCACGGGCACCCCGGTCTTGTTGGCGATCCCACCGAGCGTGTCACCGGTCTTGACCGTGTAGCTGGCCTTTCTCACTACGGGCGCCCCGGCCTGGTGCGAGCGGGCCTTCTCGCGCTTGGCGCTGGGCTGCGAGCCAGTGTGGCTGCCGCCGTCTCCGGATCCGGAGCTCAGCAGGACGATGAAGAACACGAGCGCGACCGCCGCCAGCGCCGCCGGCGCGATCAGGCGGGCGGGATTGCGTTGGCTTGGCTCTTGCATGGCGGGTCCCCGAGGGGCCGGGGAGGATAGATCGGGCGGCCGCTAGAGAGCCCAGCTGGCCGCCCGCAGCTCCTCGGCCGCTAACGCGGCCGCCTCGCCGGGGTCGCCGCCGCGCTGGGCGTGCGCGTCGACGATCGAGCGCGACGCCGTGACGAGGCCGGCCGCCGGGTGTGGAGCGAAGGCGGCGGCCAGGTCCTCCACCCGGCCTCCCTGTGCCCCGACGCCGGGCAGCAGGAAGACGGCACGGGGCATCAGCTCCCGCAGCCGACCGAGCAGCTCCGGGCTGGTCGCTCCGGCGACGGCGCCGACGCTCGACAGCCCGCAGGCCCCCACGTCGGCGGTGCCCAGCTCGTCGACGAGGCGCGCCAGCTGCTCGTGCAGAGGGTCCTCGCCCCGGTCCTGGATCTCGGCCGCGCCGGGGTTGGACGTCCTGACCAGCACGAAGATCCCGGCTCGGGCGGCCGCGGCCCCGTCGACGAGGGGCTTCAGCGCGTCCCGGCCGAGCAGCGGGTTGGCGGTGAAGGCGTCGGCGCCGAGGCCGGGGACCGCTCCGAACGGCCCCCGTGTCTCTCCCACGAGCGCCTGCGCATACGCGGACGCGGTCATGGGGACGTCACCGCGCTTGCCGTCGGCCAGGACGAGCAGGCCCGCCTCGCGCGCCGCCGCCGCGACGCGCTCGAGGGCGCGCCAACCCGGCGCTCGCAGGCGCTCGAAGCACGCGAGCTGGAGCTTGACGGCAACGCAGGCGCCGCCGGCGGCGTTGATGGCGGCCATGCAATGACGCTCCACCGCGTGGGCGGTGAGCTGCGCCGCGTCGCCAGCCGGCGAACCCACCACCGCTCCCGGCCAGAGCGACCCCGGGTCCGGGTCGAGGCCGAGCACGACCCGGCTGCGGCGCTCCTCTACGAGCGCCGCGAGCCGGTCCGCGAAGTGGGCGGTCGCCGGCGCCCCTAGCCCTTGACTGCCGACTTCAGCCCGGCGCCCGCGCTGAAGCGCGGCACCCGGCTGGCCGGAATCTGGATCCGCTCCTTGGTCTGCGGGTTCACGCCCTGGCGGGCGCCGCGATCGGCCACCGAGAACTTGCCGAAGCCGGTGAAGCTGATCTCCCCGCCGCGGCTGAGCGTCTCCTTGACCACGTCGAGGAACACGTCGACCGCCTTCGTGGCGTCGCCCTTCGACAGTCCGGACTCCGATGCAACGCGGTCGACGAACTCGGACTTGGTCACGACTTTCTCCTCCTTCGGGGTTCTGAGGTGCCCGAACGTAACAACGGCGGCGGACAAGCGTCAGGCAGAGCCGCTCGGGGGTGGCGAAAGCCCGCTCTTTGCGATCTTTTCCCGCTAGCCGTCGGCGTCCGCCCGGCCGGTCCGCGGCGGATCGACGAGCTCGAGCATCCGCTCGGCGGCATCGAGGACCTCGTCGTGGCCGCGGGACTCCGGCTGCACGAGGCGGGCGAAGCCGGTCTGGTCGTACACGAGCACGCGCGGCTCGCGCTCGCGTCGGCCCCTCCGCATCGCGGCGGCCACGCCTTCGGCGATTCCGGTAGCGCGCCCAAGGGGTCCCTTGCGGCGCTCCTTCATCGGGCGAGCTCCGCGAGCACGGCCCGCATGTCCCAGCGCACCAGCGAGGAGAGGGACCCCCGGCCGGCCACGGCGGCGAGCGTCCACTCGCGTCGCCGCACGATGTAGACGGCCCCGCGCGGGAACTGGACCTCGAGCTCGTCGGGCGGGCCGGCCGGGGCGATGCGGTCGACCGCCGCGAGCAGCTCGCGCGCTTCGTCGGCCAGCTCCTCCGGGCCGCCGGCGACGGCCTCGAGCTCCCCCCGCCCGTCGAGCAGCAGTGCCGCGCGCACGTCCCCCGAGAGCTCTCGCAGCCGGGCCGGCGTGCGGTCGGCCGTCAGGCCCGGCGAGGCCACCAGGAGAGCGCCGAGGACAGGGGCGGGCGCTGCGGGCCGGGCATCGCGGGCAGAATAGCGGCGTGCCGCTGTCGCGAATCTCATGGATCGTGACCGTCGCGATCTGCCTGATCGCGGCTCTGCTGCTGCTCCTGAACGGCTACTCCGGCTACTCCGGCGTGCTGCTCGCGGTGGGGCTGGCGGCCGCCGTGAACCTCACTTGACCTGAGGGCCCGGGACCCCCTCGGGCTCCAGGTGGATCAGCACGTCGGCCCCGCGCAACCGGTCGCCGATCGCAGCCTGGAGCTCGTGCGCGAGGGTGTGAGCGCGCTGCAGGCTCGTGTCGTGGCGGAACTGCACGTGGAGGTCCACGTAGCGGCGGCTGCCGGCTCGCCGCGCCCGCAGCTTGTGGAAGCCGACGACCTCCTCGGCGCCGTGGCGCTCGATCGCCTCAGTGATCGCGCGCAGCTCGGCGGCGGGCAGGGCCTCGTCGACCAGGACGCGCGACGAGCGCGAGAGAATCCGCACCCCGGCGGCGACGATTGCCACCGCGACCACGAGCGCGACGGCGGGATCCAGCTCCTCGACCCCGGTCAGCTGAACCAGGACCAGCGCCAGGAGCACCCCCGCCGAAGTGGCGGCGTCCGTGCGCAGGTGGGCGGCGTCGCCCTCGAGCGCCGGCGAGTCCGTGAGCCGGGCCTGCTTGCGCAGATAGCCGGACACGCCGAGGTTCGCGACGGCCGAGAAGGCGATCACCCCGATGCCCAGGCCGAGAGTGTCGACCCCGGAGCCCTCGCTCAGCTTGCGCAGCGAGGCGTAGACGATGACCCCCGCCCCGACCAGGATCAGCATCCCCTCGATCGCGGCCGCCATGTTCTCGACCTTCTCGTGGCCGTAGGGATGCGACTCGTCCGCCGGCTCGTCCGCCTTGCGCACCGACAGGAGGGCGATGATCGCGGCCAGCAGGTCGATGCTCGAGTGGGCGGCCTCCGTCAGGATCGCGATCGAGCCGGTGACGATCCCGGCCGCGAGCTTGAGGCAGATCAGCACCACGTTCGATGCGACCGAGATCGCGGCGGCGCGCGTCTTGTGCGGCACCTGGGCGGCTGGGCCCACGGCCCGGGCGGGAGCCTCGGCGGCCGCGGCGATCCTGGCACGCGACAGGCGGCGGGGGGTGTTCACGACGCCGCCCTCCGTGATCGGCGCCGGCCCCCGACCGAGAACGGCCCGCGCGGAACGCGAACGGTCTCCTCGGCCAGCAACCTGAGCAGCTCGCGGGCGGCGCGGCCGCGATGGCTGATCGCGTCCTTCTCGGCCGGGTCGAGCTCGGCCATCGTGCGCCCGTCCCGGAGCTCGCTCGGGACGAACGCCGGGTCGTAGCCGAACCCCCCGGCGCCGCGTGGCTCGACCGCCAGCTCTCCCTCGCAACGGCCATGCACCACCTGCTCGGCAACGCCGGGCTCGACGTACGCGAGCACGCACACGTAGGCCACCCGCCGGTCGCCATCCGGCGGGACCTCGCGCATCAGGCGCTCCAGGTTCTGCTCGTCGCTCGCCCGCTCGCCCGCGAAGCGCGCGGACCAGACACCCGGCGCCCCGCCGAGCGCCGCGGCCTCGATCCCCGAGTCGTCCGCCACCGCCGCCCGCTCGGTCGCGGTGGCTGCGGCGCGGGCCTTGATCAGGGCGTTCTCGGCGAAGGTCGTCCCAGTCTCGGGGGGCAGCGCCATCCCCTCCGGCAGCGGATCCAGCTCGTGCGGCTCGAGCAGCGCGCTGAGCTCGCGCAGCTTATGCGGGTTCTGGGAGGCGAGCAGCAGGCGCACCCGGCCTCCTCAGCCGACGACGCCGGCGGCGACGGCCTCCTCCTGAGCCGCGCGCAGCCTCTCGATCCCAGCCGCGGCGAGCGCCAGCAGCTCGTCGAGCGAGGCCCTCGAGAGCGGCGTCCGCTCGGCCGTGGCCTGCACCTCGACGAGGCCGCCGTCCCCGGTCATGACGACGTTCGCGTCGACCTCCGCGCGGGCGTCCTCGGAGTAGTCCAGGTCGAGCAGCGCCTCGCCGTCCACGACGCCGCACGAGACCGCGGCCAGGGATCCGTTGAGCGGCACCGACTCGAGCGCGCCCTCGGCGACGAGGCGGCGCAGTGCCAGCTCGAGCGCCACGAAGCCGCCGGTGACCGCGGCGCAGCGGGTGCCGCCGTCGGCCTCGAGCACGTCGCAGTCGATCCAGACGGTGCGCTCGCCGAGCCGTTCGAAGTCGATCACCCCGCGCAGCGAGCGCCCGATCAGCCGCTGGATCTCGACCGTTCGGCCGTCGGGCCTGCCCCTGGAGACGTCGCGCCGCTTGCGCTCCCCGGTGGACGCCGGCAGCATCCCGTACTCCGCCGTGGTCCAGCCGCGGCCCTTGCCGGCGAGCCACTTCGGGACCTCGTCCTCGACGCTCGCCGTGCAGATGACGCGCGTGCCGCCCGCCTCGAACAGCGCCGAGCCGGTGGCGCTGCGCATGAAGCCCGGAGCGATGGTGACCGGCCGCAGCTCGTCCGGGGAGCGCCCGTCCCGCCTCACGCCGCCGCCCTCTTGCCCGGATCGCCGACCGGCACCCGGCGCACCTCGCCGATCGGCAGCTGCAGGAAGCGCGTGCCGAGCCGCCGGAACTCCTCCGGCTCGCCGGTGGCAAGGAACCGGTAGTCCCCGCGCCGCTCGGGATCGTTCTCCATCCCGGCCGCCGCCAGCTCGGCCGCGACATCGCCCGCGATCGCCTCCCCCGAGCTGACGATCGTCACGCCGCGTCCCAGGGCGCGCTGGAGCACAGGGCGCACGAGCGGGTAGTGGGTGCAGCCGAGAATGACCGTGTCCACCTCCGCCGCCTTCAGCGGCCCACAGGCCCCTTCCACGCAGGCGATCACCCGCTGGTCCACCTCGCCGCCCTCCTGGATCAGCGGAGCGAGCTCGGCCGACGCGACCGCGTGCAGCTCCAGCTCGCCGCCCGCCTCGGCCAGGGCGCGCTCGTACGCGCGGCTCGCGACCGTGGCGGGCGTGGCCAGGAGCCCGACCTTTCCGGTGCGGGTGCTGAGAGCGGCGAGCCGCGACTCCGGGCCCACCACTCCGACGACGGGAACCTGTCCCGAGAGCTCCTCGCGGAGCGACGGAAGCGCGGCCGCCGTGGCCGAGTTGCAGGCGACCACCAGCAGCTTCGCGCCCTCCGCGAGCAGGACCTCGGCGAGCTCGCGCGCAAAGCCGAGCAGCTGCTCCGCCGAGCGGTCGCCGTAGGGAAAGCGCGCGGTGTCGCCCAGGTAGAGGAAGTCCTCGTGCGGCAGCGACACGAGGCACTCGTGCAGGACGGTCAGGCCGCCCACGCCCGAATCGAAGACCGCGACCGGGAGAGAGCTGTCCGTCGAGCGGGCCATGGCCGGACATGGTGGCACGCCCCCGGGAAGCGGCGAGGGCGTGGTGGACGCCGTTCAGAACTGCACCCGCCGCACCGCCTGCTTGAGCTTGCCGAGGATGACGTCGCCGAGCTGCTGGCCCTCGTCGGTCTTGAAGCCCTTCATCGCGGCTACGACTCCCGCCATGACGAGCGCGACGAGCAGGATCAGGGCCACGTACTCGACCGTCCCCTGACCGACCGAGCGCCGCAGCGCCGAGGATGCCCGGGCAGCGGTCGCGTGGAGGTATCCGATTGCGCGGTACATGCGATCCAAACCTTTCCTCGTGGAATGACCTGACCTGATCGTCCGCCGGCCGGGCCCACGCCTCCAGGCATGGCTGTGACAATTCCCCCACGCGAGCGCGAAAAGGGACGCCGGGACCCTCTGCGAGCATTCGGCCCATGTGCGGCATCGGCGCCATCCTCGACCCCGCCGGCGCCTGCGACGGCGACGCCGGCCACCGCATGGTGGAGGCGCTTCGCCACCGCGGTCCGGACGGCGAGGCCGTGCGGCGGATCGGGCCGCTGACGCTGGCGCACACGCGGCTCGCGATCATCGACGTCGCCGGCGGAGACCAGCCGCTCGCCTCCGAGGACGGCGCCGTGACGGCGATCGTGAACGGAGAGATCTACAACCACCGCGAGCTGCGCGCCGGGCTCGAGGGCGAGGGCCACCGCTTCGCGACCGGATCGGACTCCGAGGTCGTCGTCCACGCCTACGAGCAGGACGGCGCGGACTGCGTGCGCCGGCTCAACGGGATCTTCGCCCTCCTGCTGTGGGATGCGCGCACAGAGCGGCTGCTCGCCGCGCGCGACCCGTTCGGCGTCAAGCCGCTCTACTGGTGGAGCGATGGCCGCCGGGTCGCGCTCGCCTCCGAGGTCGGGGCCCTGATCGCAGCCGGGCTGGTCGAGCCGCGGATCGACCAGGTGGCGCTCGACCACTATCTGGCCTGCAGGTTCGTGCCCTCGCCGCGCACCCTGTTCGCGGGCGTCCAGAAGCTGCCGCCCGCGTCAATGCTCGTCGCCGGCCAGCAGGAACCCCCGCGCGTGGACAGCTATCGGGAGGGGCCGGGCAGCCCGCACCTCGATGCCGCCCCGGGGGAACTGGCGGATGCCCTGGCCGAGCGCTTCGGCGACGCGGTCGAGCGCCAGATGATGTCGGACGTCCCCTACGGGGCCTTCCTGAGCGGCGGCGTCGACTCCGCAGCGGTGGTCGCCGCGATGGCACGGCGGGGCGAGCGGCCGCCGGACACCTTCACGATCGGGTTTCCCGGTCACGGCTCGACGCTCGACGAGCGCGAGTTCGCCGCACGGAGCGCCCAGGCGATCGGCACCCGGCATCGCGACACCGCCATGATCGAGACCGACTACCTGGACGAGCTGGAGCGCTGCGTCCCGCGACTGGAAGAGCCCTGCGGGATTCCCTCTGCCCCGGCGCTGCTGCAGCTGTCGCGCTTCGCCGCCGGCTCGGTGAAGGTCGTGCTCGCGGGGCAAGGCGCCGACGAGCCGCACGGGGGCTACGGCTACCACCGGGCGGCGGCGCTGCTGCACCACGTGCGCCGGCTGCCGGGCTTCCTGGCCGGGCCGCTGGCCGCGGCAGCCGACGCCCTGCCCCGCGCCGCGCGCGCCAGGCGGGCGGCGCACCTGCTCGGCCGAATGCCCGACAGCGAGCGGCTGATGCGGCTGATCGAGATCACGACCCACCGCCAGCGGGCGCAGCTGACGGGCCGCCGCGGCGACGAGGCCCAGGCCGAGCGGCTCGAGACCGCGGGGGCGGTGCTCGACGACGTGGGAGACCGCGACCTGCTGGAGCAGGCCCTCTACTTCGACACCCGCTGGCGGCTCCCGGACGCGATCCTGCTCTGCAACGACAAGATGTCGATGGCGGCGAGCCTCGAGCTGCGGGTCCCGTTCCTCGACCTGGAGCTGATGCGGTTCGTGGAGCGCATCCCGGCCCGCATGCGCGTCAGCGCTCGCCGCGGCAAGCGCCTTCATCGGGCGGCCATGGAGCGCCTGCTACCCAAGGAGATCGTCGAGCGGCCGAAGCACGGCTTCTCGACCCCCTACGACCGCTGGCTGCGGGAGTCGCTCGGAGATGAGGTCGAGCGCCGCTACGCGCCCGGCTCGGAGCTCGCCGGGTCGATCGACCCGCACACCGCCCGCCGACTCGTCGCCGAGCACCGCAGCGGGCGGTCCGATCACAAGAGCGTGCTCTTCTGCCTGCTGGAGCTGTCGGAGTGGCACCGCGCCTTCGTGGCGTCGCCTGAGCTCGCCGCCGCGTGAAGCGCGTCCTCTTCGTGCACAACGCGGAGGCCAGCTTCGTGGCGATCGACCGGGCGATCCTGGCCGAGCGCTACGAGCTCGACGACCTCTACCAGCCGGGGCGCCTGCCGAACCCGCTGGCCGTCCTGCGCGGCGTGGCGGCAGCGGACCTTGTGTTCGGCTGGTGGGCCTCCTGGCACACCTTCTTCCCGATCACCCTCGCCTGGCTCCTCCGGAAGCCGTCGCTCCTGATCGTCGGCGGCTTCGACACGGCCGCCATGCCTGACATCGACTACGGCTATCAGCAGGGCGGTCTCCGGCGCTGGGCGAGTCGCTGGATCATGAAGCGCGCGCGCCGGCTGGTCACGAACTCGAACTACAGCCGCGCGGAGATCGACGCCAACACGCCGATCCCGGCCGAGCGGGTGACGGTCGTCCACCACGGCGTGCCCGACCCGTTCGGAGAGCTGCCGCCGGAGAAGGAGCGCACTGCCCTGACCGTCGGCACGCTGGTGCGGAGGACGCTCGTGCAGAAGGGCCAGCGCCCGTTCGTCGAGGCCGCGTCACTGCTGCCGGACGTGCGCGTCGTCTTCGTCGGCAAGTGGGAGGACGACGCCGTCGACGAGCTGCGCGCGCTCGCCTCTGGCAACGTGACCTTCACCGGCCGCCTCTCCGACGCGGACCTGCACGAGACCTACCGTCGCGCGGCCGTGTACGTGCAGGCCTCGCGCCACGAGGGCTTCGGCCTGGCCGTGGCCGAGGCGATGCTGGCCGGCTGCATCCCGGTGGTGATGAATGCCACGGCGATGCCCGAGGTGGCGGGCGACGCGGGCGTGATGATCTCCTCCCAGGAACCCGACGAGATCGCGGACGCGGTTCGCCGCGCGCTGGAGCTGGGCGCGGACGCACCGCGCCGGGCGCGCGAGCGGATCCTGCGGGAGTTTCCGCTCGAGCGCCGGCGGCAGACCCTGCTCGAAATCGCGCAGGAGACGCTGGCCGGGCGCTAGCCCCGCGGACGCGCCGCGACTACTCGCGCAGGCCGACCGCCTCGAGCGCTTCCTCGCGGTTGGTGAAGGTCTCCTGCCTGGCGATCTTGCCGTCGCGCAGCGTCGCGACCCAGGCGCCCGGCTGGGCGTCCAGCGTTACGCCGCTGGTGCGGGCACGCGCGTCCCAGGTGCCCAGGATCAGCACGTGATCGCCGAGGTCGCGGTACTCGAGCGGGTGCGTCTGGAAGAGCTCCCAGTCCTCGTCGAAGCGCCTGAGCCAGTCTCGGATCTCCGCGTACCCGCGGTAGACGGTTCCCTCGAGCCGGGCCGTGATCGGCACGAGCTCGACGTCGGGGTGCATCAGCTCGAGGAAGGCGTCCACGTCCCGGTTGTTGAAGAACTCGTGAAACCGGCGCATCGTCTCGATGTTCTGCTCGGACATCGTCCCTAGGCGGCCGGCGCCCCCAGCCGCCAGAAGCGGCCGACCTGGTCGCGGGCCGGAGGCGTCAGCTCATGCACGTCCACAGGGCGCGTCTCGCCGCCGTCGACGAGCGCTTCCATCGTCGCCGCCACGGAGGCAGCGAGTGCGTCCAGGTCGTAGCCGCCCTCGAGCACGCAGCCGACGGGCACGCCGAGCTCCGTGGCGAGAGCGCGCACGTGGCGGGTCATCTCCGCGTAGGTGGATGTCTCGAGCCGGCAGCCTCCGACGGGATCGTCGCGGTGGGCGTCGTAGCCCGCCGAGACCAGGATCAGGTCGGGGCCGAACTCGCGGGCAGCCGGCACGACCACGTGCTCGACGAGCGACAGCCACAGCTCCTCATCCGAGCCGCCCGGCACCGGCAGGTTGATCGAGAAGCCTTCGCCATCCCCCGAGCCGGCATCCGAGAGCGGGCCGGTGCCGGGATAGAAGGGCGACTGGTGGAGACTCGCGAACAGGACCTCGCGGGAGCCGTGGAAGATCGCGTTCGTTCCGTTCCCGTGATGGACGTCCCAGTCGAGGATCAGCACCCGCTCGGCTCCCAGGTCGTCGAGCGCGTGTCGCGCCGCCACGGCGATGTTGTTGAAGAGGCAGAAGCCCATGCCGCGCGCCCGCTCCGCATGGTGGCCGGGGGGCCGCAGCGCCGCGAAGCCCCACGGAGCCTGCCCGCGAAGCAGCGCCTCGACCATGGCGCAGGCGCCGCCGGCGGAGCGCAGCGCCGCCTCGAAAGAGCCGGGGCTGGTCGGCGTGTCGGGATCGAGCGCCTGGCCGCGTGCGCTCGCCTCGCGCGCCGCGTCGACGTGCTCCCGCGGGTGCACCGCCAGGAGGCTCTCGTCCTCCACGCGCGGCGCCTCCCGCAGCTCCCAGCCGAGCCAGTCGCGGGACTGGAGCTCGCGCTCGAGCGTCACGATCCGCTCCACGCGCTCGGGGTGGCGCGGGCCGGTGTCGTGCTCCAGCGAGGAGGGGTGGCGGAAGTAGAGCGGCGCCGCGATCGGGATACCGTACCCCCGCTCCGTGGCCGATCAGTCCCCAATGCGCGTCGACGTCGCCGTCGTCGGCGCGGGAGCCGCGGGGCTGTACGCCGCCCTGGTCGCCGCCCGCGAGGGCGCGCGGGTGGCGCTCGTGTCCCGCTCGCCGCTGGCCGAGAGCGCCAGCTACTGGGCTCAGGGCGGGATCGCCGCGGCGCTGGCGGCCGACGACTCGCCGGAGCGCCACCTGGCCGACACGCTCGACGCGGGGCGTGGCGCGGCCCGCGAGAGCGCGGCGCGGGTGCTCTGCGAGGACTCGCCCGCCCGGGTGCGGGAGCTGGAGTCGTTCGGCGTGCGCTTCGACGCGGACCGCCGGGGCCGGCTCGCGCTCGGCCTCGAGGGCGGCCATTCGCGCCGGCGGATCGCCCACGCCGGTGGGGCCGCGACGGGAAGGCGGATCACCCGCCAGCTGTCCGCGCTGGCGGCCACCGACGACCGGATCGAGGTGCTGGAGCTCAGCACCGCGGCGATCCTGTGGGTCCACGAGGGCCGCTGCGTCGGGCTGCTCGCGCAGTCGCGCCGAGGCCCGCCCCGTGCCGTGCTCGCTCGCGCGACGCTGCTCGCCACGGGAGGCGCCGCCGCCCTCTGGCAGCGGAACACGAACCCGCCCGGCGCGGTCGGCGCGGGCATGTCGCTGGCGCACGCAGCCGGCGCGGCGCTCGCCGACCTGGAGTTCGTCCAGTTCCACCCCACGGCGCTGGCCGCCGGAAGCGCGCGGGACGGCTTCCTTGTGACCGAGGCCGTGCGCGGCGAGGGGGCCACGCTGCTTGGAGAGGGCGGCCACCGCTTCGTCGACGAGCTTGCAGCGCGCGACCAGGTAGCCCTGGCGATCCAGGCCGAGCTGCGTCGCAGTGGCGAGCGGGCGGTGCGGCTCGACATGCGCGCGGTGGACCTCGAGCGTTTCCCGAACATCGCGGCCGCGCTTGCCGAGGCCGGCCTCGACCCGCGGCAGGAGCCGGTCCCGGTGGCTCCGGCCGCGCACTACGTGATGGGCGGTGTCGCGACCGACCTCGACGGTCGCTCGAGCCTGCCCGGCCTATACGCCGTCGGGGAATGCGCCTGCACGGGGCTGCACGGCGCCAACCGGCTGGCCTCGAACTCCCTGGCCGAGTGCTTCGTGTTCGGCCGGCGGGCGGCGCTCGCCGGGACGGGCGAGGAACAGCCGGCGCCGGACTCGGGGCCGCCCGAGCTACCGGCGGAGCCTCCCTCCCCGGGTGAAGGCACGCGCGCTGCGCTTTGGGAGCACGCCGGCCTGGTGCGCGAGGCCGATGGGCTCCGCCTCCTGCTCGACGATCCCTTCCCGCTCGCCCGGCTCATCGCCCGGGCCTGCCTGGCCCGCGAGGAGAGCCGTGGAGCCCACCAGCGGGCGGACCATCCGCAGGCCGAGGCCGCGCTGGACGCTCGGCACGCGGTGATCGGCCCCGACGGTCAGCCGGCATTCGAGCGCTGGGACTGACCGGCGCGAATACCATCCGCGCCCTGAGCGACGCGCCCCCAGAACTGGTCGAGCTCTTCCACGAGGCGATGGCCTCGCTGCCCTCGGGGGTCGCGGTGATCACGGCGCGCCGAGCCGACGGCAGCCCGTGCGGGCTCGCCGCCACCTCGATCTCCGCTTACAGCGCCAGCCCGCCCTCGCTGCTCGTGTCCATCGCGCACAGCTCGCGCTGCCACGGCGCGCTGACCGCCAGCCAGAGCTTCGGGGTTCACATCCTCCGCGCCGACGAGCTGTCGCTGGCGCAGGTCTTCGCCGGGCGCGGCGACGACAAGTTCGCCGGCGTGGCCTGGCGCTGGGACGCCGACGTCCCTGAGCTCGAGGGCACGCTGGCCTACCTGCGCTGCCGGCGCGCCGCCAACTTCGAGCACTACGACCACACGCTCCTCGTCGGCGACCTCACCGACGGCCGGATGGGCCCCGGCGAGCCGCTGCTCTACGCCCGCCGGCGAATGGATTGGCTGCTGCGGCTCGAGGAGTAGCGGTCAGGCCGCGACCGGCAGGCCGACGCCGATCACCTTCAGGCGCCGGGTCAGCGCGGTGTAGGCGAACTCCGTCTGCTCCTGCGAGGTGTAGCCGAAGAACTCGTACTCGTCGCCCAGCTTGTAGCCGGGCGGGACGAGCACCCCGGCCGCGATCGGGAGCAGCTCGGCGAGCACGTCCTGGACGCGCTTCTTGAGCGCCTCGTCCGTGCCCGTCTTCTGCTGCAGGAACCAGGTCCCGTAGGCGACGTGGCGGTGCTCGTCGCGGGCGATGTTGCCGAAGCCCTCGACGAAGCCCGGCATCAGGCCGTTCTTCTCGAAGTAGTCGAGCAGGAAGTGCTGGCCCGTCAAGGCGAGCGTTCCCTCGATCACCATGTGGTAGGTCGCGACGAAGTCGACCTTCGCGGCCAGGTCGCCCGGATCCGCGATCAGCCGCTCGCCCGCCTTTACCAGCGACTCGTCGAAGAGCGTCACGAAGGCGTCGGTCACGTTCTCGCGGACGCGCGCGAGCCGGTCGCTGATGCCGTCCGCCTCGTAGTCGAAGACCTCGCGGTAGTAGCGGTCGAAGAACTGCATGTGGCGCGCCTCGTCGACCTGCTGCGTCGTGAGGAACGCCTCCTCCTGCTCGTCCTCGTAGGCCATCACGAGCCCGGAGAACTGGGTCGTCACGCGTTCCTCGCCGACGAAGAAGGAGGACAGGACCCACAGGATCTCGTCCTTCTCGTCGTCGTCGAAGCGCTCCCAGTCGGCGCGGTCGCGATCCAGCTCGATCATCTGCGACTGCCACTGCTGCCGCTCCCACAGCCCGTACAGCTGCTGCGGGTCCATCAGCTTGAGCGTGCGGTTCAAGTACGAGTCGTCGCTGACCGTCGCAACGTCGCCCTGCTGGCTGAGGTCCAGCAGACTGGCCATGGGCGCAGTCTTGCAGGGCGCGAGCGCCCCGGCCAGGCCAGTCTCGAACGACCTGGGTCGGGGGCTCTTAACCCCTGCTTAACGTTCCGTTCGCTGGCGCTTCAAACGACGTTGTTTCAATCGCCACGTCAGCAAGGTAGCTGCACCCAGGGATAGGGAGGGCAGATGTACCAGTTCAGTCGCTCGATGTACCGGGAACTGGCGCTCGACGTACGACGGGAGGTGGGCGAGGACATCTGCGTCACCCGCCAGCGCTTCCTGCGCTCGTGCGAGGCGTCCATGGAGCGGCTCGCGGTGGACCGCCACTACTTCGCGAAGCCCGTTCGCACTCTCTTCAAGGACGTGCGCGACTACTTCCCGATCGGGCATCAGCTGCGCGTGTATCGAGTGGTCGAGAAGCACGTCCGGCTGGCGGTCGAGTACGTCGACTCGCAGGCCCGCGCCGGAGTGACCTTCGACGGCAGCCCCCTCTGCTGCCATGCGAGCACGCGCAGGGGCACTCCGTGTCAGCGCGTGCCGCTTCCCGGCAGCAAGTACTGCCCCTCGCACAAACATCTCGAGGAGGATTTCGCGGTCGTCGCGGCGTAGAACGCTAGAGACTTCGCTCCCGCGAACCGGAGCCACGGCAACGGTGCAGGGGGTCCTCTTGTGAGACATGCGGGGCGGCCTTCGGGCCGCCCCGTGTCGTTCCGCGTGATAGGACCGCTCACGTGGTCCTCGGGGTCGACGTCGGCGGCACCTTCACCGACGCCGCGCTGCTCGCGGGCGAGCAGCTCGTAACGGCGAAGGCGCCCACCACCCCGGACGACCAGTCGCGCGGGGTGATCGCGGCGGTCGAGCAGGCGCTCGACCGGGCGGGCATCGACGCGGCCGAGGTCGAGCGCTTCGTGCACGGCATGACGGTCGGCACGAACGCCCTGCTCGAGCGCCGGGTCGCGCGCACCGCTCTGCTCGCCACCGAGGGGTTTACCGACCTGGAGGAGCTCGGGCGTCAGGCACGCGCCGAGCTGTACCGGCTGTGCGCGGGCCACCCACCGCCGCTCGTCCCGCCGGAGCGACGGATCCCGGTGCCGGAGCGCAGCGGGCCGGAGGGGGTGCTCCAGCCGCTCGATGAGCAGGCGCTGCGGCGGTCTCTGGCCGGGGCAGAGTTCGAGGCCGCCGCCGTCTGCCTCCTGTGGGGCTTTCGCCACCCTGGTCACGAGCGCCGCGTGGCCGAGCTCGTACGCGAGCTGCAACCGCGGGCGCACGTCTCCACCTCGCACGAGACCGCGGGCGTCTTTCGCGAGTACGAGCGCTGCGCCACGACCGTGGTCGACGCCGCCCTCTCTCCCCTCCTGCGCGGCTACCTCGAGCGACTGGGCGAGCGCACCGGTGAGGCCGGCCTGCCCGCGCCGGAGGTGATGCTGTCGAGCGGCGGGGTCGCCGACGCGGAGCTGGCCGCGCGCCACGCCTCCTGGACCGTGCTCTCCGGGCCGGCCGGGGGCGCGGTCGGGGCGGCGCGAATGGCGGCCCTGGCCGGAGTGGGCGACGCCGTCGGGCTGGACATGGGCGGAACCTCCTGCGACGTGTCGGTGGCGCTCGACGGGCAGGTCGCCGTAGGCGGCGGCCGCGACGTCGGCGGTCGCGCCCTCGCGCTGCCCATGGTGGACGTGCACACCGTCGGTGCCGGCGGCGGCAGCATCGCGTGGCGCGATGCCGGTGGAGCACTGCGGGTGGGCCCGCGCTCCGCGGGGGCCGACCCCGGCCCGGCTTGCTACGGCCGCGGCGGCGAGCGCCCCACCGTGACGGACGCCAACCTGCTGCTCGGGTACCTCGACGCCGACTCCCCGCTCGCCGGCGACGTTCGGCTGGACCGCGGAGCCGCCGAGCGCGCGGTGGGCGGATTGGCATGGCAGCTCGGGCTGTCGCCCGAGCAGACCGCTGCCGGCGTCGTGCGTGTGGCGAGCGCGGAGATGGCGCAGGCGGTGCGGGTCGTGACGGTCGAGCGCGGCATCGACCCGCGCGAGCTCGCCCTTGTCGCATTCGGCGGGGCGGGTCCCCTGCACGCCGCTTCGATCGCCGCAGAGCTGGGAATGACCCGTGTCGTCGTGCCCGCGGTCTCGGGAGTGCTGTCGGCGCTTGGGCTGGTGGTATCCGAGCGGCGCAGAGACCTGGTCGAGAGCGTGCTGGCCGGCGGTCCCGACATCGGGGCCGCGGCGGCCGATGCCGTAGAGCGCCTGGCGCGACAGGGCCGTCGTGAGCTTGGAGACGAACTGGCGGAGCTGCGGGTCAGCTACGACCTGCGCTACGCGGGCCAGGCGTTCGAGTTGTCTATCGAGGGCGACCCGGCGCCTGACCCTGCCGAGCTGAGGAAGGCGTTCGACAGCGCCCACGCCGAGCGCTACGGCTACGACGACCCTGACGCCGAGCTGGAGCTCGTGACCGTGCGCGTCGCCGTGGCACTCCCGGGCGCCGAGCCTCGACCGGTCGAGGAGCGAGCCGCGGAGGAGCGCGGGACACGCCCGGCGCGCTTCGACGGCGAGCTGGTCGAGACGCGCGTCTTCGGCGCGGGCGCGGCGGAGCTCGAGGGCCCAGCCGTGGTCGAGCTCCCGGGGGCGACGCTGGTGGTGCCGCCCGACTGGCGGGCACGCGCCGGCGGCGACAACGTCCGGATGGAGCGCGACGCATGACGAACCTCGACCCGATCGCGCTCCAGGTCATGGTCGGCGCCCTGCGCTCGGCCTGCGAGGAGATGGGCGCCGTGCTCGTGCGCTCGGCCCACTCGGCCAACATCAAGGAGCGCCGTGATGCGTCCACCGCGCTCTTCGACGAGCGCGGGCAGATGGCGATGCAGGCGGAGCACATACCGGTGCACCTCGGGGCGATGCCGTCGGCGGTGGCCGCGGTGCTCTACGAGGATCACCGCCCCGGCCGGGCGTGGGTCCTGAACGACCCGTATCGCGGCGGCACCCATCTGCCCGACATCACCGTCGTCACGCCGGTCTTCGTCGGCGACGCGCTGTGCGGGTTTGCCGCAAGCCGCGCCCACCACGCCGACGTCGGCGCCCCGGAGCCGGGCAGCATGCCGGCCGATTCGCGCACGCTCGACGACGAGGGCGTGGTGATCCCGCCGAGCCCCCTGGACGAGGAGCTGCTGCACGAGCTGGCCGCGCGGATGCGCAACCCCGAACAGCGGCGCGCCGACCTGCGTGCCCAGCTGGCCGCCAACCGGAGCGGCGCCGCCCGGCTGACGGCGCTCGCCGACCGCTTCGGCCTCGACACGCTCAGGTCCGCGATGCGCGAGACGCTGGACTACGCGGAGAGGCGCACTCGCGACCGCATCGCCGCGCTCGACGACGGCACACGCGAGGCGCGCGACGTGCTCGAGGCGACCGACTCGGACCTCGAGCTGCGCCTGCGGGCCACGGTGAAAGGCGACGAGCTGACCCTGGACTTCGAGGGCTCGGCCGGACAGCACGATGGCAATCTGAACTGCCCACTGCCGGTCACGCTGTCGGCGTGCTACTTCGCTCTCCGCGTGCTGACCGATCCCGATGTCCCTCCCTGCGCGGGCGCATACCGTCCGCTGACCGTCGCCGCTCCCGAGGGGTCGCTCTTGAACGCCCGTCCGCCAGCCGCCGTCGCAGCGGGCAACGTCGAGACCTCCTCCCGCGTCGCGGATCTCGTGCTGGCCGCGTTCGGGCACGCGCTGGGGCAGGGGACGATGAACAACCTGACGCTCGGGAACGAGCACCGCAGCTTCACCTACTACGAGACGCTCGGGGGCGGCCAGGGCGCGTGCCCGGACGCCGACGGACCGAGCGCCGTGCACGTCGCGATGTCGAACACGCTCAACACCCCGCTGGAGGCACTCGAGCTCGAGTTCCCCCTGCGCGCGGTCGAGTACGCGCTGCGTCGCGGCTCGGGCGGCTCGGGGACGCGGCGCGGCGGCGACGGCGTCGTGCGCGAGCTAGAGGCGCTGACGGAGATGCGCTTCTCGCTGATCAGCGAGCGCCGGCGGCACGGTCCTCCTGGAGCGCAGGGCGGCGAGCCGGGCGCGGCTGGTAGGAACCTGCTGAACGGGGAGGAGCTGCCGGGCAAGTGCTCCGGGCGGCTCGGCCCCGGCGACAGGCTGCGGATCGAAACGCCGGGAGGTGGCGGACATGGAAGGACCTGAGCGCGTGGCGTTCCTGGGGCTGGGGATCATGGGCTGGCCGATGGCGGCGAACCTGGCGCGGGCCGGGGTCGAGTTGTCGGTCTGGACTCACAGCGCCGGGAAGGCGGAGCGCTTCGCCGCGGACCACGGCGCCCGCGCCTGCGCCACCCCGGCCGAGGCGGCCGCTGAGGCCGATGCGGCCATCAGCATGGTGGTGGACGCGCCCGAGGTCGAGAGCGTGCTGCTGGGCGAGGCCGGCGCGGCGGAGGGCCTCGCCGCCGGCTCGCTCTGCATCGACATGTCGACGATCGCGCCGACAGCGAGTCGCGCGATCGGCGCGCGGCTGGGCGCCCAGGGCATCGAGCTGGTGGACGCTCCGGTCACGGGCTCGCGGCCGAAGGCGGAGGACGGCACGCTGACGATCATGGCGGGCGGGGACGAGGCCGCGTTCGAGCGCGCGCATCCGCTGTTCGAGGCGATGGGAGAGCGGATCGTCAGGGTGGGCCCGCAGGGCCACGGCGAGATGGCCAAGGTGATCGCCAACACCGTGGCGGCGATCAACGCGGCTGCGGTCGCGGAGGCCCTGACGATGGTCCGCAGGGCCGGCCTCGACGCCAAGGCCTGGCTCGAGGTGGCCCGCGCCGGCTCGAGCGGCTCGACGATGCTCGAGCTGAAGGCGGAGCCGATGCTGGAGCGCGACTTCGAGCCGCTGTTCAAGCTGGACCACATGCTCAAGGACGTGCGCCACTGCCTGGCGGAGGCGCGCGCTCTCGGCGTCGAGCTGCGCCTGGCCGGCCTGGCGGAGGGCCTCTACTCGGAAGCTGCCGCGGCCGGCGCGGGAGAGGCCGACTTCGCCGCCGTGATCGCAGTCCCCGAGCGGGCTGCGGGCCTGTAGCACGTGGCATAAGTCACGTAATTTCGCTTGAAACGCGCGTCCCGTTTCGCTAACAATGGCCGTCCCGCGCCGCCGCCGGCGGCCGTGCCCGGGCAACAGCCCGGGGTCTTCTCTTTTTCGCCATGCCAGTCGCCTTAAAAGAATGGGCTGTGACCGTGCGCGCCCTCGCCGAGGGCGAGCAGCTCCTGACCCTCCGAAAGGGCGGAATCCGCGAGGAGAACAAGCACTTCGAGATCGAGCACGACCGCTTCTTCCTCTATCCGACCTTCGATCACCAGCGCAACGACCTGGTCCGGCAGTCGCACATGCCGGAGCTCGGCCGGGCGCTCGAGGAGGGCGTCTGGGCCGACGGAGAGCCGCCCTCGCGTGCGCTGCTCGAGGACGGCGGCATTCCGCAGCCGGACCGGGTGCGGATCCGGGCGTGGGCCGAGGTGGCCGCGAGCTATCTCATCACCGACCCGCGCTGCATCGACGCGCTCTCGCCGTACTACATCTGGACCAGCGACTATGCGGAGAAGCGCCTGGCCTGGAAGCGCCGCCATCCGCTGCATGTGATCGTGCTTCGCACCTACCGCATACCGCGGCCCGTGACGGTCAAGGTGCGGCCCGAGTACCACGGCTGCCGCTCGTGGATCGAGCTCCACCGGGAGCTCCCGTTCGAGGGCACTCCGGTGCTGGCCGACGAGGAGTTCGACCGTGCGGCCGGCGAGATCGAGGCCATAGCCTCGGACGCCGTCCCGGCGCTGGCCTGATCACGGGCGCGGCGTAGGGCGCCCGCGGTTCCGCCGTGGCCTGGGTGGAGTCGCAGTCCCTCTCGTTCGCCGCGCGCCACGAGGCCGAGGACGCCGATGCCGCCGCCCGCGTGCTCGACGCGCTCGAGGGTTTCCGCGAGCGCCTGTCGGGCCTGTTCGAGCGGACGCCATACGACATCGCCGTCGTGATCCACCCCCGCCCGCTCATGCTGGTGCTCGCCCATCCCTGGCTTCCCCTCGCGCGGATGGTGGCGACCCCCGCGAGCCGCCGCTACTTCGCGGGCTGGTTCACCGCCCGCGAGATCCACGTCCTCGCGCCCGCGGCGCTGGAGCGTCGCGCCTCATCGGTGCCCGGCTCGCGCCAGGCGCTGCTCCTGACCCCGGAGCACGAGTACGCCCACCTCGTGCTCGGCGCGAACAACCCCGACCTGCCACCGCCGTTCACCGTGGCGGCGTTCAGGCGCTACGTGCGCTGGGCCTGGCTCTGCGAAGGGGCTGCCAGTCACCTGGCCGGGCAGGTCCCCCACCTGCGAGCGGCGATCGCGCGGCGGCTGCGCGAGGGCGGTCGACCCGCCTTCCCGCCCTCGGCGGGTGACGCCCAGCTCCTCGGCGGGACGGTCTTCACGCTGCTCGAGCGAGAACGCGGGGCCGAGGCCGTCGTGGAGCTCGCACGGAGCCGGCTGGACCATCCTCCACAGGCGCTGCTCGCCGGTGCGTTCGGTCGCGAGGCCGCGGCGGTGGAGCGCGACTGGCGCGGCTACTTGGGCTCGCTCAGGGCGGCCTGAAGCTCGGCGTCCAGCTCCCCGCCCGTGCCCGACCCGAACAGCGGCAGCGCGGAGGCGCCGAGGACCTCGCCTCGCACGCCTTGATGCTTGCCGTAGAGGAGCGCGCCGTCGGCACGCTCGATCAAGCGCTCCGCCCGCTCGCCGGCCCGCCACTCGGCCACCCCCGCCGTCGCACCGGTTCGCGCGCCCGGATCGAGGTCGGAGAGCGCGCCGGCAAGCTGCTGGACGGCCCGCGATGCGACCTGCCGGGCGTCGTCCTCGCCCGCGTCGAGCGCCAGGATCGCGAACTCGTCGCCGCCATAGCGCGCGACGTGGTCGTACGGCCGGACGGCCTGGCGCAGTGCCTGGCCGACCCGCCGCAGGACCTCGTCGCCGGCAAGGTGGCCATGGCGCTCGTTCACCTGCTTGAAGTCATCGAGGTCGACGAGGGCGAGCGAGAGGCTGTTGCCGGTCCTGGCCGAGCGCTCCAGCTCGCGGCCCAGCGTGCGCTGGAAGGCGGCCCTGTTGAGGCAGCCCGTGAGCGCGTCGGTGCGGGCGGCGCGCGCAAGCCCCGCGTGCGCCGTGGCGTTGGAGCAGGCGGCGGCGGCCAGGTCGGCGAACGCCGCGAGCAGGCTCAGGTGCTCGGGCGTCACGACGAAGGGCCGCCTGTAGACGACCGTGAGCGCGCCGCGGAGCTCGCCGTCCCACCGCATGGGCACGGAAAGGCCGCTGCGCACGTCGCTCAGGAAGGACAGCTCCGGTCGCCCGGCCATCCCCTGGTAGTCGTTGGTCAGCATCGCCTCGTCGCGCTCGACGACCTTCCCCGCGAGACCCTCACCGGCCCGCAGCCGGGACCCGATGGCGTCGAACGGCAGCCCGTACACGGCCTTGGCCCGCAGTCCGTGCTCCGCGTCGCCCACGTAGACGGCCGCGCCGCCGGCCTGAAGGATGCTCGTGGCCTCTTCACAGATGCTTACAAGCACCCGGTTCAGGTCGAGCGTCTGATTGAGCGTCTTGGCGGCTCGGGCCAGGGCGGCCTGGCGCGCCGTGCGCGCGCTCGTCTCACGCGCAAGCCGGAGCTGGGCGAGGCCGGCACCGGCCGCCGACGCGAAGGCCCGGGCCACCCCGAGCTCGTCCTCCGAGGGTCGCGGCTGGTCCAGCAGCACCAGGACCTGGCGGACGGACTCCGAGGGGGGCAGCTCCAGCAGCAGCGCTCCCGCCTGGGTGGGCAGGCCCAGCGCCAGGCAGAGCCTGGACGCGGCCTCGCCCCCTGTCCAGAGGTACGGCGCGCCGGAACGGCTGAGCTCGGCTAGAGGGGGAAGCTTCTCGAGCCCGGGCAGAGCCAGGCTGTGCTCCCTCCGCGGGAACATTCCGGTCACCTCGAGAGGGGCGTCAGGGCCTTCCGCGCTCAGCAGGACAGCGGTGGGGACCCGAAAGAAGCGCTGGGCTTCGGTGGCGAGCAACTCGCCGACATCGACTCCATCCGCCTGGCCCGCGCCGTCCAGGAGAGCCGCAAGGGCGCGCATCGCCTCCGCGGCATCGCCGAAGCCTGCCTGGGGGGCGGTGTGCTTCGTAGGGCGCTGGGAGGGCAGCGAACGGGACACTTCACCGCCCACTATCGGCAGGTACGACCCCCGACTTGAGCCGAATCGCGTTTTTTTGGCCGTTCAGGCTTCGACCGGCTCGCGCGCCTTGAAGCGGTTGAGCTCGCGCACGGCGATGACCATCTTGTGGACCTCGTCCGGCCCGTCGGCGATCCGCAGCCAGCGGCCCTGGCGCCAGGAGAGCGCCAGCGGCACGTCGTCCGACATCCCCATGGCGCCGTACACCTGCATCGCGCGGTCGAGGACCTCGCCGTGCATCTGCGCCGCGGCGACCTTGATCAGGGAGATCTGCTGCCGCGCGGCCCGCTTGCCCTCGGTGTCCATCTTCCAGGCGGCGTGGAGCACCATCAGCCGCGCGGAGTCGATCTCGAGCCTCGACTTCGCCACGAAGTCCTGCACGAACTGCTTCTTCGCGAGCGGCTCGCCGAACGACACGCGCTCGTTCGCGCGCTGGCACATCAGCTCGAAGGCTCGCTCGGCCGAACCGATCGCCCGCATGCAGTGGTGGATGCGGCCCGGACCGAGGCGATCCTGCGCGATCTCGAAGCCTGCCCCGGGCTCGCCCAGCACGCTGTCGGCCGGAACGCGGCAATCCTCGTACCGGAGCTCCCAGTGGCCGGGGCCGCCCGAGTGCCCCATGACGGGCACGGGACGAACCCCGATGAGACCGGGGTTGTCGGTCGGGACCAGGATCATGCTCGCCCGCTTGTGGGGCGCGGCCTCGGGCTCGGTGACCACCATCGCGATGGCGAGCGAGGCGCCGTTGTAGCCGGAGGTGAACCACTTGTGGCCGTTGATGACCCACTCGTCGCCGTCGAGCTCGGCGTGCGCGGCCAGGCCGGTGGGATCGGAGCCCGAGGTCTCGGGCTCAGTCATCGAGAAGCAGCTGCGGATCTCGCCCTCGAGCAGCGGGCGAAGCCAGCGCTCCTTCTGCTCCTCCGTGCCGTGCTCGGCCAGGATCTCCATGTTGCCGGTGTCCGGCGCGGCGCAGTTGAAGACCATCGGCGCGATCGGGCTGCGCCCCATCTGCTCGCAGAGCATCCCGTACTCCCAGTTTGTGAGGCCGGCGCCGTAGCGCTCGTCCGGGAGGAAGAGGTTCCAGATGCCCTCGGCCTTCGCCTGCTCGCGCAGCTCGGCTACGACGGTCGGATAGGGGACGCCCGGACCAACCTCCTCGTCGAGCGACGTGACGGCCTCGTGCTCGACCGGGTAGACGTGCTCGTCCATGAACTCCCCCATGCGCTCGAGCAGCGAGGTCACGCGGTCACTCGGCGAGAAGTCCACGGACGGCAGACTACCGCCCGGCCGCCGCTTCGGTCCCCCTGACCCGGCCCGCTAGCCGGCCGAGCCGGCCAGGAGCCACGCCAGCAGCGCGGCAAGCCCGCCGGCGCCCAGGACGGCGGCCGCCAGCCACAGCACGCGCGGTCGCTGGACCGCGCCCTCGCTCGGCGCCAGGTCCGTCTCCAGCAGGACCTCCCTGGCCGCATCGGCGCCCGCCTGCGGGACCAGCACGTCCCTCGGGCCGGCCGCCAGGAAGTCCGGCACGTCGAACCCCGCCGTCCGCCGAAGGACGCTCGGGACGCCCTCCTCCAGCAGGAGTCCCTGGATCAGCTCGGCCTCCGCCTGGTTGCGGCCTCCCGCCACGCGCACCAGCTCGCCCTGGGTGTAGGCGGGGTTCAGCTTGCGGGCGCGGTCGTGAGAGTCGCTCAGCGGCGCCTCGATCGCGTCGGCCCCGATGTACACGAGCGGCATGCCGCAGCGCGAGCAGAAGCGCTCGTCGAGCGGGTAGCGCAGCGCGCACGAGGGGCAGGCCAGCGGCCTACTCGACTGCGACGTCTTCCTCGTCGGCACGGCCGTCGGTGATCCGCCAGGCCCGAACGACCGGCTCGCCGTCGAGCGAGACGATCAGGTACAGCCAGTCCGGGTAGGCGGCGAGATTGATGTCGGTCTGCGAGGGCTCCGCCGCGCTGCGCGGATGCGAGTGGTAGACGGCTACCCCGTAGCCGTCGTCCTCCAGCTCGTTGACAGCGAACAGGCTGCGGTCGTCGAGCTCGTAGCCATACGGCGAGCGGCGCTTGTTCTGCGCCCGCACGACCCGCTCGACGAGACCGTTCCGGAGCGGCAGGTAGCCGCAGCACTCGTTGGGGGCCTCTTCACGCGCGTGGGAGACGAGCTCGTCGAAGTTGGCGGACGAGATCCTCACCGGGCGAAGGCTAGCCGTCCCCATGCGCCCGCCCGACCTGATAGGCACCCACCCGATGAGCCTCCGGAGCCCCCAACCCACGCGCCGTGAGCTGCTTGCCCTCGGCGGCGCGGCGGCGGGCGGCGCGCTGCTCACCGGCTGCGGCGCGGACGGGGCCCCGAAGCGGGATCCGAAGCGTGACGCGGGGCTGCTCAACGTCGTCCTGGCATACGAGCACACGGCCATCGCCGCTTACCGCGCCGGTGGCCGCTTCCTGACCGGTGGCGCGCGGGGCCTCGCCGACCGGATCGTCGCGCAGGAGCGCGCCCATGCGAGCGCGCTCGTGCGAACGATCCGTGGGCTCGGCGGCCGGCCCGTCGGGCCGCTGCTGGCGGACGAGTACGCCCGCAGCTTTCCGCGCCTGCGCACGCAGGCCGACGCCCTGCGCTTCGCGCGCGACCTGGAGCGTCGCATCGTTCGCGCGTACCTCGAGGCGCTCCAGCAGGTGAGCGACCCCAGGCTCCGCCCGCAGCTCGCCGCGATCGTGGCCTGCGAGGCCGAGCACCTGGCGCTCGTGACAGAGCGAAACGGCGAGGCGCCCGCACCCGACGCCTTCGTCACGGGGAAGGAGCGGTGAGCGGGCCAGTGGGTGACGGCACCGATCGCCGCGAGCTGCTGGGAGCCGCGGCGGCGGCCGTCGGCGGAGCGCTCGTCACTGCCAGCGGGGCGTCCGGCGCTGCCCGCCGCGACGTCGAGTTCCTTCGCGAGGCGGTGGCCCTCGAGCAGCGCCTCGCCCTGGCCTTCGCGACCGCAGCCGTGCCGCGCCCGCTGGCGGCTCAATCGCGGCTCTTCGCGCGCCATGCGCGCGAGCACGCCGCCACGTTGACGGCGTCGTTGCGGCGCCGCGGCGGGAACCCCACGCCGCCGGCAGCCCGGGGGCCGCGCGCCTTTCCTCCTGCTCTCCTCCGCCTGGAGGAAGAGGCGGTCGGCTTCTACCACCGCGCGCTCGGGGAGCTCCGGGACACGCGCCTGATCCTGTTCATGGCCAGCGCCATGACGGGTCATGCACAGCAGCTCGTGGTCCTGCGGCAGGCGCTGGGCCGGGAACCCCTCCCGCATGCCTTCGAAAGCGGCCGGACTCCGGCCGCGCTTCAACTAGGCTGACCCGATGGGCTTCGTGAACATCGGGCCGCTCGAGCTGCTGGTGATCGGCATCATCGCGCTGCTCGTGCTCGGGCCGAAGCGGCTGCCGGAGGCGGCCCGCTCCCTCGGCAAGGGCTTCCGCGAGATGCGGCAGGCGCTCCAGGGAGACCAGGACGACGAGGTGTACGTCCCGGACCCGCCCGAGACCCCTGCCCCCAAGGGCTAGTCGCCGTCTACCAGAAGGAGCCGCGCTCGATCGCGTCTTCGAGCTCTTCGAGCCGCTTCGAGTAGACGCCGGAGCTCAGGTACTTCCAGCCGTCGTCGGGAGCGACGAAGACGACGTTCCCCTCGTCCAGGTCGGCGGCGGCACGTACGGCGATCGAGGCGATCGCGCCCGTGGAGACGCCCGTGAAGAGCCCCTCCTCGTCGAGCAGCTTCTTCGTCCACACGACGGCGTCGCGGTTCGACACGAAGATCTTGCGGTCGAGCAGCGAGAGGTCGAGGATCGGCGGGATGTAGCCGTCCTCCAGCGAGCGCAGGCCCTGAACGAGCTCTCCCTGGAGTGGCTCGGCCGCGACGATCAGCGTGTCCGGGTCCTCCTCCTTCAAGCGCCGCGCGTTCCCCATCAGCGTGCCGCCGGTCCCAAGGCCACCGACGAAGGCCGCCACCTCCTCCAGCTCCTCGAGGATCTCGCACGCGGTGCCGTGGTAGTGCGCATCGGGGTTGGCCTCGTTGCCGTACTGGTAGGGCATGTAGTAGCTGGCGTCGCTCTCGGCGATCTCGAGCGCCATCGCCACTGCGCCGTTCGAGCCCTGCTCGCCCGGGGAGTCGATGATCTCCGCGCCGTACATCCGCAGCAGCTGCGTCCGCTCGGCCGTAACGTTGTCGGGCATCACCACCTTGAGCGGGTAACCCTTGCGCGCGCAGATCATGGCGAGCGAGATGCCGGTGTTGCCCGACGTCGGCTCGAGGATCGTCTGACCTGGCGCGACCTCACCGCGCTCCTCCGCCGACTCGATCATCGCGCGCGCCACCCTGTCCTTCACGGAGCCCGTCGGGTTATAGCTCTCGAGCTTCGCGTAGACGCGGACGCCGGGCTTGGGGCTCAGGCGCTTCAGCTCGACGAGCGGCGTGTTCCCGATCGCCTCGACGATGTCGCCGTACTTGCCCCCACACGGGCGGTTGTCGAGGCGCGGCTCGAGCATCGCTTCAGAAAGTGTAGTACGGAGGGCCTCGGCGCCCGCTTGGTCCCCAGGGGGTTGGCAGAAAACGTCCCTATATGGGACGAAATCCGCCCACCCCCTAGCCAGGAAGGGGCCGGCGGTACCTGACCTCCAGGGCGCCGGCGAAGAGCGGCTCCCTGCGCTCGGCGCCGTCGCGCTCGAAGCCGGTGCCCTCGTACAGGCGGTTGGCGCGCTCGTTCGCGGCGAAGGACCAGACCGTCACCTCTCCGTAGCCCATGCGGGAGAGGGCGTCGAGGACGTGATGGACAAGCGCGCCGCCGGCGCCGCGGCCCCAGTGCTCGGGATGCACGAAGAGCGCGCGCAGCTCGCCGGTGCCGGCCGCGCTGTCGGAGTCGCGACCGGCGCCCAGGCTCACCCAGCCGACCGGCGACTCGCCGTCCACGGCGACCACCCGCCGGGTGTCCGTCCGCGCCAGCAGTTCCTGGAAGCGCTCGGCGGGCGGGACCTCGAACTCCCTCGGCAGCAGCGGCACGAAGCCCCGCTCCCATGCCGCGTGCTGGATCCGGGCGAGCGCCTCGAGATCCCGCGGCGACGCCGGCCTCAGCCGAACCGCTCGGAGCCCCCCGCCATCGCCGGCAGGATCACGATCGTGTCCTGATCCCCGACCGAGGTGTCCAGCCCGTCCAGCACCCGCACGTCCTCGTCGTTCAGGTAGACGTTCACGTAACGGTTCAGCTCACCGTCCTCGGAGAACAGCTGGCTCTCGGTGGCGGGGTGGGCCGACGCGAGCGCCCGCAGCACCTCACCGACGCTCGACCCGGAAGCATCGAGCTCCTTGGCGCCGCCGGTCGACGGCCGCAGGACGGGAGGAATCTTGACAGTCGGCACGGCCGCGCAGCCTAGCGCCACCAGGCGCCGAGCTGAGCGCGCGAAAAGCGAAGAGTCCAAGGAAGCAGGGCCGAAGGCTTGGCGGGCCAAGTCGAGGCCCGATGACGCCGGGATCTGAAGCTTTGCAGCGCGCTCAGCCGGCGCCGGCGCAGAAAGCTTCGTAGTCGGGAAAGACCCCCATCTCCTCCTCGGAGATCTCCTCGGGAGGCCGCGAGCAGATCGGGCAGTTCTCGTCGCGGCGGACCTTCAGGTCGGTGAAGGCCGTGGACAGGGCGTCGTAGAGCAGGAGCCGTCCGATCAGCGGCTCACCCGCGCCGGTCACAAGCTTGATCACCTCGATCGACTGGAGCAGCCCCATCACGCCCGGCAGCACGCCGAGCACGCCCGCGGCGCCGCAGGACGGCGCGAGCTCGGCCGGCGGCGGCGTCGGGTAGAGGCAGCGGTAGCAGGGCCCCTCGTAGGGCGCGAACACGGCCAGCTGGCCTTCGAAGCCGAGGATCGAGGCGGAGACGACCGGGATCTGCTTGCGCACGCTGGCGTCGTTCAGGAGGTAGCGCGTGGGGAAGTTGTCGAGCCCGTCCACGACGACGTCGTAGCCGTCGATGATCTCCATGACGTTGTCGGCTCCCAGCCGGACTTGGTGCTTCTCGACCTTGACCTCCGGATTGATCTCGTTGATCGCGATCTCGGCCGAGTCGACCTTGGGCACGCCGATGCGGTCGTTCGAGTGCGCGACCTGGCGCTGAAGGTTCGAGAGGTCGACCACGTCGTTGTCGACGATGCCGAGCGTGCCCACGCCGGCCGCCGCCAGGTAGAGCGCCGCGGGCGAGCCGAGGCCGCCGGCGCCCAGCAGCAGCACCTTCGAGTCGAGCAGCTTCAGCTGGCCCTCGAGCCCGATCTCGGGGATCAGGAGATGGCGCGAGTAGCGCTCGCGCTGCTCGGGCGTGAGCGCGCGCGAGACCTCGACCTCGTAGCCGCGGTCCTTCCAGAGCGTGATGCCGCCGCGCATAGAGGCGACGTCGTCGTACCCGAGCTCCTCGAGCGTCTTCGCGGCCAGCGCCGAGCGGTTGCCCGAGGCGCAGTAGAGGACGACCTGCTGCGACTTGTCGGGCACCGCGCCCTCGATCCGCGACTCTAGGTGGCCGCGTGGCACGTGCACGGCGCCGCCCAGGTGGGACTCGTCCCACTCGTGCTGCTCGCGCACGTCGACGATCGCGGCCGCCCCGTCGCCGTTTCCGTTCTGGCTGACGAGCTGCTGGACGTCCCCGGGATCGAGCTCCCGGATCTGCTCCTTGATCCGCTTGATGAGGTCTGCGCCGCTGGCCATGCTTCAGAAAGTGTAGCGCCCCTGGAAGGGCCTCGACCGCCCCCGAAACGCTACCGGGGCGCCCTTTCGGACGCCCCGGTTACAAACCCAGACCTTGTGTGTGCGGAACCCCGCGGTACCCGTTCATCCGCGAAGACTTGTAGTGAGATTGTCGTACAACGGGCCGTCTGCCGATATGGGGTGGAGACCCCATTTGTCTCTCATGCAGATTCGGCTCCCCACCCGCCCCCCACGGCTCGAGCGCAACGACTCGCTGATCGGCCAGCTAGTGGCCGCGAACGTCCTGCTCGTCGGGCTCACCCTGCTCGCCGCCAGCCTGGCGGCCGGGCTCGACCTGACGATCGACGACCAGCGCTCGCAGTTCCTGATCCTCGCGCTGGCGATCGTGCTCACGCTGTGCGTGAACATGTGGATGCTCCAGCGCCGGTTCAGGCCGCTCGAGGGACTGATCGAGCGGATCGAGGAGATCGACCCGTCGCAGCCGGCCGTCCTCGAGCTCGAGGGCGGCCCCGCCAAGGAGATCGACCGGCTCGGTCAATCGTTCCAGCGGCTGCTCGAGGGCATCGAGACCGAGCGCCGCCGCGCCGGCCAGCTCGTGCTGCGCGCCCAGGAGGAAGAGCGCCGGCGGCTCGCGCGAGACCTGCACGACGAGGTGAACCAGGCGCTGACCGCCATCCTCCTGCGCCTGCAGGCGCTCTCCGAGGACGCCCCGCCTGAGCACACGGCGGAGGTTCGCGAGCTCAAGCGACTCGTGAACCGCGCCATGGACGAGCTGACGGGGCTCGCCCGCCAGCTGCGTCCCTCGGCGCTCGATGACCACGGCCTGGTGGCGGCGATCGACGCGCAGCTGCGGCGCTTCGCCGAGCAGACCGGCGTCGACGCGGCGCTCAGCAGCGAGGGTCCGGTGAACGACCTGGAGGAGGACTGCCAGACGGCCGTGTACAGGGTCGTCCAGGAAGCGCTGACCAACATCACCCATCACGCCGGAGCAAGCCGTGTGCGAGTGGCGCTCGAGCACGACCGCAGCGACGGCACGCAGCTGACCGTGAGCGACGACGGCGCCGGCTTCGACCCGCGGGCCTCGACCTCGTCGCGCCGGCAGACGGGCAACGGCCTCGGACTGCGCGGCATGGCGGAGCGGGCCCGGCTGGCGGGCGGCGAGCTGGACGTGCGCTCCGCTCCGGGCGGCGGAACCACCGTGACCCTGAGGATCCCGTGATCCAGGTACTGATCGCAGACGACCACGGCATCGTCCGCAGCGGGCTGCGGATGCTGATCGAGCGCCAGGCCGACATGGAGGTGGTGGCCGAGGCCGAGGACGGCGTCGCCGCCATTGCCGCGGCCCAGAGCCGGCAGCCGGGGGTAGCCGTGCTCGACGTGTCGATGCCACGGCTGACCGGCATCCAGGCGGCGCGCGAGATCCGTTCCCACTGCCCGGACACGCGCGTCCTGCTGCTCTCGATGCACGACGACGAGCGCTACTTCTTCGAGGGCCTGGAGGCGGGAGCCGCCGGCTACGTGCTGAAGCGCTCCGCGGACGCGGACCTGATCGATGCGCTGCGGACCGTGGCTGACGGCCGCACGTTCCTCTCCGGACGCACCCAGCAGGCCCTGATGCGGGAGTGGCGCGAGGGCGCCCGGGGTGACGCCGACGACGGGCTGACCCCGAGGGAGCTCGAGATCGTGAAGCTGGTCGCGGAGGCGTACACGAACCGCCAGATCGCCGAGACGCTGAGCGTGTCGGAGAAGACCGTCGAGTCGCACCGGGGCAACCTGCTCTCGAAGCTCGGCATGCGCGACCGGGTGGAGCTGGTCCGCTACGCGATCCGCCGCGGGCTCGTCGAGCCCTAGTCGCCGCCCGCTCGCACCGCGACCTCTAGCCTGCGGCCGCGTGAACCCGCGCGTGGCCCTGGCCTCCATAGTCGCGGCGGCCGTGGTGCTCGGCGGCGTGCTCGTGATCGCCCTCAGCCGGGACGAGCAGAACGCTGCTCCTCCCACCGCCGCCACCGGCTACGCGGGCGCGCTGCTGCCGCGCGGCGTGCGGGCGCCGGACTTCCGGCTGCGCGACGACCGCGGCCGGGCGATCTCGATGCGCGGCTTCCGCGGCCGACCCGTGCTCGTGACCTTCCTCTACACGACCTGCAAGGAGAGCTGCCCGGGCATGGCGCAGACGGCACGCGGGGCGCTGGACGACCTCGGGCACGACGTGCCCGCCATCGCCATCGCCGTCGACCCGCCGCGCGACACCCCGGCGCGGGCGCGTGCCTTCCTGGCCAAGCAGCAGGCGCTCGGCCGCCTGCGCTTCGTGCTGGGGACGCGGGCCCAGCTGCGGCCGCTGTGGAAGGGCTACGCGATCCAGCCCCAGAGCGTCGCCCAGGAGCACCAGGCGCGCTTCGTGATCGTGGACAAGCGCGGCTACCAGCGGATCGGGTTCCCGGGGCAGGAGGCCACGCCGGACCGTCTGGCGCACGACCTCCGCCTGCTCGAGCGGCAGTAGCCGGCGCTGCTCCTTTATCCTACCGCCGAGGTAGGTAATCGCCCGATGATGTTCTCGACAAAGGCGGAGTACGGCGTGCGCGTGATGGCGCATCTGGCGCGCAACAACGGCGCCGACCCGATCCCGCTCGGCTCGATCGCCGACGCCGAGGGGCTCCCCCTGGCCTACCTCGAGCACCTGGTCCAGCGCCTGCGCAAGGCGGAGCTCGTGGAGTCGCGCCGCGGCGCCCACGGGGGCTACTCGCTGGCCCGGCCCGCGAGCGGGATCACGATGGCCGAGGTGGTCAGGGCGCTCGAGGGCGAGATCGCGCCGATCGAGTGCATCAGCGCCGACTCCGACGGGACGCTCGTGTGCCTGCGCGAGGGCGAGGAGCCGTGCCCGACGAAGCTGCTCTGGACCCGCGTCCAGGGCTCGATCGTGCGCACCCTGAACGACATGACGCTGGCCGACCTGGCCCAGCCCGACCTGGCCCAACGGCCAAGGAGGAAGGCGACCGTATGAGCCTGGAGATCCAGAACCTGCACGTGCGAACCGAGGAGCGGGAGATCCTGCACGGCGTCGACCTGGTCGTGAAGAAGGGCCAGACGCACGCGCTGATGGGTCCCAACGGCTCCGGCAAGTCCACGCTCGCGAACACGCTGATGGGGAGCCCGACCTACGAGGTCACCGAGGGCCGCGTGATCCTGAACGGCGAGGACCTGACGGAGGCCGATCCCGACGAGCGCGCCAGGGCCGGCTTGTTCATGGCCTTCCAGTACCCCGCGACGATCCCCGGCGTGTCGGTGGCGAACTTCCTGCGCATGGCCGTGAACGCCAGGCGCGAAGAGCCGATCAAGGTGAAGGAGTTCGGCGAGCTCCTGAAGCGCAACATGGAGCTGCTCCGGATCGACCGCGCGTTCACGAGCCGCTACCTGAACGAGGGCTTCTCGGGCGGCGAGAAGAAGCGCGCCGAGATCCTGCAGCTGGCGATGCTCCAGCCCGACTTCGCCGTGCTCGACGAGACCGACTCGGGGCTCGACATCGACGCCCTGAGGATCGTCTCGGACGGCGTGAACGCGATGCTGGGCGAGGAGCGCGGCTTCCTGATCATCACCCACTACACGCGGATCCTGAGCTACGTGCGCCCGGACTTCGTTCACATCATGCTCGACGGCCGGATCGTGCGCGAGGGCGGTCCCGAGCTGGCCGACCAGCTCGAGGAGAAGGGCTACGAGTGGGTGCGCGAGGAGGTCGCCGCCTAGTGCCTGCCGCCTTCGTCGAGGAGCGCAGGCGGGCCGCGCTCGAGTGGTTCGAGAGCGAGCCCGTGCCGCGCTGGCGCCGCTCGGGCTTCTGGACCACCGACGTGCGCAAGCTGCGCCTGGACGAGCTCGAGCCGCGCCGCTACGAGCCGCTCGAGGAGTTACCGGAGATCGTCCAGGAGCACCTGAGGGACGACGAGGAGCACGCCGGGCTGCTCGTGCAGCAGGGCGCGAGCGTCGTCTACTCGCACCTCGATCCCGCCGCGGCCGACCAGGGCGTCCAGGTCATGCCGCTCGAGCAGGCCGTGGAGCAGCAGCCCGAGCTGGTCGAGCGCTACTTCGGCCGGCGCCTGCCGCCCGAGGAGGGCAAGTTCCCGGCGGCCTCTGCTGCGTTCTGGACCGGCGGCGCCTTCCTGCACGTGCCGAAGGAGGTGCGGCTCGAGAAGCCGATCCAGGTCGTGTGGCTGATCGACGAGCCGGGCCTGGCCCAGTACGCCCACACGCTCGCCGTGGTCGGCGAGTTCGCCGAGTGCTCGCTGCGGGAGTACCACCTGGCCCCCCACATCGACGGTCAGGCGCTCCACGCCGGCGCCTTCGAGCTCTACGCGCTGCCCGGCTCCCAGGTGCACCTCGCCCACTACCAGGACTGGGGCACCGGCGAGGTCTACGACGTCTCGACCAAGCGGGTCGAGATCCGCCGCGACGCGCGCGTGCGCTGGGTGCCGATCCACCTGGGCGGGCACCTGACGAAGCAGACGCTCGACATCGTCACCGCCGAGCCCGGCTCCGACATGCGCCACACGGGCATGTACTTCACCGAGCGCGCCGAGCACCTCGACCTCTTCACCTCCGACAAGCACGAAGCGGGACACACCACCGGCGACACGGTCTGGAAGGGCGCGCTGACCGGCGAGTCGCGCGCCTCCTACGAGGGACTGATCCACATCGTGCCGGGAGCGCAGGAGACGCACACCTACCTGCAGACGCACTCGATGCTGCTCTCGCCCAAGGCCCGCGGCGACGCGATCCCGTCCCTGATCGTCGAGACCGACAACGTCTCCGCCTCGCACGGCGGCACCGTCGGCGAGCTCGACGAGGAGCAGATCTACTACATGATGAGCCGCGGCCTGTCGCGGCGGGAGGCCGTGCGCGTGCTGGTCGAGGGCTACTTCGAGGAGGTCGTGCAGCGGCTCGAGGACCCGGGCCTGGAGGCGCTGGTGCGCCGGCGCATCGCGGACAAGCTGGCGGGAGCCGAGGAGCAGGTGGCCGAGTTCATCGGCGAGCGCGTGGGCGAGGTCGAGGGCTGATGACGACCGTCGCCGCCAAGCCGATCTCCGAGCTGCGGGCCGACTTCCCCGTGCTCGACCGGGTCGAGGACGGCAAGCGCCTTGTGTACCTGGACTCGGCCGCCACCTCGCAGAAGCCCGAGCAGGTGCTGCGGGCCATGGACGACTACTACCGGCACTCGAACGCTCCGGTGCACCGGAGCGTCTACAAGCTCGCCGAGGAGGCCACCGACCTGTTCGAGGGCGCCCGCGAGCGGATCGCCGAGTTCGTCGGCTGGGACTCCTCGAGCACGGTGTTCACGGGCAACGCCACCGCCTCGATCAACCTGGTCGCGTACTCGTGGGGCCGCGAGCACGTGGGCGCCGGAGACGAGGTGCTCATCACGCGCATGGAGCACCACTCGAACATCGTCCCCTGGCAGATCCTCTGCCAGGAGGTCGGCGCGCGGCTGCGCTACCTGCCGGTGTCGGAGAGCGGGGAGCTGTCGCTGGACGAGCTCGACGAGGCGCTCGGCTCGGGCAGCGTGAAGCTGGTCGCGGTCGCCCACGTGTCCAACGTGCTGGGCACGCTCAACCCGGTGGGGGAGATCGTCCGGCGGGCGCGCGCGGCAGGCGCCGCCACGCTGATCGACGGCTCTCAGGCCGTCCCCCAGCTCCCGCTCGACCTGGGCGAGATCGACGCCGACTTCTACGCCTGGACCGGGCACAAGGCCCTCGGCCCCACCGGCATCGGCGTGCTGCACGCCAAGCGCGAGACGCTGGCCGCGATGCGCCCGTTCTTCGGCGGCGGGCACATGATCTCCCGCGTCGACGACGAGTCGTCGAGCTGGAACGAGCTGCCCTGGAAGTACGAGGCCGGGACGTCGCAGATCGCGGAGGCGGTCGGGCTGGGCGCCGCGATCGACTACCTGGCAGCCGTCGGCATGGAGAACGTGCGCGCGCACGAGCGCGACCTGACGGCCTACGCCTTGAAGCGCCTTCCGGAGGTGGAGGGGCTCACGGCGTTCGGCCCCGCCGACGTCGACAGGCGCGGCGGGGTCGTCTCGTTCGCGATCGAGGGCATCCACCCGCACGACATCTCCGAGGTCTGCGGCCGCGAGGCGGTCTGCATCCGCGCGGGCCACCACTGCGCCCAGCCGCTGATGCGCGACCTCGGCGTGCCCGCCACCGCGCGCGCTTCCTTCCACGTCTACAACTCGCGCGAGGACGTGGACCGCCTGGTGGAGGCGCTCGTGAAGTCACGCGAGGTCTTCGGCCTCTGATGGACGCGCTCTACCGCGACTACATCCTCGACCACTACAAGAACCCGCGGAACTTCGGCGAGCTCGAGCCGCACGACTTGGAGTTCCACGACCACAACCCGCTTTGCGGCGACGAGCTCGGCGTGCACGTCCAGGTGGAGGAGGGCAAGGTCGCCGGCCTGCGCTTCCACGGGCAGGGCTGCGCGATCTCGCAGGCCGCCGCCTCGATCACGAGCGAGGAGCTGATCGGGATGCCGGTCGACGAGATCCCCGGCCTGCCCGCCGACTGGGTGCTCGAGCAGCTAGGCATCGAGATCTCCCCCACCCGCCGCAAGTGCGCGCTGCTATCGCTCAAGGTCATGCGCGGGGCGACCACCGGCGACCCATCCTGGCCCGAGTAGCCCGGTGGCGGACCCCTCCCTGACCGGCGGCTGCCTCTGCGGTGGCGTCCGCTTCGAGCTCACGGAGCCCGCCCGCGAGGCCGGCTACTGCCACTGCACCCGCTGCCAGGGCCGCACGGGCAGCGCGGCCTCCGCCCAGGCCAGGATCGACGGCCGCACGTTCCGCCTGCTCCAGGGCGAGGAGCTCGTGAAGGCCTGGCGTCCCGACCGCGGCTTCGAGAAGTGCTTCTGCCGCGAGTGCGGCGCCCACCTGTTCAGCCGCAACCCGGACGACCCATCGCAGATGAGCGTGCGCATGTCCGCCTTCGACGGCGACCCCGGGGTACGTCTCAGCTGGCGCGCCTTCGTGGCCTACGCGGCGCCGTGGGAGCCGATCCCGGACGACGGGCTCGAGCGCTACGACGAAGCCAGACCGCGCTAGCCAAGCCCAGTAGCCTGCGCCGCGGATGGCTCCAGGCTCCGACACGGGTCAGGCGCCCCAGGTCGAGCTCGTCGACGGGGGCGAGATGCCGCAGCTGGGCTTCGGGGTGTTCCAGATCCCGCCGGAGGACACCGCGGAGGCCGCGGCGCACGCGCTGCGGACCGGCTACCGCTCGGTGGACACGGCGGCCGCCTATCGCAACGAGGCGGGCGTCGGCGAGGCGATCAGGGACAGCGGGCTCGACCGCGGCGACGTGTTCGTGACGACGAAGGTGTGGAACAACTCCCACGGCCGCGACGAGGCGACCGCCGCCTTCGAGAAGAGCCTCGGCCGCCTGGGCTTCGACTACGTCGACCTCTACCTGATCCACTGGCCCGCGCCGGCGAACGACCGCTACGTCGAGACCTGGGAGGCGCTGGTCGCGCTGCGCGAGCAGGGCCGGGCGCGCGCGATCGGGGTGTCGAACTTCCAGGTCGACCACCTCCAGCGGATCATCGACGCCACCGGCGTCGTGCCCGCGGTCAACCAGATCGAGCTGCATCCGCACTTCCAGCAGCCCGAGCTGCGGAGCTTCCACGCCGAGCACGGCATGGCCACCGAGGCCTGGAGCCCGCTCGCGCAGGGGGCCGCGCTCGAGGACGAGGCGGTGACCCGGCTGGCCTCCGAGCACGGGAAGACGCCCGCCCAGGTGGTGCTGCGCTGGCACCTGCAGCTCGGCAACGTCGTGATCCCGAAGTCGGTCACGCCGGCGCGGATCGAGGAGAACTTCGACGTCTTCGACTTCGAGCTCTCCAGCGAGGACATGCTGAGCATCGAAGGCCTCGACGAGGGTCGTCGGATCGGGCCCGACCCGGCGAGCTTCGACGCCTAGTCCTCAGCGCGCCTGAGTCGGCTCCGGCTCGGCGACCCCTCCGGCTTCCCGCCGCACCACCGAGGCGACCGAGGCGACGATGATCGCCGCGCCGACGGCGGTCGTGGGCGTGACCTCTTCGGACAGGACCGCCCAGCCGAGGAAGATCGCAATCACCGGATTCACGAAGGCGTAGGTGGCGACCATCGAGATCGGGGCGTTCCGCAGCAGCCAGACATAGGCGCTGAAGCCCACGATCGCCACAGCGACGAGGTAGGCGAAGGCCACGAGCGAGCGGACCGAGAGGTCTGCGAGCTGGACGTCTCCGGCCTCGCCGGCGAGCAGGCCAGCGGCGACCAGCAGGGCGCCTCCGAGGAGCATCTGCCACGCGGCTGCGGCGAAGGCGTCCGCCGGCTGCGGGATGCGGCCGGAGTAAAACGAGCCAACCGCCCACGACAGCGACGCTCCGACGAGGAGAAGCACCCCCCAAATGGGTGCATTGCCGGGCCGGTCGCCGGGCAGGACGAGAATCGCCAGCCCGGCGAACCCGATCAGGACGCCCCCGAGCGTCGTCAGCGGCAACGCCTCGCCGTGCGCCCTCCGCATGAGCGCGACCCAGAGCGGGACGCAGCCGACGATCAGCGCCGCCAGCCCCGAGGGCACCTTCTGCTCGGCCAGGAGGACCAGGCCATTACCGCCGAGCGGCAGAAGAACCCCCATCACGCCGGCGCCGGCGAGCTCCCGCGCCTTGACGCGGACGCGCGCTGCCCCGCTCGCCAACCGCAGCACGCCCAGGAAGGCCGCGCCGGCGATCACGAAGCGCAGGCCGCCGCCCAGTAGGGGCGGCACCGTCTCGACCATGACGCGAATCCCCAGGTAGACCGAGCCCCAGACGACGTAGACGGTGGCGAGGGCCGCCCAGACCACCGGCCTCACGGCTTGCGGGCGGCTGTTCGCGCTGCTCAGCGCGGCTGCTGAGCGCGCTCGGCGCCGGCGGCGGGGTTGTTCTGAGCCCAGGCGACGATCCGCTCCGAGCCCTGCACCACGTCGCCGTTGTCGGTCACGAGCGCGGGGACCCAGTTGTTGCCCGTCAGCTCCCGCACTTCGCGCCGGCCCCGGGTCACGTTGAGGAAGTCCGGGAGGAAGCCTCCGCCGTAGGACTTGACGACCTCCGGCTTCCAGCCCGCCTCGCGCAGTGCCTCGTGCGCGTTCCGGCAGGGATGCCCGCCGGGCCGGGGCGAGCGGAAGATGCCGTAGCAGACGTAGAGCTTCATCGGCGGGAGGAGTCTAAGGAATCGGGTGGCGCCCGCGGCTTAGGGTGCCCTAATATGTCGGCTCCTGCCCACCCGCTGACAGGAGTCTTTCCCGCTTGAGCCTCGCCGAGACCGTCGCCCTCGGAGCCCTAGCCGGCCTCACCATCTACCTCGGCCTGCCCTTCGGCCGCATCCAGCTGCTCGGCCGCCGGTCGCGGGTGGCCCTGGCGATGTTCTCGGTTGGCGTACTGGCCTTCCTGTTCGTCGACATCTTCGAGCACGCCTTCGAGATCGTCGAGGAGGCGGTCCAGGGCTACAGGCACGGCAAGCAGGGAAGCGGCGAGGCGCTTGGCTTCCTGCTCCTCCTCGGCGGAGGCTTCGCCCTGGGGAGCGCCGGGCTCGCGACGATCGAGTCCCGCCTGCGCGGGCGTAACGCCAAGCCCGCGCCCGTGGCCGGCGGCTCCGGCGAGGCGGCGGCCCTGAACCCCGGCGAGACCCTGGCCCTGGAGGCCGACGCGCGCGCCCGGGCACTCCAGGTCGGCATGACCATCGCGGTGGCCATCGGCCTGCACAACTTCGCGGAGGGGCTCGCGATCGGCGTCTCCGCCAGCACCGGCGAGATCGGGTTGGCGACGGTGTTGATCGTGGGCTTCGCGCTGCACAACGCCACCGAGGGCTTCGGGATCCTGGGGCCGCTCGGCGCCGTCCAGCCCTCCTGGCGCTGGATCGGGCTGGCCGGGCTCGTTGGCGGGGGGCCGGTCTTCCTCGGCTCCATCGTCGGCTACAACGTCACCTCGCAGCCGCTCGAGCTGGCCTTCTACGGGATCTCCGGCGGCGCCATCCTCTACGTGATCGGCGAGGTCTGGACCGCGGTGCGCCGCCACGGGCACCGCGAGCTTGGTCTCTGGCTGCTCGCGCTCGGGTTCTTCGCGGGCGTCCTGACGGACATGCTCGTCGTGTACGGCGGCGCCTGACCCGGGTACCTTTGCCGGGCGGGCCCGCTCGCTAGAATCGGGCACCGGATATCCGACCCACCCACCCGGAATTAGGGACCAAGCCCATGGCAGCCACCGACAAGACCCGTATCGCCAAGCCCAGCACGATCGCCGAGGACGAGCAGGGCCAGCTCGTCGCCAAGAAGGGCATCTCTCGCGAGGTCATCCAGGAGCTGTCCAAGGTCAAGGGCGAGCCGGAGTGGATGCGCGAGAAGCGCGTCAAGTCGTACGAGATCTGCGAGCGCAAGCCGATCCCCACCTGGGGCGTCGACCTGTCCGACCTCGACCTGTCAGAGCTGGTGCTCTACTCGCCGCCCGAGGCCGGGCGCTACGACTCCTGGGACGACGTCCCCCAGGAGCAGAAGGACACCTTCGAGAAGCTCGGCATCCCCCAGGCCGAGCGCGAGCACCTGGCCGGCGTCGTCGGCGTCTGGCGCCAGGAGCCCTTCTACGAGGGCCTGAAGAAGGAGTACGCGGACCAGGGGATCGTCTTCTGCGCCATGGACACGGCCGTCCAGGAGTACCCCGACCTCGTGCGCGAGCACTTCATGAACAAGTGCGTGCCGCCCCAGGACAACAAGTTCTCGGCGCTGCACGGCGCCGTCTGGTCAGGCGGCTCGTTCCTGTACGTGCCGAAGGACGTGAAGGTCGATCTGCCGCTGCAGGCCTACTTCCGCATGGAGGGCGCCAACGAGGGCACCTTCGAGCACACCCTGATCATCGCCGACGAGGGCTCCGAGGTGAACTACATCGAGGGCTGCACGGCGCAGACCTACTCGGTCAACTCGATGCACTCGGCGGTCGTCGAGATCTTCGTGAAGGAGGGGGCCAAGGCCCGCTACACCACGGTCCAGAACTGGTCCAAGGACGTCTTCAACCTGAACACGAAGCGCGCGATCGTCGACGCCCACGGCACGGTCGAGTGGGTCGGCGGCTCGATGGGCGCCAAGAAGGTCATGCTCTACCCGGGCTCCTTCCTGATGGGCGAGGGCGCGCGCGCCGACCACCTGAACGTCGGCGTGGCCTCCGGCGACGTCTGGAAGGACACCGGCGCCAAGGTGCTCCACCTGGCGCCCAACACCACCTCGAACATCCTCGCCAAGTCGATCTCCAAGGACGGCGGCGTCATGGGCTACCGCGGCCTCGTGCGCATGGGCCACAACTCGCAGGGCTCGAAGGCCCACGTCCAGTGCGACGGCCTGATGATGGACGACCGCTCCCGCTCGGACACCTGGCCCGACATCCAGATCCAGAACCCGCACGTGACCGTGGCCCACGAGGCCGTGGTCGGCAAGATCTCCGACGAGCAGCTCTTCTACCTGCAGTCGCGCGGCCTCTCCGAGGAGGAGGCGGCGGCGATGATCGTGAACGGCTTCATCGAGCCGGTCACGAAGGAGCTGCCGATGGAGTACGCCGTGGAGCTGAACCGCTTGATTCAGCTCGAGATGGTCGGCAGCATCGGCTGACGCGATGAGCGCCCACTTCGTCGGCCAGTATCGGCTAGCCCGGCAGGCGGCGGCCGGCGTCGCCCAATGCCTCGCGCGCCTCCTCGGCCAGGCGTCGCACCAGCTCGCCGGCGTCGCCCTCGTCGCCGAGCGCGTACGCTTGGCCGGCCCATAGGTTGATGCCGTCGGCGTCCCCGCTCTCGCGGGCCGCCGCGCGGATTCCGGCGGTCAGGTGGTGGACCTGCGGGTAGGCGCTCGGCGCGTCCTGGTGCTCGCGCATGAAGCGGTTGACCAGCCCACGGGCCGTCCGCCCCGTGAAGGCCCGGGTGAGGGCGGTGCGGGTGCCGCGCTTTCGCAAGGCCTCCCGGTGGGCCGGGGAGGTCGCCGCCTCCCGGGTGAGCATGAAGGCCGTGCCGAGCTGCACGGCGGCGGCTCCCGCCGCCAGAGCGCCGGCAACGCCGCGGCCGGACACGATCCCCCCCGATGCGACCAGGGGAAGATCGACCTCCGCTCCGACGAGCTGCAGCAGCGCCAGCAGGCCGAGGTCGCCCGGCTCCAGGTCGTCGAAGCTCGCGCGATGGCCGCCGGCCTCCACTCCCTGCGCAATCAGCGCATCGGCGCCGGCGTCGCGCGCCACGCGCGCCTCGGCGGGCGTGGTCACGGTGATCCACACGGCGACTCCCGCGCGTCGGAGGTCCTCCACCACCGCAGGCGCCGGACAGCCGAAGGCGAAGGAGACGACGTCCGGGCGCTCCTCGGCGGCCAGGGCGAGCTTCGCGTCCCAGCCGTCGTCGTCTTCTCGCGGCTCGCCGAGGCGCGCGTCGTAGCGCTCCGCCTCGGCGGCGAGCTGCCGTGCGTAGCGGTCCACCGCATCCCGATCCACGCTCGCTCGCGACGGCACGAATAGGTTGAGCCCGACGGGACGTTCCGTCTGGCGCCGGAGCTCGGCGAGCTCCTGGCGGACCGTCTCGGGCGTCCGGTAGCCGGCGGCGAGGAAGCCGAGGCCCCCTGCGTTGGCGACCGCCGCCGCCAGCTCCGGCGTGGACGGGCCGCCGGCGAGCGGCGCCTGGACGATCGGGACCTCCAGCTGATCCGGGGAGAAACGGGCCGCGGCGTCCGAAGCCATCGTCTCCGAGGTTACGACCAGCGGCTGCTCGGCCCTCCCGCCCGCGCTAACGGCCCGTAGGGCCGCTGCCGATGACAAGCGGGTGAGCGTGAACGAACTTGTCCTCGTGCAGGGCTGGAGCGACACCCGCGCGACCCTCGAGCGCTGGAGGCATGCCCCCGGCAGGCTGCTCGCGCCGTGGCTCGTCCGCAGCCTCCAGATCGCCTGCGCCCTGCTGTTCGCCGTGTACGTGGTGGCCAGGCTCTCGGCGCCGGACGCCAGCCGGCTCGTGATCCCCGGCTACACCACCAAGGCGGGCGTCGGGGACTACCTGCACATCCTCTACCGCAACTCGCTCGTGCTGGCCCTGCACGCGATGGCGTGTGTGGCCGGCTTCATCGCGGGCAGCTCGCTGCCGATCTCCGCTTCCCATCGGAGCGGGGTCTCGCGCTGGGTGCACGAGAAGGCCGGGCCACTCGCGATCGGCTTCGTCATCTGCGCCACCGCCTTCTCGCTCTGTACCCAGGCCTACGCGATCGGCGGCGCCGCCTCGACCGTGGCGGCGCAGCTCGGCGTCGGGCCCGCCACCCTGATCCTGACCCTGCTCCCCCACGCCCTGCCCGAGCTGATCGCGCTCTTCCTGCCGCTCGCCGCATGGATCGCCGCCAGCCGCCGCGGCGACTGGGACGAGCTACTGGCGGCCACCTTCGTGACCGCCGCCGTGGCCGTGCCGATGCTGCTGGCCAGCGCCGCCATCGAGCTGGGGCTGTGGCCCCTGCTGCTCCGCGCCGCTGCCGGCTGAGCCGGCCTTCGGCATCCTACGCGGGTGCGCCCGCCCGCCCAGGCAAGGCTCCCGGCCCCGGAGTTCCCGCCCGACATGGATTGGATCGGCGTGCCCTTCCTGCGCATGGACCGGCTCATGGGACGCCACGCGGTGCTGGTCGAGTTCTGGGACTTCGCGCGCGTGAACTCGCTGCGAACGCTTCCCTACCTGGACGCCTGGCACGCCCGCTACGCGGACGCCGGCCTGCAGCTGGTCGGCGTCCACTCCCCGGGTTACTCGTTCGGGCGCGATCGCGGCGCGGTTGAGCGCGCCGTCGAACGGCTGGAGATCCGCTATCCGGTGCTGCTCGATCCCGAGCTCGAGCTCTGGCGCCTGTACGGCAACAGGGGCTGGCCCGGTCGCTACCTGTTCGACCGCGCCGGCCTGCTCTCGTTCATCCATTACGGCGAGGGCGACTACCGGGACACGGAGCTCGCGATCCAGCAGTGCCTCCGGGAGATCGAGTCCGAGCTCGACCCGCCGGCGCCGCTCGACCCGCTCCGCCCCGAGGACGCCCCCGGCGTGCTGCTGGAGCCTCAGACTGCCGACATCGCCCTGCCCGCCGACAGGGCGCGGCTCGAGCTGGTGCGCGACTGGACGGACGGCGAGGACTGGATCGAGGCGGTGGACGCCGGGGCGGCGGCCAGCTTCGAGTTCCGGGCCGGCGGCGCCTATGCGGTGCTTTCGGGCGCCGACCGGGAACCCGGCCTTTACGAGACCGACGGCACGATCGTGGCCGAGTCCCCCGGCCTGCGCCTGCACGGCGTGCAGTTCACGCCGCTCCCGCCCGGCTGAGCGGGCGGCGGACTACCCGGCGCGTCCGGCCAGCTCCCGGCGGATGTCCTTGGGGAGCATGAAGCGGACGTCTTCCTGCACGACCTCGAGCTCCGAGACGTCCTCGGTGCCGCGCTCACGGAAGAACCCGACCAGCCGCTGGACGAGCTCCTCCGGCGCGCTCGCCCCGGAGGTGATGCCCACGACGCGCTTGCCGTCGAGCCACTCCTCGCGCACCTGCTCCTCGTTGTCGATCAGGTGCGAGTCGGCCCCGTGGTCGCGGGCCACCTCCACCAGGCGGTTCGAGTTCGAGGAATTGCGCGAGCCGATCACCAGGACGAGGTCGCACTCGCGCGCCATCTGGCGGACCGCCATCTGACGGTTCGTGGTGGCGTAACAGATGTCGTCGCTCTTCGGCCCGACGATGTTGGGGAAGCGCTCGCGCAGCCGGCGGATGATGCGGTCGGTCTCGTCGACGGAGAGGGTCGTCTGCGTCAGGTACGCGACCCGGTCCTCGTCCTCGACCTCGATCCGGTCCGCCTCCTCCTCGGACTGGACGAGCAGCATCTGGGCCGGGGCCTCGCCCATCGTCCCCTCGACCTCCTCGTGCCCGTCGTGGCCGATCAGGATGATCGTGTAGCCCTCCATGGCGAACTTCCTGGCCTCGACGTGCACCTTGGTAACGAGCGGGCAGGTGGCGTCGATCGTCCTCAGGCTCTGGCTGGCGGCGTTCTCGTGCACCTTGGGCGCCACCCCGTGAGCGGAGAAGACGACGGTCTCGCCGTCCGGCACCTCGGTCTCCTCATCGACGAAGATGGCGCCGCGCTCGCGCAGCTGCTCGACCACGTGCTTGTTGTGCACGATCTCCTTGCGGACGTAGACCGGCGGGCCGTAGAGCTCGAGGGCGCGCTCGACCGTCTGCACGGCCCGGTCGACGCCGGCGCAGTAGCCCCGCGGCGCAGCCAGCAGCAGCTTCTCGGGCGCGGCGGGCATCGCTCCAGAGGGTAGCTGGGAAAAGCGTGCCCGCACCCACCGTTGTGGGCGGCCCCCCGCGACGGGTAGGCTCCGGGCATGCCTGAGATGCAGGGGCACATGGAGCGACTCAGCCCCGTGGACGCCTCGTTCCTGCACCAGGAGCGCGACATGTCCCACATGCACGTCGGCGGGGTCGTGATCTTCGAAGGACCGCCGCCCTCGCAGGAGGAGCTCGTGGAGCACCTGACCTCTCGCATGGGGCAGGTCCCGCGTTACAGGCAGAAGCTCACGGAGCCCCCGTTCGAGCTTGGACGTCCGTTCTGGATCGACGACCCGAGCTTCAACCTCGACTATCACCTGCGCGTCACGGGCCTCCCCTCGCCGGGATCGCTCGAGCAGCTGCGGGCGCTCGTCGGCCGGATCTTCTCCCAGCGACTCGACCGCTCGAAGCCGCTGTGGGAGCTGTGGCTCGTCCAGGGGCTCGAGGACAACCGCTTCGCGCTGATCAGCAAGACCCACCACGCGATGGTCGACGGGGTCGCCGGCGTGGACATCTCGACCGTCCTGTTCGACGTGTCGCCGGTGCCCCAGGAGGACCGGGACGGGGACGGCGGCGGCCCGTCGGAGGACGCCCGCGCCCGGTCCTGGACGCCGGCCCCCGAGCCCTCCACGGTCGGCCTGGTGGGCGAGGCGGTGAAGGACGCCCTGCGCGCCCCGGTCGGCCTGGCGGGGCGGGTGCTCGGCGCCGTGACGAGCCCCAGGGCGGCCGTTGGCGGGGCGCGCGAGACCGTGGAGGCGCTGGGGGAGGTCGTCTGGGCGGGCCTCAATCCCGCGCCTGACGTTCCGCTCAACGTGCCGATCGGGCCGCACCGCAGCGTCTGGTGGACGCAGCGGCCGCTGGCCGAGCTGAAAGAGATCAAGGACGCCCTGGGCGGGACGGTGAACGACGTCGTGCTCGCGGTCGTGGCCGGCGCGCTCGGCCGCTGGCTCCGGACGCGCGGCGTGCGCGTGGAGGGGCTCGAGCTCAGGGCGCTCGTGCCGATGTCGATTCGCGCTGACGACGACCACGGGACGCTCGGCAACCGCATCGCCGCGATGCGCGGACCGCTGCCGGTCTACGCCAGCGAGCCCGTGGAGCGGCTGCGGATCGTGCGCGAGTCGATGGCGGGCGTGAAGGACTCGAAGCAGGCCCTGGGGGCGGAGGTGATCGCCGGGCTCGAGCGCTTCGCGCCCCCGACGCTGCTCGCCCAGGCCTCGCGCATCAACTTCTCCACCAGGCTCTTCAACCTGATCGTGACCAACGTGCCGGGGCCCCAGTTCCCGCTCTACCTGTTGGGGCGCGAGATGCAGGAGATGGTGCCGGTCGCCTTCCTGCCGGAGAACCACGCGCTCGCGATCGCGATCATGAGCTACAACGGCAAGGTCGACTTCGGGCTGCTCGGCGACTATGACGCGATGCCGGACATCGACCGCATGACCGAGCTGATCGAGGAGTCGCTTGACGAGCTCCTGGAGGCGGCCCGCGCGGCCGCGCCGCGGCGGCGGAAGCCGAAGCCCGGCGGCGGCGGCAGGCGCTCGACTAGCGCCTCGTCCTGACCGCCGCCTGGCCGGGCGAGCGATGCTCGGGAGCCAACCGGCGCGCCAGCGCCAGCGTCCCCTCGTCGAGCCGCCCTTCGACCAGGTCATAGCGCTCGGCGTACTGCTCTAGAAGCGCGTCGCGCACCGCATCGGAGTCGAGTCCCGCCACCTCGTCCGCCGTCGCGCCCGCCGTGTCCGGGCGCCAGTCGAGACCGAGCTCGCGATACACGGGCACGAGCACGTCCCGGATGCGATCGGCGCCCGCGGCCACAACCACTCCCCCGACGTGCGCGGCGCCCTTGATGAGGCGCTGGCCGACCCCGGCGAGCTTCACCGAGCCCCGGGCGTTGACCGAATACCCGCCGGGGCAGTACTCCCCCTCCACCTCACCCACGCGGGCATCGGCCCCGAGCGTGCGCAGGGCCGCGGCGATCAGCTCCGCGACGGCCTCGAAGCGCGGGAAGACCCCGGGGCGAGGGTTCGGGTCCGGCATGGCGTGCGCGACCGCCACGGTGCCCTCGTGGAACACGGCCGCCCGCCCGCCCGCGAGGCGCACTACCGCCTCGAAGCCCCGCTCCCGGGCCGCGCGGGCGGCGGCGGGATAGCCCGGACCGGCGGCGTCCTGCTTGCCGAAGGCCACCATCGCCCCCGGGCGGGCGATCCGCAGCGTGGCGGGGAGCTCTCCGGCCGCGACCCGCTCGAGCAGCGCCCGCGAAACCGCCGTGTCGAGGACTGGATCCTCAGGGAACGATTCGCGAATCAGGCGCAGCTCGGGCACGTGCCCCGCGCCGCTCAGTAGCCCAGGGCGAACTTCGCGTCTTCGCTCATCATCTCCGGCGTCCAGGGCGGGCTGAAGACCATCTTCGGGTACACCCGCGAGACCTCGTCGAGCTCGCCGACGAACTCCTCGATCTGCTCGCTGACCTGGGGGCCGATCGGGCAGCCGGGCGAGGTCAGCGTGAAGGTCACGAAGACCTCCTCGTTCTCCACCTCGACCTCGTAGATCAGCCCCAACTCGACGAAATCGAGCCCCAGCTCGGGGTCGATCACGTTGGTCAGGGCGTCACGCACTTCGTCGACGTTCGGCATGACCCCATGGTAGTAGGGTCAGCCGGGTGCCCCTGTTCGCTCTGCTGGCGCTCTTCATCGCCGTCCCCCTGGCCGAGCTGTACGTGATCCTCAAGGTCGGCGACGCGATCGGCGTCCCCTGGACGATCCTGCTTCTGGCCGCCGACTCGGTCCTGGGCTCGATGCTCCTCCGCTCGCAGGGCCGAGCGGTTTGGCGGCGGTTCAGCCAGGCGCTCGCGCGGGGGCGCATGCCCCATCGCGAGGTGCAGGACGGCGTGCTCGTGATCTTCGGCGGAGCCTTCCTCATCACACCGGGCTTCATCACCGACATCATCGGCCTGCTGCTGCTGCTGCCGCCGACCCGCCCGCTCATGCGCCGCCTGGTCATGCGCTCGCTGAGCCGCCGGATGGAGCTGCGGGTGGCCCGCGCCGGGGCCCCGCCGGGGCCCGGCGGGTTCGATGTCGAGGGCAGCGCGACCGAGTACGAGCCCCCGCCGCCCGGTCAACTCGGACGGTGAGCGAGCCGGCGCCGGCGCCGGCGATCTCCTTCTTCGATCCCTCGCGCGAGCTCTACGGGACGGCGCGTGAGGCGGCTTCGGTGCTGTTCGAGGGCCGCCGGGCGCACGCGGTAGGCGACGGACCGAAAGTGGAGCGCCGCAAGGGACGGGTGCGCGTGGAGCTGGAGGGCAGCTTCGCTCTCGAGCTCGAGCCGGTGGCCGCCGAGGCCGACCTGGGCGGCGTGGTCGCACGCCTCTGCCGGGTCACCGGCGAGATCGGTGGGACGAGCGTGGACTGCGTGGGAACAATCGCCGAGAGCAAGTCACCGCCTGCGTGGGACGAGCTCGACGCCATGCGCTCGATCTCCGCCATCGGAGACGCCGAGAACGCCGTCCTGGCACTGGCCCGCCGCCCGCGCGGGGCGCTTGGCCACGGCCACGAGCTGGTCACCGCCTGGCTGCTCGAGGCGGGCGAGCCCCTGGCGGTGGAGGAGGCCCGAATCTCGACCGTCTACGACGGCGACGGCCGCCAGCGAAGCGCCGGCCTGGAGCTGTGGCTGCCCGGCGAGGAGTTCCCGCGCCGCGTCTCCGGCTCGGTGATAGCGGGCTCCTCGCTCGAGCTCGAGGAGCTGAACGTGCACATCGCCGTCTTCCGCTGGCGCATGAACGGCCGCGACGCGACGGGCGCCTACGAGCTCGTCGCCCGCCGCGAGCCCGCGGCGGCCGCCTAGCCGCACGCCCGCCAGAGCCCTCGACCAGCAGCCCGCGCCCGCTCCGCGTCGGCCGCGAACCTCGCCGCATAGCGGTCGTTCGGCGGGATCGTGAGCGGCCGTGCGTATCCCCGCGCCACGAGCAGCTCGTTGAACAGCCGCCCATCCCGAAGCCAGACATACGCAAGCGCCCGCCCGTACCGGTCCCGCCCCTCGACCCCCATCCGGTACCGCACCCGAACGCCGGGCCGAAGCACGCGCTTCGTATACGCCGAAGCAGCCGGCCCGAAGCACTCCACCGACCCATACACCTCCGGCGTATCCACGCCGATCAACCGAACCCGCCCGAGCCCGGACAGCCAAACCGTGTCCCCATCCACCACACGAGTGACGGTGGCAAGGTGACCGCCACCCCCGGGCCCGCCACACCCAATGAAACACAGCAGAACCAGGGGACCGGCAAGTAGGCGGCGAAAAGCGAGCCTGGCAAGGAAGCAGGCCCGAAGGCTTGGTGGGCCAAGCCGAGGGCCGATGACACCGCCAGGCGAAGCTTTGCAGCCGCCTAGTTGTCGGTCCCGAGGCGGTCCCAGGTGTAGAGCGAGATCGCCTCCGCCGCCAACTCCATCAGCCGCGGCCCCGACAGCCATGGCAGCACCGCGTCGAGCGCCTGGTCCTCGCTGACCCCGGCGTCGAAGGCGTCGTCGCCCTTGAACCCCGCCGCGATCCGGAGCGCCTCGCGCCGGTGCTCGCCGAGGCGCGGGAAGGCCTTGAGCAGGAAGTCCTTGTTGGCGATCGGCTGGCCCACCTCGAGCGAGGCGTGCCAGGCGGCGAGCATCGAGAGGTCGTCCTCGTCCAGGTCGTCGACGGCCTTCGCGTAGTGCCCCTCCAGCTCGTCGTCCGGGATCTCGTCCACCCATGCCCTGACCACCTCGCCAACGAGTTGCCGCCGCGCGTCGCGCCCGACGGCCTCCGCGACGACCCTGATCGCTTGCTGTGGCTCGATAAAGCAGAGAGGCATGGGATCCCGCCCCCCAATCGGACGAAGGGCTGATCGCACGATAGGAGCCGCTCCTGACGGAACCGGGCGCTTTACGGCCGCAGGCCGGTGATGACCCAGCCGCCCCGCGCACGCCGCAGGGTCACGGTCTGACCGCTGGAGAGCCGCACGCTTGCGCGCCGGCCGGCCATCCGCACCCGCTGGACGGACTCCTCGTCGGAGCTCGGGACTCGCGTCAGGTCAATGCCCGCGGCCCGCGCACAGCCCTCGAGCGAGGTCGGCGGGTGTCCCAGCAGGCGGCAGGCGGTGGCGGCGTCGGAGCGCTCGACGCTCGCGAAGAAGAACGCGACCGTACGCTCGATCGCCGCGCGCCTGGGATTTCGCTTCAGCGGCTCGGTGGCCGTGCCCGTCCCCGTCCCGCTCGGCTTGGTCGCGGTCGGCCCGGTCCCCGTCGCGGTCCCGGTGCCGGTCGGGCTCGACGCGGAGGGCTCCTTGTCGCCTCCACCGCAGCCGGCCAGGGCAAGCAGGCTTGCCGCGATCGCGGCGATCAACGTGCTGCGCTGACGACGGTCGCCCCGCACGGCGCCGAAGCTAGCAACGATGGCCGCTCAGCCCGCCGCAAGCGTGTGCTCGGGGCCCCAGGAGCAGAGCGCGGGCTGACCCGGGCAGTCGGCGCAGAGCTCCCGGTGCGGGTGCTCGGTGGGCGCGAACCTGGCCTCGACCACCCCTCGCGCGAGCTCCAGCAGCTCGCGCTCCAGGTCGCCCGTCTGCGCGGCCTCGAACACGCTGAGCACGGGCTCGTCCGCCCGCTCCAGGAACAGGTGCGCGACCTCGACCCGCGCGGCCCTGCCGCGGAGCGCGGCCAGGGCGTAGACGACGCGCTGGGTCGCGTACTTCTCGTCGCAGACGGCGGTCGGGTCTCGCCCGTCCAGCGGATCGCTCTTGTAGTCGACGATCAGGGTCCTGTCCGGCTCGACCGCGTGGACGTCCAGGAACCCGTTCACGAGCAGGCTGCGCCCGGGGGACTCCGGCAGCTCGAGCGGAAAGGCGAAGGGCTGCTCGGTACGGACACGTTCCGCGCCTGCGATGCGCTCCCGGAGCGGCGAGTCGCAAAACGCCTCGATCAGCCCGCGCACTCCCGCCACGTCCCGCTCGCCGGGCTCGGCGACGCCGTGCTGCTCGATCAGCTCGGCGACCGCCTTCGCGGACGGCACCGCCGGGCGCGCGAAGTCGAGCCGCTCGAGCAGCTCGTGAACGATCGTGCCGCGCAGCAGCGCGGGCAGCTCGTCGGCGGCCCGCGGCTCGCGCGCGTCTGTCTCCCCGAGCTCCGGGCCCGCGGCCAGGTCGAGCTTCGCCTGCACCCCGGGCGCCCCGCCCCCGCCGAGCCGCAGGCTGTCGGCGCCCGGCAACCGCAGCGCGCGCTCCAGGTAGAAGCGGTAGCCGCAGCGCTTGTAGGCCTGGAGGCCCGAGTAGGAGAGGCGGCTGACCGGCAGCGCCCGCGGAGCGGAGACGCCGCCGAGCGCGAGCGGTGGCGTGGCCTCGAGCTTGGCTGGAGCGGTGGGCTCAGGGCGCAGCGGGTCACGGTCGGACGCGGGCAGGAGCTCATCGAGCGTGTCCGGCGCGCAGCGCGTCCAGCGAACCCGCACCTCCCGCCCGTTCCAGGCGCCCGGGCTCACGCCGCTCGCACCCTCGGCGGGGAGCCCCGGGCAGAAGCGGCGCCAGATCCAACGCATCGGCTCCTCGAGCGGCGCCGGCCCGGGCCGCTTCTCCAGGTCGGTCGCTCCACTCAACACCAGGCGCTCCTGGGCGCGGGTGATCGCCACATAGAAGATCCGCCGCTCCTCCTGCTCGTCGGCGAGCCGCTGCTCGTCGCGGATCCGTCGCATCTCGGCGCTGTCGACGGAGCCGCCGCCGAGAGAGGCCAGCCGCAGGCCGAGCCGCCCGTCGTCCGAGATCCGCAGGCCGCCGTAGTCCTCCCTGCCGAGCTTCCCCAGGTCGGCCACGCACACGACCGGGAACTCGAGGCCCTTGGCGCGGTGCACAGTCATCAGCCGCACCGCGTCGAGCTCCTCGGCCTCGAGCGGAGCCTCCCCCTCGCGCTCCTGGATCAGGTCGCGCTCGGCGACGAAGTCGATGAAGCCACGCAGGTCGCGGCCCTCGTCGGCCTCGTACTCGCGCGCCATGCGCATGAGCTTGCGCACGTTCGCCATGCGGCGCTCGCCGGCCGGCAGCGCCAGGATGCGGCGGTCGTAGCCGGTCGAGGTCACCGCGCGGTCAACGAGCCGCTCCAGCGACACGCGCGGAGCCGCCCGCCGTTCCGCGTCGAACAGCCGCACGAAGCGACCGATGCGCTCGCGATCGGCTTCGGGCAGACGCGCCTCCAGGTCGTCGCTGCCATCGCCGTCCGGGAGGAAGGCCTGGGTGAGCGTCCACCAGACGTCGCGCGCCAGGCGCCGGCGCCGCAGTCCGACGATCGCCACGGCGTCGAGCGAGGCGCCCACGAACGGGGAGGCGAGCAGCGAGAAGATCGCGAGCTCGTCACGCGGGTTGGCCAGTGCCGCCAGCCAGTGGCGCAGGTCGCCGACCTGCTGCTGGCTCCAGTAGCCGCGCCCGCCGACGACATGGGTAGGCACGCCGCGCTCCTCGAGCGCGCGCTCGTACACCGACATGTGCGTCGTGGCCCGCAGCAGCAGGACGACGTCGCGGTACGACCAGCCGCCGCTTCCCGCGAGCTCCTGCACTCGCTTGGCCAGCAGCCGCGCCTCCGCTGCCCGCCAGTGCGCGACCGAGCGCATCCCCGCCCCGAACGGCTCCTCCCGGCCCGCGAAGGTCGCGTCGAAGCGCTGCCTGCCACGGTCGGTCACGAGGAGCTCGACAGCCGGCTCCCCAAGCGCCTTCCGGCGCCTCGGTCCGGGGGGCTCGCGCAGTGGCTCGAAGTCGGCTCCCCAGAGGTCCTCGAACGCCATGTCGATCGCGTCGATGAGCTCCGGGCGGCTGCGGAAGTTCGCCGTCAGGCTCTCGACGCTCCCCTCTCCACGAGCCCGCTCCTGGTGCTCGCGGAACACGCCGACGTCGGCGTTGCGAAAGCCGTAGATCGACTGGTGCTCGTCGCCGACCCGGAACAGGTTGTCGCGCGAGATCAGCTCGAGCAGCGCGTTTTGAAGCCGGTTCACGTCCTGGAACTCGTCGACCAGGACGTGGCTGAACCTGCCGGCGTACTGCTCCCGGATGCCGGCATCGCCCTCCAGCACGTCCCTGGCGATCAGCTCGAGGTCCTCGAAGTCGATCCCGGAGCGGGCGCGCTTCAGCTCGTCGTAGCGGTCGCCGTAGAGGGCGAGCAGCTCGCGCAGGAGAGCGTGATCCCCGGCGCTGCGGCTCAGGGCGCACCACTCCTCGTACGCGGCCCGCGCGCGCTCGTAGGCTTCGCAGGCGGAGCCCTTGAGCGCCTTGGCGCCGCCCTTGACCCGCAACGCCTCGACGTCGCGAGGGTGATGGGACGGACTGTCGCCGAGCGCCTCCGCGCATCCCTCGAGCAGGGCCAGCGCCTCCTCGACCTGCTTGCCGCTCCCGGCGGCTCCGAGCTCGGCGAGCGCCCGGGAGGCGACCGCCAACAGCTCCGCCCGCGCGGCCGCCCCGGTCGAGGGCTCGGGCGCCCTGACCTCGGGCAGCGAGGGCCGCCGCTCGCCCCGGCTGCGCAGGCGCGAGTAGGCCGTGCGCACCATCGCTCTCAGCTTGTCGGGCGTATAGGCGGCGACCAGCTCGAGCCGCTCCGCCCCCGCCCCCTCCAGGAAGTCCGCCAGGGCCCCGTCGAAGGCGTCGAGGCCGACCCGCTCGGTCTCGAGCTCCCCGAGCACCCGGTACTCGGGGTCGATCCCCGCCCGGAGCGCGTGCGCCCGGAGCACCCGTGAGCAGAACCCGTGGATCGTCGAGATCCAGGCTCCCTCCGCCGCGCGGGCCTCCTCACGGCGGCCGAGCTCCAGGAAGCGCGCGCGGATCCTGCTCCCCAGCTGGGCGGCGGCCTTGTCGGTGAAGGTGATCGCGAGGATCGACTCGAGCGGCGCGCCGTCGTCGATCACCGCCCTTACGAAGCGCTCCACCAGCACCGACGTCTTGCCCGTCCCGGCCCCCGCCCTGACGAGCAGCGGGCCCTCCCGCCGCCCGATCGCGCGCAGCTGCTCGTCGGTGAAGTCCATCAGCCCTCGCTCCGGCAGATCGACGGGTACGAGCAGCCCCCGTCGTAGGCGCAGCTATCGGGGGTGCAGCGGAGCTCTCCGCGCGCCATACGGGCGGCGGTCTCGGAGATCCGTGCCGACGCGTCCTCCAGGCGCTGCCTGAACTCGTCCGGCTCTCGGCGGTCGTTGGAGACGAAGTCCGACCCGAGCTGCGGCAGGTCGGCCACCAGCCCGCGCGCCCGGCGATCCTCGCCTCCCAGCGGCACGTAGACCCCGCCCGCGGGCTCCAGGCCATGGAGCTCCTCGACCGCCAGCATGTACAGGGCGGCCTGGAAGCGGTTCTCGCGCTCCCAGCTGTCGGCCTTGTAGGCGGCGACCGACTTGCCGCTCTTGTAGTCGCGCACGAGGGCGTGTCCGTCCCAGGTGTCCACGCGGTCGATCACCCCGCGGACGTTCACGCCCGCGACCTCGATGGGCCCGAAGCGCAGCTCCAAATGCTCGGGCTCGAACTGGCTGTCGGACTCGGCCTCGTGGCGCAGGAAGCGCAACAGGTCGAACTGGAGCCGCCGCACCGCGGCACGGACGCGCGTCTGCTTGGGGGACAGCTGGAACTCCGAGCGCCTCAGCTCGAGCTCCTCCAGCAGGATCTGCTCCGCCTGCGCGAGATTCCCGCTCGTCACCCGTCGGGAGCCGGTGGCCTCGCGCAGCCGGCGGTAGGTCCCCTCCAGGACCGCGTGGGCATAGCGGCCGCGCACCATCGCCTCCGGGTCGGGCTCGAGCGCCTCCGGCCTGAGCAGGCTGTCGACGAGCCACTTCACCGGACAGTCGGCGAAGCGCTCGAGCGCCGCGGCCGACACCGACTCGCGCGCGGCCAGCTCCTCGCGCACCCCCGGGTCGGTGAGCGGGCCCGGCTCGGGGGCGGCGGCGCGCGGGCCGCGCAGGGCGATCGTGCGCGCCCATTCCTCCGCGGTGGGCGCACCCTCCGGCGCCCACGTCACCTCCGACAGCGATCGGCGGCGCTCGGCCGGCCCATCGAACAGGTCCCGCACGTCCTCGACGAAGAAGGAGGGGGAGGCGGGGTTTCCCTCCTCGTCGCAGTAGCGCGCGCTGAGGACCAGCGAGCTCTCCGCCCGCGAGGCGCAGACGTAGAAGAGATAACGTTCGCGATCGAGTCGGTCCTCGCGCAGCGGGAGCGCGAGGCCGCTCGTCTTGGCGATCTCGGTCCGGTCGGAGTCCGGCAGGAAGGGCTCCGGCGAGCTGCCGCGCGGGAACTCCTCCTCCTGCAACCCGCAGACGAAGACGGAGTGGAAGCGGCGGGCGCGGATGGCACCCGGGCTCGCGACCTGGACGCGATCCGGTTGGGGGTTCTCCCCCAGCCGCAGCCTGAGCTCGGAGAGCGTCTCGTGAAGCGCGGCGTGGTCCAGGGACGCCAGCGTGCCGGCCCCGATCAGCGCGTGGATCTGCGCCAGAGCGTCGTGGGCCGCGTCGAAGGTTCGGGGGTCCTCGAGCTCCGACCCGTCGAGAACCGGCGCCATGCGGCGGTACGGAGCCGTGAACAGCCGCTGCAGCGCCCGGTCGAGCTCCCTGACGAACACGGCCATGTCCCCGGCGCCCCGCAGGCGGTCGAGCTCGTCGAGCCGGAGCTGCTCGGGCTTCCAGGGCGCGTCCTCCCAGATCTTCCGCGCGGCCTCCGCGGACTCGGCGCCCTGCTTTCGGACCTCTGACTCCAGCCGATCGGCGAGCCCCGGCTGGCGAAGCCGTCCGGGCGTGCGCAGGTAGGCGAGCAGGTCGTCGGCGCCCCCTCCCAGCACGGCGGCGCGCACCAGCGCGAGCAGCCCGCGCCCGAGGCTCGTCATGCGCAGCGCCACGGAGCGATCGATCGAGAACGGGATGCCGTAGGCGCCGAAGACCTGCTCCACGAGCGACGCGTAGCGGCCGGTCTCCCGCAGGACGACCGCCACGTCGCCTGGGGACACGCCCTCACGAAGCAGCCGCAGGACATCGGCTCCGACCAGCTCGACCTCCGCCCGCTCGCCACCCGCCGCGTGCAGCCGGACGGTCTCCCCGGCCGGGCGCGCGGGCCCAGGCTCGAGCTCGAACAGGTTGCGCTCCAGATGGTGAAGCGCGTCGCGCGAGCCGTCGGAGTAGTGGTCCGATAGCGCCTCCAGGCGCACCTCCCGATCGGCCAGGGAGGCAAGCGCCTGATAGATCGGCGCGACTACGCGGAAGGCGATCCGACCCGGCTCGAAGGGCAGCGAGACGGTCACGTCCGCCCCGCAGCGCCGCGCGATCGTCTCGAGAGCCTCGAGCTCGAGCGGCGTGAAGTCGTCGAAGCCGTAGACGAACAGCGGCGTATCGCGCCAGCGTGCCGGCTCGCGGCGAAGCGCGTCCAGCGCGCGCCAGGCGTAGAGCTCGGCATCCACGAGCCCGGCGGCGTCGAGCAGGTCGCGGTAACGGCGATAGAGACGGGCGACCTCCTCGGCGTAGCCGCGGCGCGGCCCGTCCCCTGCCCAGTCGCGAAGGGCCCGTGTGAAGCGCGCGGGCTCGACCATCGAGCGTTCGAGCTCAGCGAGGAAGCGCGCCGCGGCGCGCGTGAAACCGGGACGTCCGGCGGAGTCCGCCAGCACCTCGAGCCCGGCGCCGGTGATCGCCTCCTGGACCAGGAGCTCCCTCTGCACCGGCGAAGCCCTGCGACCGCCCTGGCCAGTGCGCTCGGCGATCGTCTCGAAGAGCCAGGCGAAGCGGACCACGCGCGCGCCGATCACCGCCCCGCCCGCGGCGAGCTCGCGCTGGCTGTGCTCCACGTCCTGGAAGGCCGGCACGACCAGTATCGGATCGTCGTCGAGCCGCGCGCGCAGGCCACCCAGGACCTCCCCCGCCTTGGCGGAGTTGGCCGGTCCGGTTACGAGCGTGAGCGGCACGCCGTCGAGTTGTAGAGCCGCCCCACGACGTCAGGATCGCGGGCGCCCGGAGGGTGCCGCGAGCGCCTCGGCGTAGCGCGGCGCCGGGTACATCACGGGCGCCTGCTGGAGCTCCCAGCCAGATCCCGGCCGCAGGACCCAGCGGGCGATCCGAAGCCGGCCTCCGGGCAGGTCCTCGGCTCGCAGCTCCTCCCGAAGCTCGCCGGCGCAGCCTGGGCTGGCGCCCGCGCCAGGCCCGCTGGCGACAGCACGCAGGAGCGAGGCGGCCTCGTCCTCCACGAGCGCCTGGCTTCGCTCGCCCTCGCGGATCAGCTCCGTCAGGTCCTCGGCGGCCAGAACCGGCGCCTGACGGCGGATGGCCCCGGCCTGCCAGGCGGCCAGGCGCAGCCCGCCCGGCACCCGCTCGAGCCTGACCTCGTAGCGGCCTTCGTCGTCCTCGTAGGGACCGGCGGCGGCGAACGGCCCCCGGAACGCCGGGGTGCCGCCCGCGCGCTGGCGTCGCGGGCGATCCGAGCGACTTGCCGGCCCGCGGCTGCGCCCGGCGTCCAGAACAGTTCCCTTCGAGCAGATGGGACAGTCGGCCGTGTGGCGGTTGTGGCGGCAGAAGAGCGGCACCTGGGTCCAGCGTAGCCCTCCGCCCCTGCCAACATGGCGCGCGTGCTGACGGCGATCGTCTCCGACCTCCACGTCGCCTCGACGATGGAGGGCTTCGACCTGGCCAGCCGCCCCGAGGTGCGGGAGCGGCTCCTGCCCGTCCTCGACGACGCCGACCAGGTCGTGCTCCTCGGAGATCTCGTGGAGCTGCGGGAGCGCCCCCTGCTCGAGGCGCTGGAGACCGCCCGTCCGCTGCTCCAGGCGATCGGCGAGAGGACCGCCGGCAAGCGAGTCCTCATCACCCCCGGAAACCACGACCACCAGCTGGCCGAGCCCTGGCTGGAGCGGGCGAGGCTCGCGGGAACGCCGCTCGGGATCGAGTCGGAGTGGCCCGTGCGGCCCTCGGACGGGATCGCCGGCCGGATCGCCGAGTGGATGCCGGACAGCGAGCTGGTCGTGGCCTACCCGGGCTTCCGCCCGCGCCCCGACGTCTACGTCACGCACGGCCACTATCTGGACCTGCACCTGACCGTCCCACGGCTCGAGTCGATCGTCGTCTCACTGGTCGGCCGGGCCACCGGCCGGCGGCGGGCGGCGTGCCGGGCTCCGGACGACTACGAGGCGGTCGTCGGGCCGCTCTATGCACTGCTCTACGGCATCGCCCAGGGGGCGAGCGCCGGCACGCTCGCGCGCGGCGGCAGCCTGTCCAGGCGCGTCTGGGAGCGGGCGAGCGACCGCGACGGGCGGCATCGCGTGTCGCGCCTGCTGCTCGGTCGCGTCACGATCCCCGGCGCCGTGGCCGCGCTGAACGGACTCGGCCTCGGCCCGTTCCGACCGGACATCTCGGGCGCGGAGCTGCGCCGGGCCGGGCTGCGCGCCATCGGCACGGTGACGGACTCCCTGGGCGTCAGCGCGGAGCACGTCATCTTCGGGCACACCCACCGGCCCGGCCCGCTGCCCGGGGACGAGCCCTCCGACTGGTCCACGCCAGGCGGGGCCAGGCTGTGGAACACGGGTAGCTGGCTGTGGGAGCCCGCGCTGATGCAGTCGGAAGGCCCCAGTCCGTACCGGCCGGGCACCGTCCTCTACCTGCGCGACGAAGGGCCGCCGGAGCTGACGAATGCGCTCGAAGGCCTCGGGTCGGCGTTCTGACGCGTCGGCGCAGCTTTCTGCGCGAATGCGTGTTCCGGCCCCGGGAGCCCTAGTCCGGCGCATCCCGGACAGCGTCCGGTTGCGCCATGAACAGGAGGCAGTTGATGCGAACAGGCAGGCATTCGTTGCGACCGGCGCTGGGGCTCGCGGGGCTCCTGACGCTGGCGTTCCTCACCACGGCCCAGACGGCGGCCGGGTTCGGGGTAACCCCCTGTCCCGCCCCGACCGTGAACGGAAGCGGGGGGAACGACACGATCAACGGGAGCTCCGGCAGGGAGACCATCAATGCTTTCGGGGGCGACGACATCGTCAACTCGCTTCAAGGGGACGACTGCGCCGACGGCGGCACAGGAGCCGACATCGTGAACGGAGGGACGGGCGATGACTCGCTCCGGGGAGGCGCGGGGGCGGACACCCTCAACGGTGCGGCCAACTCGGACGAGATCTTCGGCGACGCCGACAACGACGAGCTGAGCGGCGGCAGCGGCAACGACCGGGTGCTCGGCGGCACCGGCTTCGACATTATCGAGGGCGGTCTCGGGCGCGATCGGATCGGCGGCGGGGCAGGCCCCGATGATCTCGGCGGAGGTCGCGGCAACGATTTCATGGTCGGAAACGGCGGCTTCGACTTCCTGTCGGGGGGGCTCGGCTCCGACCGCATGTTCGGAGGAAGCGGCCCCGACGACATGGACGGCGGCCGCGGCAACGACCGGCTCTCGGGCGGCCTCGAGGACGACTTCATCGCGGGCGGCCTCGGCAGCGACCGGATCTCGGGCGGTGCTGGCCCCGACCGGCTGGAAGGGGGTCTCGGCAACGACCGGATCTCCGGTGGAAGCGGCCGTGACGCCATCGACGGCGGCCTCGGCACGAGCCGCATCTCGGGCGGCTCCGGCAACGACCGGATCCTGGCGGCGAACGGCCGCAGGGACCGGATCGACTGCGGACCGGGGCGCGACAAGGTCGTCGTCGACGACCACGAGCGTTCGCTTCGCCGCTGCGAGATCGTCGAGCGCGCTTAGAAAGAACGCGGGAGCGTCCGCGCCGTGACGGCGCGGACGCTCTCCGCGCTATCGCTCAGCCGGCGCGAGCCTTGGGCCGCCGGCGGCCGCGGGAGGGCGCGGGCCTCTCGCCGTCACCCTCGTCGCCGCCGTTCTCGGCGCCTTCCTGCTCGGCGGGCGGGGCTGGACGCGGGCCCTTCGCCCACTCCTCGTCGAAGTCGGACCGCCACTTGCCCTCCTCGTCCTGCTCGAGCTTGAGCTTGGCGCGGAAGGTGCGGCCCGAGCGGCCCCGGAAGCCGGTGACCTGCTTCTCCGTGCGGCCGATGCCCGGCTCCTCTCCGCGCTCCCGTGAGGCCCGCAGCGACTCGATCAGCTCCTTGGCGGTCTCGACGGACAGGGACTTTCCGGCCTTGCGCTTCCAGATCACGAAGCCGCAGCCCGGATCGTCCTTGGACCAGCAGGAGAACCCCTTGCGGTTCTCGGTGATCTCGCGTCCGCAGATGGGGCAGGGGCCGAGCTTGGCCCGCTCGATCCTGACCCCCTTCAGCTTGTCGAGCTCCTGGACCGTGGCGGTGGCGAACTTCGCGATGTCCTGCATGAACGCCGGCCGCGTGTCCTCGCCGCGCTCGATCAGTCCGAGCCGGTGCTCCCAGTCGCCCGTGAGCTCAGCCGACGTGAGCGCGTGGTCGCCCAACAGCTTGATCACCTGAATCCCCTTGTCGGTGGCGCGCAGAGCGCGGCCGTCCCGCTCCATGTAGCCAACCTGGATCAGGCGCTCGATGATCGACGCGCGCGTGGCGGGGGTGCCGATGCCGGAGTCCTTCATCGCCTCCCGCAAGTCGGCCTCCTCGATCTCCTTGCCGGCGGTCTCCATGGCAGCGAGCAGCGAGGCCTCGGTGAAGCGCCGCGGCGGCTGGGTCTCCTTGCGGAGCGACTCGACCGAGCGCGTCTCGACCTGTTCACCCTGGTCCAGCTTGGGCAGCAGCTGGTCCCCGCCCGAGTCGTCGTCCGGGCGGTCCGGCGACTGGGACTCGTCGCCGTAGACGGCCTTCCAGCCCGCCTCCACGAGGCGCCGGCCGCTGGTGCGGAAGACGTGCTCGCTGACGAGCGTCTCGACGCGGGTGCGCTCGAACACGGCCTCGGGGTGGAAGATCGCCAGGAACCGCTTGGCCACCAGGTCGTAGATCTTCAGCTCGTCCTGACCCATGCGCGACAGATCGTGCTCGGAGCGGGTCGGGATCAGCGCGTGGTGGTCCTCCACCTTCTTGTCGTTGACCACTCGCTGCAGCGGCAGCCGATCGAGCGAGGCGACGTACTCCGCCGCGCGAGCGTACTGCGGGTTGTGGCCCACGAGCTCGGCGGTGGGCTTGATCTCGGCGACCAGGTCGCCCGTGAGGAAGCGAGAGCTGGTGCGCGGGTAGGTGATCGCCTTGTGCTCCTCGTAGAGGCGCTGAGCGGCGGCGAGCGTCCGCCGCGCGGAGAACCCATAGAGCGTGTTGCCGTGGCGCTGGAGGGATGTGAGGTCGTACAGCAGCTGCGGCCGCTCGCGCTCCTCCTTGCGCTCGAGCTTCGTGATCTCACCGGGGTTGCCGGTGCAGGCCTCGACCACCTTCCGCGCCTCGTCCTCGGCGATCCGCTTGCCGCCCAGGTAGCGGCCCGGGTAGACCCGCTCGCCCTCGGCCGCGAAGCTCGCCTCGACGAGCCAGTACGGCTCCGGCTTGAAGTCGCGGATCTCCTGCTCGCGGCGCGCCACGAGCGCAAGCGTGGGCGTCTGCACCCGCCCGAGGGACACCGCGCCGTCGAAGGCCGCGCGCAGGCGGATCGACGCCGCGCGGGTGGCGTTCATGCCCACCACCCAGTCCGCCTCCGAGCGCGAGCGCGCCGCCGCCTCGAGGTTGCGCAGCTCCTCCCCGGGGCGCAGTCGCCCGAATGCCTCCTCGATAGCCGCCCGGGTCATCGACTGGAGCCAGAGCCGCTCCACGGGCTTGTCCACATCTGCCGTCTCGTAGACGTAGGCGAAGATCAGCTCGCCCTCGCGGCCGGCGTCGCAAGCGTTGACTATGCGCTCGATGTCGCCGCTGCGCATGAGCTTGTGGATGGCCCTGAGCTGCTTCTGCGCTTTGTCGTCGTTGGGAACGAGCTTGAACTCGTCCGGCAGGATCGGCAGATCGGCGAACCGCCACTTCTTCAGCTTCGGGTCGTAGGCGTCCGGCTCCGCCAGCCCGACCAGGTGCCCGACCGCCCAGCTGATCACGTACTCGTCTCCCACCAGATGGGTCTTGTCATTCGAGGGCTCGAACGAGCCCGGAAGCGCCGCCGCGAGGTCACGCGCGACGGACGGCTTCTCGGCGATCACGAGGGTCTTTGTCATATCGACTCTCCTTTCACGATACGCGCCGATCCGGCGCTCGTTTGCCGGAGAAGGGCGGGCGCGCCGAGGCTCAGCGGGCGCAGGGCCCCGTGTCGACCGGCGCGCGGGCCCTGGACAGGGCCCCGCGCACGATCGTGTCGGGCACCCCGAAGCCGCTGTTCACGGACTCGGACACGGTCGCCGCGAACACTGTGGCCACGACCCTGCCGGCGCCGTCCACGACGGGGCCCCCGGAGTTGCCGGGTCGCACGAGAGCGCGGAGGGCTGTGATCTTGCGCCGGACCGGCCCGCGGCCGTAGGCGTCGTCGGTGAGCGCTATCGCGGTGACGCCGACCCGGGCGGGCCTCACGTCGTAGGGCCCGTTCCCTGGAAATCCGAGCACCGCCGCCGAGGTGCCGGGCCGGGAGGCTTGGTTAAGCGCGAGGGCGGGCGCCCCGGCCGCGCCGGGAACCCTGAGCACCGCGACGTCGTCGTGCGGGTCGAACCACACGGCCTGCGCATCGAGCTTCGATCCCTGCCCCTGCAGTTCGACCGTGGTGTCGTCCTGCCCCGCGACCACGTGGGCGTTGGTCACCACCACTCCGCGGGCGGCGACCCAGCCGCTGCCCTCGACGCCCAGGCCGCAGGCGGTGCCGAGCACCTTGACGACGCTGCGAGCGGCGGCGCGCACCTGAGGATCGCGGGCTATCGCGCTGTCGGGCGGCCCCACGCCCGGGCGCGGCCCCTGGACCTTTGGGAAGGGATCGAAGCGCGCCAGGGCCTTCAGGAGCGGGCCCGACGGCGGCAGCCGCTCGTTCAGCGCGCTCAGGATCGTCGAGCGCTGGATCGGCCGGCGCAGCTCGCGGGCGCCTGGCGTCTGGAGCGCGACGGTCCCGGCTATCCACACCAGGCCCAGCCCGAGGCAGGCGACCAGCACGGCGCCGCCCAGGCCGTCCAGCGCGCCGAGCCTGTCGCCGATCCGCTCGCGCAGGTGGAACCCCACGATCTCGAGCGTGGAGGCTAGGAGGCCGCCGAAGAAGACCGCGCTGAGCAGCGCGAACAGGGGCGCGTAGGGCGAGCGCGACCCCTCCGCCAGGAAAAGCGGCCCGATGCGCGAGCCGAGGAAGCCACCGGCGGCGAAGCCGGCCAGCGACAGCGCTCCCACGATCAGGCCCTGCGCGTAGCCCCAGACCGCCATCAGCGCCGCAAAGCCCAGGATGATCCAGTCGAGCGCGGTCACGACCGGGCGCAGGCTACCGCCGGGCGGGCGCGCGATCCGGGGCTACCCTTGACGCGCCTCGTGTTCTCCGTGGTCCCCGAGCGCAGACGACGGCTCACCCAACGCACCCTGCCGATCGCGGGCATGGCGGCGTTCGCGCTGGTCGCCGGGCTGCTGGTCGGCTCGCTTGCCGACTCCGGCAAGGAGAAGACGGCGCGCGCGTTCGGCAGCGCCTGGCAGCGCGGCGACTGGGGCCGCATGCATGGCCTCCTCACGCCGGCCGCCCGCGAGCAGTGGAGCGCGGCCGATCTCCGGCGCGCCTACAGGAAGGCCGCCGCGACCGCCACCCAGACGCGGGTCATCGCGGCAAAGCCGGCGGGCGAGCGAGAGGGACGCATCCGCCTTCCGGTTTCCGTGCGCACCCGCATCTTCGGAATCGTCCGGGGCGAGGTGCTGCTGCCTGTCGAGGACGGCGGGGTCGACTGGGCGCCGCACCTCGTGTTTCCCGGCCTCGATCCGGGCGTGCCGCTACTGCGCCGCAGCGAGCCTCCGCGGCGGGCGAAGATCGTCTCGCGCGACGGCCAGGTCCTGGCCGAGGGGCCGGCCGACGCCCGCTCCTCTCCGGCCGGCGCCCTGGCGGGATCGATCGCCGGACGGGTCGCGCCTCAGGAGAACGCCAACGGGCGAGCCGCCCTTTACGCGCGCGGCTTCCCACGCGACTGGCCGGTGGGACAGACTGGACTCGAGCGCGCCTTCGAGCAGCGGCTCGCGGGGCGGCCCGGCGGGGAGTTGCGCGCGGGCGTCAGGCTGCTCGGCCAGAGCAGGCCGAAGCCGGGCGCGAAGGTCCGCTCGACGATTGACAGCCGCCTGCAGTCGGCGGCGGCCACGGCGCTCGGCGACCGGCTTGGAGGGGTCGCGGCGCTCGATGCCGGAACCGGCGAGGTCCGGGCGCTGGCGGGGATCGCCTTCTCCGCTCCGCAGCCGCCCGGATCGACGTTCAAGCTCGTGACCACGACCGCTGCCCTGAACGCCAGGGCGGTGAAGCTGTCGACGCCGTTCCCCGTGCAGACCCACGCCACCATCGACGGCGTGGAGCTCGAGAATGCCAACGGGGAGTCGTGCGGCGGGAGCTTCGAGGCGAGCTTCGCGCATTCCTGCAACTCCGTGTTCGCGCCGCTCGGCGTGAAGGTGGGAGCCGAGCCGCTGGTGGCGGCGGCGCGACGCTACGGCTTCAACGCCCGCCCGTCGCTGCCCGGCGAGGTGCCGAGCACGCTGCCTGCGGCCGCCCGGATCCGCTCCGACCTGGAGCTCGGCTCGACCGCGATCGGCCAGGGCAGGGTGCTCGCCACCCCACTCCGCATGGCTTCGATCGCCCAGGGAATCGGGGCCCGCGGCGTGTGGATCGAGCCGACGCTCGAGCATGGCCGGCCGCCGCGGCGCCACCGCGCCACCACGCCGCACGTCGCCCGCACGCTCCAGCGGCTGATGGTCGACGTGGTCGCCTACGGCACCGGCACGTCGGCGGCGATCCCCGGCATCAAGGTCGCGGGCAAGACCGGCACGGCCGAGCTCGAGGACACCCGCGGCCCGAACGCCCAGGACAAGCAGCCCACCGACCAGTCGAACACGGACGCCTGGTTCACGGCCTACGCCCCGGTCGGGAGGCCGCGCATCGCTGTGGCCGTCCTCCTCGTCAAGGCGGGCGCCGGCGGCGAGACGGCCGCCCCCGTGGCACGGGCGGTCATCCAGGCGGCACTTCAGTAGGGCTACAGGTCGAGCTCGACCCGGCGCTTCTCCCCCGGCGCTCCGGTGGCGATCTCGAGCTCCAGCGGGCGGTTCTCCGTGATGGTCAGCGGCAGCCGGAACAGGAGCATCGCGCCCGCCGTCGGCCCGAGCTGCGCGACGCTGCCGGCCGGGGGCACGCACTGATCCGGCGCCAGCATCCGAGCTTGGTAGGCGAACGCGTTGTCACGCGGCAACGGCGTGGGCGCGAAGCTGTTCCCCTGGCTGTCCAGGACCGTGAACTGGCCCGCCGTGCGCAGCGCCTGCTTGCCGTGGTTGCACGCCTGCAGGAAGATCCCGTACAGCGTCTGTCCCTTGCCGGGCTCGGGCCCCTTGTAGTAGGCGCTGTCGGGCTGCACCTTCAGGTTCAGCTCGCGGGTGATGAAGACGTTGTAGTCGATGCCGGCGAGCGGGATGTCGAGCCCTTCGCGTGCGGGCGACTTCGCGCCGGGCTCCTTCTCCTGACCGCAGGCCGGGAAAGTCAGCGCCGCCAGGACCGTGCAGGCAACGAGCATCGGCTTCGTACGGGCGATCATCGGCGGCGCGCAGTCTAGTGGTGGCCCGCCCGCGCCGGGCGGGAGGGATCGGCGCCCGTGTGGGCTCCGAAGCGGGCAGCCGTGGCCGGGTCGTAGCCGGCCACCGTCGCCCTGACGAGCTCGCCCTCGGGCGGGTCCTCGAAGATCTGCCGCAGCCGCTCCAGCGCGGTCTTCGTCTGGCGTCGCATCCAGCCCGCGGCGCCGAGCTCCCGCAGGCGGTCGATCGGCGTGGCCGGCTCGCTGTAGGTCGTGAGCTCGACGCGCGTGTTGCCGCCCGCCTCCGTGGTGAACTCGTAGACGGCGACCGAGCGCGTCCGCCCGAGCCGCCCCACGCGGAGCTCCTCCACGATCCTGCGCGGGCGGTCCACCTCCTTGACTTCGAGCTCCGCGTACTCCTTCGCCAGCGGAGCCGCGAGCAGGAAGCGCGCCGCGGCCCCCTTGCCATGGGGATTCGCGCGCGCAAGCCGGTAGTCGCGCAGGTAGTGGTCCGTGTAGGCGGGCCTGGCGGCCAGGTCGGCTACGAAGTCGAAGACCTGCTCGCGGGGAGCCGAGATATGCGTCTGGGCGCTGACCTGGCGCATGGCGGCGCCGATTCTATGCGGGGGAGGCTCCTGGCCCGGTGGGCCTCAGGCGGCCTTGCGCACGACCGCGAGGCGTCGCTCGCCCGCCGCGACCCGCTCGGAGCGGACGGCGACACGGTCGTCCTCAGGCAGTGCGCCGAAGCACAGCTCGCACAGGACGCGCCCCGAGTCGAGCTCGTGAAGCCGCTCGCCGGGCAGCGGCGCGCGTCGACAGCCGGCGCAGCGGCTGGTGCTCTCGTCGAGGGCGACCAGGCTCTGGCGCATCAGAATCGCGGCGAGGTCCGGCATCGCGAGAAAGCTTCGCCGGGGATACCGGGGCTCCTGCCGGTTCGGTTCCCGACCGGATCGCCGCAAGTAGGTGTGCAAAGCATCCAGCCCGGGTATCTCGCCGACGCGGCTGCCCAGGATTAGCCCGCAAATAGCGGGGTTTTTCTTGGCGGGACATGCACCTATCGTTACTATTCGCCAACCGCTCCAGCCCCGAGGAGAGTCACACCGAATGGAAGCCTTCAGCGCCGGAACACTGGCAGGGGCCGGCTCATTTCGCTGCCAATCCTGCGGGTTCGCGATCGCCCTTCAGGAGCTCGACGCCGTGCCTTCGTGCCCCGATTGCGGCGGGCGCGAGTTTCGCCGCTCGTCCCTCTTCAGCCGTCCGTCGCCGCGTGAGACCGCGCCTCCCGTCGAGGGGCGGCCCGGCTGGCTCGGGGAAGCCCGCGACGCGCTGGCCGAGCCGGGCGCGTACATCGCCTTCGAGGACGACGAGCGGGTGCACGTCCTGCCCCTGCAGGAGGGCTGGACGCGGATCGGAAGGAGCCTCTCGGCCCACGTGCGCTTCGACGACCCGACGGTCTCGCGCCGCCACGCGCTGGTGTACCGCGAGGACGGCGGGGCGCGCATCCTCGACGACCGAAGCCTGAACGGCGTCTACCGCAACGGCGACCGCGTCGAGCTCGCGGAGCTCGAGGACGGCGACGAGATCGGGGTCGGCCGATTCCGCCTCTTCTTCATGAGCCTGGCCGAGGACGGCTCGCGCAGCGCGGAGGGCGCCGCCACCACGGTGGGCTAGCCCGCGCGCGGCTTTGGGCCGGCGGCTGAGGGAGGACCTGAAGGGCCCCGTCCGGTCGGGGCCCTTCGGCTTGGTGGTGGCGGGCGCGCCGACATTGGCCTCGGGGCAGCTGCGACGCTGCCCTCGGCCAACATCGGCGCGCCCGGCAGGCCGCCCGCCGGACGCCCTCTGTGGGCGGGAGCAGTAAGCATGCGCGCATGGGCGTGGAGATTCGTGGTGCGGTGCTTGACGACGCTGGTGGGATTGCCGCCATCTACAACCAGGGGATCGAGGAGCGGCAGGCCACCTTCGAGACTCGGCTTCAGGACGCGCAGGACATCGCGCGCATCCTCGCCGCGCCCGGTGGGCTGCCGTTCCTGGTCGCGCATGAGGGTGAGCAGCTGCTCGGGTGGGCGCGGGTCATCTCGTACAGCGACCGTTCCTGCTACTCGGGCGTGGGCGAGGCGTCGCTGTATGTCGACCGCGCCGCGCGAGGGCGTGGTGTCGGCCGTGAGCTGCTCAGGGCGCTCGCCGGCACGGCGGAGGGTCTTGGCTATTGGAAGCTGATCGGACTGGTCTTTCCGGAGAACCGCGCGAGCGTGGCCCTGTTCGAGAGCGAGGGCTACCGGCGGATGGGCACCTTCCGGCGGCACGGCCGGCTCGACGGGAGCTGGCGGGACGTGTTGCTGGTCGAGCGCCTGCTGGGCGAGGCCGTCGCGCCGGGCTGAATCGCCTATGCGCGCCGCCGCGCGATTCGCCGGTCCGCCCGGCTGATGGCGCGGCGCGGCACGGCGCGGCTGAAGGCCGAGCGGTTGTCGGCGATCCAGCGGTAGCCGCGCTCCGTTGCCCGCGGGAACCGCGCAGCGAGGGCGGCAAGCGGCCGGCCGCCCGGCAGGCGTCGGAGCAGCGGCGCCGCCGCCGCGCCTGCCGAGGCCAGGCCGTCCGCGGTCACCAGGTGCCACGACTCCATGCGCTCGGCAGCCGGCACGTCTCCAAGCAGCTCGTCCGCCTCCGGGTCCTGAAGGGCGACCGGGCGGAGCGCGCCGCGCCGATCCCAGGCAAGCACCACACCGAGCGACCAGCGGCAGAAGCCGCAGTCGGCGTCGTAGAGGATCGGGTCCGACCGCATTGGACTGGCGAGGGTACAGTCGCTGCCTTGGCCGCAGAAAACCCCCGGCACGCCCGGCCCCTGCTCGAGGACGGCCTGCTCCCCGACCCGGTCGACCAGTTCGCGGGCTGGTTCGAGGAAGCGGCGAGCACCGACCTCCGGATGCCCGAGGCGATGGCGGTGGCAACCGCCGCGCCGAGCGGCGCCCCCTCGGTGCGCATGGCCCTGCTCAAGGGATTCGACACGGCCGGCTTCGTCTTCTACACGAGCTATCTCAGTCGCAAGGCGAGGGAGCTCGACGGCAACCCGCGGGCCGCGCTGCTCTTCTACTGGGACCAGCTCGGCCGCCAGGTGCGGATCGAGGGAGCGGCGGAGCGCTGCCCGTCCGAGGAGTCCCGCCGCTACATCGAGAGCCGCCCACGGGGAAGCCGGCTGAGCGCGCTCGCCTCCCGCCAGAGCGAGCCGGTCGAGGGGCGCGAGGCGCTCGAGTCGGCGGTGACGGAGCTGGCCGAGCGTTACCACGACCGGGAGCTCCCGGTTCCGGACGATTGGGGCGGCTATCGCGTGACGCCGAACAGCTTCGAGTTCTGGCAGCACCGGGAGGACCGCCTGCACGACCGCCTCCTATACACGCGCGGGGATGGGGGCTGGCGGATCGAGCGGCTGGCACCCTGACACCCGATTAGTTCGGCGCCGTCAGCCGGTCCCAGGGACACACACAAACGAAGGGGGACAGATGGGAAGGATCGTCGTAACCGAGTTCGTGTCACTGGACGGCGTCATGGAGGACCCGGGCGGCGCCGAGGGCTTCAAGCACGGGGGTTGGACGTTCGAGATCTCCAGAGGGGAAGAGGGCGACAAGTTCAAGCTCGACGAGACCCTGGAGGCCGAGGCCCTGCTGCTGGGCCGAGTGACCTACGAGGGCTTCGCCGCCGCCTGGCCCTCGATGACCGACGAGGCCGGCTTCGCCGACAAGATGAACAACATGCCGAAGTACGTCGTGTCTTCGACCCTGGACACGGCGGACTGGAGCAACTCGACGGTGCTGAGGGGCGACGTCGCGGACGAGGTCGCCAAGCTCAAGCAGGACGTCGACGGGGTGATCCTGGTCCCCGGCAGCGCGCAGCTGGTGCAGACGCTCGCCGAGCACGACCTGGTCGACGAGCTCCGGCTGATGGTCTTTCCGGTCGTACTCGGAAGCGGAAAGCGCCTCTTCGGCGAGACCGACGACAAGAAGCCGCTGCGGCTGGCCGACTCGAGGAGCGTCGGCGACGGCATCGCGATCCTGACCTACGAGCCCGCAGCTCGAACGGAGAGCTAGCCAGGGGCGCCGTATGGCCGCCCCGGGAAGAAAGGCCACTCCTCGAACGCGACAACACGGCCGTCACCGCCGAAGCGGATCACCCACAGGTCCCGGTACTCGCGACTGACCGGGTCCCCATAGGCCACCTCGACACGAACGACCGCGGTGTCGGCGTCTACGGCAACGATCTCGCTGCCCATCGCGAAGACCTCGTCGGGACCCTCCCGCTCCGCATCCCACAGCCGGGCGATCGCGGACAACCCGACGACCGGCTCCTCATACGGAGACATCCGGTACCTAGCGTCCTGCGCGAACAACTCGCACAGCGACTCCGTCCCAGGCGTCCGCCAAGCACGCTCATACCCAGCCACCCACGCCTCCACCTGCGCCCGGTCGATCACAGCCGGATGCTCGCAGGCGCACGATCGGGCGCGCCGATGGCGGCCGAGGGCGGCGTTGACCGAAGGGAACCAGCCGCCCCGAGGCCGACGTCGGCGCGCCCGCCCCGCGGCCGAAAGCCCGGGCCCTACTCCGTCGAAATCGACGGGTCCGTCTGCTCCTGCTCGGGCACCGACATCACGAAGTGCGACCCCGGATCGCCCGCCAGGGCGAGCACGCGATCGGCCTCTTCGTCCTGGCCCGTGCTCCGTAGCTCCTCGGCGTAGTGCCCGAGCAGCTCCTCGATGTCGAGCGCGCCCTCCGCGTCCAGGTCCGCGATCACGATCTTCGCGCCTTTGCCCTTCCGCCGCTCGAGCGCCTCGCGATCGAGGTTCCATTCGTCGTTCACGCGCAGGTAGACCCGCCCGCCGGTCTGGCCGGCGCAGAACCATGGCCCCGGGTCGCCCAGCACCACCGCGCGGCCCGAGGTCATGTACTCGAACGCGAAGCCCTTGACGTTGGCGCGGTCGGCCAGGCAGCCGAGCGAGTCGTCGAGCGGCGTCTGCGGCTCGCCGCCGATCACCACGTCCGCCCCCGAGAGGCGGATGCAGAAGCGCGAGTCCGCGTCGCCCTGGACGAACAGCCGCCCGCGCTGGGCGCCGTAGGCGAACGACTTGCCGACCGAGCCGTTCAGGCGCCGACCGAAGCGGTTCTTGCCCTTCAGGATCGACACCTTGCCGCCCAGCATGGTCTTGGCGACGCCGTCCTGAGCGCCGCCCTCGACGGTGATGTCGACGCCGTAGACGTTGAAGGCGCCCAGCCCCTGGCCGCCGACGGAGCCACCGTTGAAGTGCAGCCTGGCGAGCGTGTCCGCCGTCGACGGCGGGCCGCCCTTGAAGATCCGCGCGCGTGAGATCTCGCCCGCGAGCTCGGTTCCGAGCACCCGGTCGCCGGCGTCCGTGGGGTCGCCGTCGCCGAAGATCTCCCACTCGCCCTCGACCAGCTTGCCGGCGGTGATGTCTCCGGCCATGGCGGCGATCTGCGCCGACGCCTGCTTGACCTTCATGCGGATCGGCCGGGCCACGATCAGTCCGGCCGCCTCGCGATCGTCCTCGGGCGCGGGCAGGTTGAGCGGCTCCAGGTCGAGCATCTCCTCGAGCGGCTTGATCATCTCGTGGGTGTCCACGCTTCCGGCCTCGCGCGCCTGACCGAGCAGGTCCGAGCGACCGACCAGGTCCTGGGCGCGCTCGAAACCGAGTCCGGCGGTAATCTCGCGCACCTCCTCGCCCATCGCCTGGAAGAAGCGGGCGCAATTCTCCGAGGCGGACTCGAACTCCTGCGGCGTGAACTTCTTCAGGCCCTTGAGGTCAGCCTCCTCCTTGTCCTCGATCTGGGTGGCGATGCCGACGTGACAGGTGTCCAGCTGGCAGCCGCGGCAGATCGTGCAGCCGAGCGAGACCATCGCCAGCGTGCCGAAGCCGACGCGGTTGGCGCCCAGGCAGTGCAGCTTCACGACGTCCCAGCCGTGGCGATAGCCGCCGTCCGCCCAGATCTCGACCCGGTTGCGGATGCCGGCTTCCATCAGCGCCAGGTGCACGGCGCGCGTGCCGATGTCGGAAGGCAGGCCGACGTGGCGCAGGGCGTGCGAGCGGGCGGCGCCGGTGCCGCCCTCGAAGCCCGACAGCGTAATCATGTCGGCGCCCGCCTTGGCGATGCCGACCCCGATGGTGCCGATGTTCGGCACCACCGGCACCTTCACCGACACCCGCACGTCAGGGTTGGCCGTCTTCAGCTCGTCGATCAGCTCGGCCAGGTCCTCGATCGAGTACAGGTCGTGGTTGTTCGAAGGTGAGATCAGGTCCGTGCCGGTGGTGGCGTTACGGGCCTGGGCCACCTTGTCGGTGACCTTCTTGGCCGGCAGATGGCCGCCCTCGCCGGGCTTGGCGCCCTGGCCGATCTTGATCTCGACGAGATACGACGAGTTGATCATCTCGCTGGTCACGCCGAAGCGCCCGGAGGCGACCTGCTGGCCGCGCCACTTCGGGTACTTGCCGTACATGTCCTGGATCTCGCCGCCCTCGCCGTTCATGGCGATCACGTTGATCCGCTTCGCGGCCTCGGCGTAGGCGCGGTATGCGGTCTCGCCCTGCGAGCCGAAGCTCATGGAGGAGATCACGATCGGATAGGAGTGCAGGCCGACCTCGGCACTGACCTGCTCGACCGGAATCGGCTCGCGGTCGGAGCGCAGCTCGAGGATGTGCCGCAGCGAGATCGGCTGCTCCAGCTCCAGCTGGCGCACCTTCTCCGAGTACTCCTCGTAGGAGCCGGTGCCGTTGGCGGTGGCGACGGCCGCCTTGTAGACCTTCGGATAGAAGCGGAACGTCTTGGCTGGCTTCGAGTCCTCCTCGCCCGCGAGGATCCGCTGGCGCTCCGCGCCGTCCACGTCGAGCTCTTGGAAGCCGGTGCCGCCCGTCTCCGAGCCGAAGTACGCGGGAGTGTCGAAGACCGCCGTGAGCTCGGGCTTCAGGCCGATGCAGGAGAAGAGCCGGGCGTAGCCGCGGACCTCGTGGATGCCGATCGTCGAGATGACCTTCTCGATTCCCTTGCGCAGCGCGGAAGCGAGGTTCGAGATGTCGTCGCGGTAGTCGTCCATCAGGGCGACCTCGACCATCGTGTAGGGGCAGACGCCGTCGGCGCCCAGGCCGAGCGCGACCATCAGGTCGTGAACGTTGCGGATCGCGGCCGAGCGGACCACGATCCCGCAGCGGCGGCGCAGGTTGGTCTCGCCGAGCTTCACGAAGTGCTCGCGCAGCGCCAGGTCCACGGCGGCCAGCGCCAGGTGCGGGTCGAGGTAGCGGCGATCGCCCTCGTAGGCCGTGCGGTCGGAGAGCACGAGCAGCTCGCAGCCGCCGCGCACCGCGCTCGTGGCCTCGTGCTTCAGGCGTTCGATCGCGCCGCGCGTGTCCTCGGACTCGAGCGAGGAGAGGTCGAGCACCTTCGCCCGGCCCCGGAACTCCTCCCAGAGGTCCTCGAGCAGGTAGGTCTTGTGCTCGCGCGCGATCTCGCGGTAGGTCTTGTCCGACAAAGGCGCCAGGCCGTCGTGCCCGCCCAGGAGCACCGGAAAGGCCGTCTCGATCGTGCGCGGCTCGGCCGGGATCTCGCCTATGCCCGGCCGGGAGCCGAACACCGCACGGCAGGAGAAGTGCTCGACCTCGCGCTCGCGGTCGATCGCGGGGTTGGTCACGACCGCGACCGACTCCTTGTAGTAGTCGGCCAGGTTCTGACGCTCGGGCGAGAGGCAGGCCAGGGGCCCGTCGTAGCCGAGCGAGCCGATCGGCTCGGCGCCGGTCGCGGCCATCTGCTGCACGAGCTTCATGTCCTCGCGCTGCCAGCCGAACCCGCCCAGCACGCGGTCGTCGACCTTCACCGGCTCCGAGGGGCCAGCGGTCGTGTAGCCCGGGATCTCCGACCCCTCGAGCGGGCCGCCGGTGGGGATCGCCTGCGTGAAGCCGTCGTCGGCGGCCGCACCGGCGCGCTCGCGCCAGCGCTTGCAGCAGAGGCGCTGGAGCGCGTGGTGGTCGTGCAGCGGGGACTCGCCCTTGCGGCGGTCGATCGCGACCAGCAGCTTCTCGCCTGGCGCGAGCGGCTTGGGCTCCTCGACGGTGTCGGCGACCGCGACGACTCCGGGCTCCGAGGAGAAGACGTGGGCGTCGGCGGTCTCGACGTGCCACAGCGGGCGCAGTCCGAGCGCGTCCGTCGAGAAGATGCACTCGTCGCCGTGGCGGGACAGCAGCGCGATCGGTCCCTGCGCGAAGGGGCCCAGCGCCTGCCGCAGGTACATGTAGAAGCCGCGCAGCTCCTCGGGCATGCCCTTGATCTCGTTGACGATCGGCGGCAGCACGAGCTCTATGGCCTCGACGAGCGTCAGGCCGTCGCGGCTCACGAGCGCCTCGATGGCGCGGTTCAGGTCCTGGGAGTCGGACGAGCCCGGCGCGATCGGGACGCCGAGCATCTTCCCCTCCTGGCGCAGCCGGGCGATCGTGTTGATCTCGCCGTTGTGGCCCAGCACGCCGAACGGCTGGACCCGCTTGAACGAGGGCCAGGTGTTGGTCGAGTAGCGGTTGTGGCCGAAGACCGCGGCCGTCTTGGCGCGTCCGTCGTGGAGGTCGGGGTAGTAGCGGCCGAGCGCTCCCGGCGCGCCGAGCACCTTGTAGACCGCCGTGTCGGTCGAGCAGGAGGCCACGTGCACGCCGAGCTCCTCCTCGAGCTGCACGGTCAGCTCGAAGCACAGCCTGGGATCGTCGATCAGGCCGCCGACCTGCCAGAAGACCGGCTCCTCCTCGCGCGCCTGCGGGCCGAGGGCGGTCGTGTCGACCGCGTTCTCCCGTTCCGCCAGCACGCGCAGCCCGACGCGGCTCATGATCTGGCGACCGCGCTCCTGGACGTCGGCCACGTCGCCTCCCTTGCGGGAGATGAAGACGTGCGCCACGGCGAAGCGCGGATCGAGAGCGAGCTTGGGCGCGTGCCCGCCGCTGCGGACCTCCTCGGACCAGATCTCGCGCGGGATGTCGATCAGGACGCCGCAGCCGTCGCCCTCGCCGTCGACGTTCCCGGCGCGGTGCAGCATCTTCTCGAGCGCGACCAGGGCGGTCTCGATCGCCTCGTGCGTGGCTTCGGCCTGCTTGTGGACCAGCGCGTAGAGGGCGCAGGCGTCGCGGTCTTCGACCGTTTGCGGCGCTCGGCGCGGGCGGTACGCCTGCGTGGGCGAGTAACGGGCCTCCACTCTTACCTCCTCGAGTTCCGCGCCTTCTTCGAGCGGGCGCGCGACGGGATGGAGCGGCAACTATAGTCGGCCCATCGGCCGCAGGCGGGGTCGAAAACCCGCAAAGAGCGACAAAACTTGGCGACCACGATCACCGTCCTCTCCCAGAAGGGGGGCACCGGAAAGACCACCGCGGTGCGGACGCTGGCGGACGCCTACCGGCGAATCGGGCTCGATGTGCTGTGCGTCGACCTCGATCCGCAGGGCAATCTCTCGGACTACTTCGACGTTCCGGCCGATGCCTCCCCGACGATCGCAGACGTGCTGGCCGGCCAGGCGCGCGCGGCCGATGCCCTGCATGGCGACATCCTGCCCGCGAACCTCGGACTCGCCGAGTCCGAGCTGGTGCTGAGCGGCAAGATGGGGCGCGAGATGACGCTCAAGCGCGCGCTGCGTGACATCGGGCGCCGCTACGAGCTGGTCGTGATCGACTGCCCGCCCTCGCTCGGCCTGCTGACCGTCAACGCGCTGGTGGCGGCCGACCACGCGCTGATCTCCAGCGAGGCCGAGTACTTCTCGCTCCAGGGCGTCGAGCAGGCCCTGGAGGTGGTCGCGCTGGCGAAGGAGTCGCTTCACCCCGACCTCGACTGGCTGGGCGTGGTTCTGAACATCGCGGACATGCGCCTGGTCCATGCACGCGAGGCGCTCCAGGGGCTGCGCGAGCGCTTCGGCGAGAAGGTCTTCGACGCGGTGATCCGGCGCTCGGTCCGCTATGCCGAGTCGGCCGAGCGCGGCGTGTCGGTGCTCGACTACGCGCCGGACCTGGGAGCGGACTACCTCCAGCTCGCGGAGGAGGTCCTCGCGCGCCTCGGGTTCGAGGAGGAACGAGAGCGCCTGGCGGAGCTCCGCCACGAGCTGGTGCCCGCGTGAACGACCTGCTGGTGAAGCCGGTCACCGAGCTGGCGGAGCTCGTTCGGCGGGGCGACGTCTCGTCTGCCGAGCTCGTGGACGCCTCGCTCGAGCGGATCGATGCGCTCAACCCCGAGCTGAACGCGTTCGTGCTGGTGGACGAGCAGGGCGCGCGGGCCACCGCGGCGGAGATCGGGCGGGACGACCCGCGACCCTTCGCCGGCGTGCCGATCGCGATCAAGGACACGGCACCGGTGGCCGGGCTGCGCTTCAGCTACGGCTCGGACCTGTTCGGCGACTTCGTGGCCCCCCACGACGCCTTCGTGGTCCGCCGTCTGCGGGCCGCCGGCTTCGTGATCGTCGGTAAGACGAATCTGCCGGAGTTCGGCATCCTGCCGACGACCGAGCCCCGCCGCTTCGGCCCGGCGCGCAATCCCTGGGACAGCGAGCGCACCACGGGCGGCTCCTCCGGAGGCGCGGCGGCCGCGGTGGCGTCGGGGATGGTCCCCATCGCCCACGGCAGCGACGGCGGCGGCTCGATCCGCATCCCGGCCGCCTGCTGCGGGCTCGTCGGGCTGAAGGCGACGCGCATGCGCATCTCGCGCGGGCCCGACGTGGGAGAGGACTTCCTGGTCCAGGACGGGGTCCTGACGCGCACGGTGGCAGAGACCGCGGAGCTGCTCGACCTGCTCGCGGGCTACGAGCCGGGAGACGCGAGCACCGCGCCGCCGCCCGGCAAGCCGTTCGCCCGGGCCGCGGCGACGGAGCCCGGCCGGCTGCGGATCGCCTTCACGACGGCGCCGCCGATCGAGACGGCGGTCGATCCTGTCGCGGAGCAGGCGGTCAGGGACGCGGCGGAGCTGCTCGGGTCGCTGGGGCACGAGGTCAGAGAGCTCGAGTCCGCGCCCTGGGGCGGGCAGGACCTGCTCCCGGTGTTCACCAAGGTCTTCTGCAGCCACATCGCCACGGCGATCTTCTTCGGCAGCCAGCTGACGGGGAGAGAGCCGAGCCCCGAGCTCGTGGAACCGCTCTCGCTCGCCGTCTGGAACGGGGTGCGGGAGTACGGCGGGATCGACTACGTGCTGGCGAAGCTCCAGCTCGAGGGAGTCAGTCGCCAGCTGATCGCGCTCTGGGCGGACTGCGACGTGCTGCTGACGCCGGCGCTGGCGGAGCGCCCCGTCCCGTTGGGGGAGATCGACTCGTGCAGTGACGACCCGTGGGCGGACTTCCGTCGCTCGGGCCAGTTCACGCCGTTCACGGCGATCTTCAACGTCACGGGCCAGCCCGCAATCTCGCTGCCGCTCTCCCACGGGGACGACGGCCTGCCGCTGGGAATCCAGCTCGTCGGCCCGCCGGCGGGCGAGGGCCTGCTGCTGTCATTGTCGGCACAGCTCGAAGCGGAGCGGCCCTGGGCGGAGCGCCAGCCGGAGCTGTCCCGGGCCTGACGCAAAGGGTCGCCGGGGCGGTAATGCGCTGCTAGCGTGGCCCCGTCCGGCACTCGTCCGGATGACGATGCGATTCACCCGCCGCACCCGGGCAGCGCTCGCGGCGGTCGTCACGGCGACCGCCCTGGCCGGCGGAGCGGCGGCAGCCTCCTACGGCTACCCGGCGGGCGAGACCACGGAGAGCCACACGATCGTTCCCGCTCCGGGCTCGGGCTTCGTCCCGCTCACCCTCGGACCGGGCTCCCCCCGCGTGGTGCGCAGGCTGGGGACCGCCAATCAGCTCGCCGGCCGCGGCGGCCGGCGGAGCTCGCTCACGTATTTCGCCCAGCTCACGGACTTCCAGCTCGCCGACGAGGAGTCTCCCGCGCGTGTCGAGTTCCTCGACCCCCCCACGAACGAGGCCACTCAGGCCGCGTGGCGCCCCTACGAGGCCATGCAGCCCTGGGCGATCGACTGGTCGTTCAGGCAGCTCAACCGCTTCACCGGGGCCAGCCCGGTGACGCAGGCGGGCGGTCGCCGGGCGCGCATGGACCTCGGCCTCCTGACTGGAGATCAGTCGGACAACCAGGAGCGGAACGAGACCATCTGGGTGCGCGAGCTGGTCGAGGGCGGCCAGGTCCTGGACCCGAACAGCGGTGTCGGTCCCGATGCGATGGGCCACTACCCGGGGACCACCTGCACCCCCGCCGAGGAGGCGGCGCTACAGGCCAAGTGGCCGGGAGCCGGCGGGGTGGCCGCGGAGGCCGCGAAGTACACCGGCGTCCAGGACTACGGCGACTACTTCGTGGACCAGGACTTCTACGACCCGAACAACCCACAGGGCTCGAAGTGGAGCGGCTGGCCGAAGTACACGGGTCTCATGGACAGGGCTCAGAAGCCGTTCATTCCCGTGGGCCTGCGGCGGGGCTCCCAGCCGGTCCCCACCTACGCGACGAACGGCAACCACGACGGCCTGGTGCAGGGGAACGAGCAGGCGATCAAGGCCTTCGAGGACCGCGCGATCGGATGCTTCAAGCCCTTCGGCCCGGTTCCCGCGGGCCTGCCGCCGAGCGGCGACGGCCCGCCCGCGAGCCCGATCATCACCACGACGACCGGGTTCTTCGTGCCGCCGGACGTCCAGCGCCAGTTCGTCGACCGGATTCAGCTCAAGCAGATCTACGAGGGCGGCATCCAGGCCAACGGCCACGGCTTCAAGCTCGTCGATCCCGCCGAGCAGAGCGCTTCGCACGGAGTCGCCACCTACTACGCCTGGGACCCGAAGCCGGGGCTCCGGTTCATCAACATCGACACCGTGAGCGAGGGTGGCGTGGCGGGCGACTCGAGCAGCGGCAACATCGACGATCCGCAATGGCAGTGGCTGCAGCGGCAGATCGTCGACGCGGAGCGCGCCGGCAAGCTGATCGTGGTGATCGGCCACCACCCCATCCGCAGCCTGACCGCCCACGTGCCCGACGAGGAGGCAAGCCCCTGCAGCGCCAACGACGCTCATGGGCATGACGAGAATCCGGGCTGCGACCGCGACCCGCGCAACTCGCAACCGCTTCACGTGGGCGCCGACCTCGTGCAGCTGCTCAGCTCCCACCATCGCGTGGTCGCCTACGTGGCGGGCCACACGCATGAGAACAAGGTGCTCGCCTGCGGTCAGCCGACGGGCTGCCCCTCGGGAGGCAACTGGTGGGAGATCACGACCTCGGCTACGGCGGACTGGCCCCAGCAGCACCGCCTGGTCGAGCTGATGGACAACCATGACGGCACCCTGTCCATCTTCGGCACGACCCTCGACCACGGCTCGGCGATCGGCATCCCAGCGAGCAACAGCTCGGCGTCGGGCTTCAGCGACGAGACCCTGGCGTCGATCGCCCGCAACATGTCCTGGAACGACCCGCAGGGACTGCATGGGCACGAGGGCACGGTCCAGGATCGCAACGTCGAGCTGCTCGTCGACGATCCGCGCACGAAGGTGATCCGCGGCACTGCCGGCAATGACGTGATCCAGGGGACGCCGGGCCCCGACATCATCCTCTGCGGCGCCGGCAACGACGTGGTGTACGCCGGTGGCGGCGACGACATCGTTCGCTGCGGATCGGGCAACGACCGCGTCTACGGACAGGCCGGCAACGACCGCATCAGCGGCGACTCGGGGAACGACCGCCTGTACGGCGGCACGGGGCGCGACCGCCTCTACGGCCGCAGCGGTCGTGACCGCGCCTTCGGGCAGAGCGGACGCGACCGAGCCTACGGCGGCTCGGGGCGCGACCGACTCGCGGGTGGCGCGGGGCGCGACCGTCTCGGTGGAGGCCCGGGGCGCGACCGGGTGGCGGGCGGGTCCGGCGCCGACCGCATGCGAGGCAACGGCAGCCGCGACCGCATGCTGGGCGGGGCCGGCAGGGATCGCATGGTCGGAGGCGCGGGAAACGACCGCATGGTCGGCGGCTCCGGCAACGACCGCATGTTCGGAGGCTCCGGCAACGACCGCCTCGCGGGAGGCAGGGGGCGCGACCGTCTCTACGGCGGGAGGGGTCGCGACCGGCTGCGTGGGGGTCCCGGCCGCGACCGCCTGTTCGGCGGGCGCGGGCGCGACCGCTACTTCAGGTGACCTCCTAGAGCGCGCGCACGTCGGCCCCGCCGGGCACGAACTGGACACGGCGCACGTCGCAGTCCGGGGCCTCGCCGCGCAGGGCCTCCATCAGGTTGCCGGTCTGCTGCCAGTGGCACCAGAAGAGGACCGTGGGACCGGCGCCGGAGATCGTCGCTCCCACGGCACCGAGCTGCTCAGCCCGCTCCAGCAGCTCCATCGAACGGGGATACAGGTGTCGGCGACGCGTCTGGTGCAGCCGGTCGCGCAGCCCGGCCCCGATCAGCGAGAAGTCGTCGCGCGCCAGGCCGAGCACGAGCTGGGCGGCATGCGCCGCGTTGTGCACCGCGTCGCCGAGCGGCACCTGCTCCGGCATGGCCGCCCGCGCCTCGCCCGTATCGATCTGCTCTGGCGGCAGGGCCAGCACCGCCTCCAGGCCCGGCGGCGGGTCGAAGCGCGTGGGCTCCTCGCCGGCGCAGATGACGAAGCCGCCGTAAAGGGCCGCGGCCACGTTGTCCGGATGTCCTTCCAGCTCGCGCGCCAGCCCGAACAACGGCGCGTCCAGCTCGTACATGTGGTCCGCGGCGCAGAGCCCGGCCACAATGGCGGCGGCGCTCGAGCCAAGCCCTGCCGCCGGCGGGATCTCGGAGCGGATCTGGAACGCCAGGTCGTCGGCCGGCTTGAGCGCCTCGAAGGCGCGCACGCACAGGTTCGAACGGTCGCTCGGCACGCCGGGCACCTCGCAGTGGACGAAGAACTCCCCGGTCTCCTCGACCGACAGCTCGAGCATCGGCGACAGGGCCGCCGCGAGCGAGTCGTAGCCAGGACCGAGGTTCGCGCTCGAGGCCGGCACCCGCACGACCCGGCGGCGCCTCATCCGAGGACGGCCTGCTCGACGGCGGCCAGGTCCGGCTCGCAGGGCACGACGGGCGCCGCTCGCTCCATCGCCGTCTGGGGGTCCTTCAGCCCGTGCCCGGTCAGGACGCAGACGACGCGCCCCTCGGCCCCATAGCGCAGGAGACCCGCCACCGCGGCCGCCGACGCGGGCTCGCAGAGCACCCCTTCGCGCGCGCCGAGCAACGTGTACGCATCCAGGATCTCGGCGTCAGAGACGGCTCGCACCTCCCCGCCCGACGCGGAGAAGGCCTCCATGGCGTCAGACCAGCGGGCCGGGTTGCCGATCCGGATCGCCGAGGCCACCGTCTCCGGTTGCTCGACTGGCTCGCCGCGCACGAGCGGCGCCGCACCCTCCGCCTGGTAGCCGTGCAGCCGGGGAACGGAGCCCGCTTCCCGGAAGCCCCGGCACCATGAGGTCACGTTGCCGGCGTTCCCCACCGGGATGCAGAGCACGTCGGGCGCGCCCCCGAGCTGCTCCTCCACCTCGAGCGCACCTGTCTTCTGCCCCTCGATACGGAAGTCGCTGATCGAGTTGACGAGAGCGATGGGGTGGCGCTCCACGAGCTCGAGCACGAGCTCCAGCGCCTGGTCGAAGTTGCCGCGCAGGGCGATCACGCGCGCGCCGTGCATAAGCGCCTGCGCCAGCTTGCCCGTCGCGATCTTGCCCTCCGGCACGATCACCGCGCCCCGCAGCCCGGCGCGGGCGGCGTAGGCGGCGGCGCTCGCCGCCGTGTTCCCGGTCGAGGCGCACAGCACGGCCTCCGCCCCGTCGCGGACGGCAGCCGAGACGGCGACGGTCATGCCCCGGTCCTTGAAGGAGCCCGTGGGGTTCGCGCCCTCGAGCTTCAGCCACACCTCGCAGCCGCTCAGCTCAGACAGGTGGGGCGCCGGCACGAGCGGCGTGTCGCCCTCGCCGAGGGTCACGAGCGGTTCGACCGGAAGCCGGTCGCGGTAGCGCCAGACCCCCCGCGGGACCGGGGACTCGGGAGCGGCGGCTATTCGAAGACCTCCTCGATGACGCGCACGACTCGTGGCGCGGAGCGCACGAACTCGAGCCCGCCGATCAGCTCGATGGCCGCGCGGAACTTCGACTCGAGCACGGGATGCATGACCATCACGAGCCGCGCGTCGTCGCCGAGGCCGTGCTGGACGACCGACCTGATCGAGACGCCCTGCAACCCCAGGATCTCCGCGACCTGCGCGAGCACGCCCGGGCGGTCCGCCACCTCGAGATGGAGGTAGAAGGAGAACTCCACGTCGGTCACGATCGGCTGCTCCTCCGGCGGCGCCGGCAGCGACGGCGGGGGGATCATCGCCGAGACCAGGTCGCCCAGCACCGCGGACGCGGTCTGCGGTCCGCCGGCGCCCGGTCCCGAGAGTGTTATCTCGGTGATCGCCAGCGACTCCACCGTCACGGCGTTGAATGCGCCGTCGACGCTCGCCAGCGGGTGCCCGCCGTACAGGAACGCCGGGTAGACGTGCACGGCGATGCCCCCCTCCGTGCGCTCCGCGGAACCGACCAGCTTGAGCGACAGGCCGAGCTCTTTCGCGTAGGCGATGTCGTCCGGCGTGAGGCGCTCGATCCCTTCGAAGCTCACCTCGTCGAGATGGACGGGCGAGTTGAAGGCCAGCCGCGCCAGGATGGCCATCTTGGCGGCGGCGTCCCTGCCGGTCACGTCCTCGGTCGGGTCGGCCTCGGCATAGCCGAGCTCCTGCGCCTCGCGGAGCGCCTCCTCGTAGGTCGCCCCGGTCCGGGTCATCTGGGTGAGGATGTAGTTGGTCGTGCCGTTCACGATCCCGTGGACGCGTTCGATGTGCGCGGCCGCGAGCGTCTCCGACATCACCCGGATGGCAGGCACGACACCCGCCACCGCGGCCTCGAAGCGGAGCTGCACCCGGTTCTCGCGCGCGGCGGAGAAGAGCTCCTCGCCGAACTGGGACAGCAGCTGCTTGTTGGCCGTCACCACGTGGCGGCCGGCCGACATCGCGCGCAGGACGTAGTCGCGCGCCGGCTCGGTGCCGCCGATCAGCTCGACGATCAGGTCGCTGTCCTCCAGGATCTGCCCGAAGTCGCCGGAGCTCCGGGTCAGGACCCCCGTCACCTGCGGTCGCAGCCCGATCTCGGCCTGGATCGCCCCGGCCCTGCTCTCGAGCAGCTCCCGGAACGCCGAGCCGACGGTGCCGTGCCCGAGCAGCCCGACCCTGAAGGGCCGCTCGTCAGGCGTCACGGGCGGTCAGGTCCTCGTAGCGCTCGCGCCGCACCACTAGGCGCGCGTCGCCGTCCCTGCAGAAGATGACGGGCGGTCGCGGCAGGGCGTTGTAGTTGTTCGCCATCGCGTGGCCGTAGGCGCCGGTGGCCGGGACGACCAGGACGTCGCCGGGCCTTGGATCGTCCAGCAGCACGTCGCGAACCAGGATGTCGCCCGACTCGCAGTGCTTCCCGGCGATCGTGCAGAGGTCCGCGCCCCCCAGCCGGTCCGCGACCTCCGCCTCGTAGCGGGCCCCGTAGAGCATCGGCCGCAGGTTGTCCGACATGCCGCCGTCGACCGCCACGTAGGTCCGCACCGACGGGATGCGCTTGACCGTCCCCACCGTGTAGATCGTGACCCCGGCGTTCCCCACAAGCGAGCGCCCCGGCTCGCACAGGACGCAGGCCCCCTCCGGGGCGCCGCGCAGGAGCGCGTCGGCGTAGTCCTCGATCGATGGCGGCTCGTCCTCGGCCGTGTAGGCGATCCCCAGGCCGCCGCCCAGGTTCAGCAGCGGCCAGCTTCCCATCCCGCGAAGGACCTCGGCCAGCTTCTCGTAGGCCTCCAGCTCGAACACCTGCGACCCGATGTGCGCGTGCAGCCCCCGCAGGTCCAGCCCGGCGGCGGCGCAGCGCTCGGCGGCCATCTCGACGTCGGCGGGCGCGAACCCGAACTTGGAGTCCTCCTGGCCGGTCTGGATGTAGGAGTGGGTGGTGGGCTTGATCCCGGGCCTGACCCGAAGCATCACCCTCTGGTCGAGGTTCGGCCCCAGCCGCTCGAGCCGCGCGATCTCGTCGAACGAGTCGAGCACGATGTGGCCGACGCCCCGCTCGATCGCGGAGGCGAGCTCCCCCTCCGACTTGTTGTTCCCGTGCAGGTAGAGCCGGCCGGGGTCGTAGCCCCCCGAGAGGGCCAGGTGCAGCTCGCCTCCCGAGGCCACGTCACAGGACAGGCCCTCCTCGGCCATCAGCCGGTAGGCGGCGGTGCACGGGAACGCCTTGCTCGCGTAGACGACCTCGAAGTGCTCCGTACGCGCTCGGAAGGCCTCCATGTACGCGCGGGCGCGCGAGCGCATGTCGTCTTCCGCGTAAACGTACGCAGGCGTCCCGAACTCGCGCGCGAGCTCGACCAGGTCGCAACCGCCCACCTCCACGCGGCCGCGCTCGTTCAGCCGCGAGCCGAGCGGGTAGACGTGCGAGATCGTCGCGGTTTGCTCGGGTGATGCCATGATCGCGGGCGATTATGAAGCACGCCCCGCCGCCTCAGCCGGAGCTCGGCACGCACGACGGCCTCGCATACGCCCTGTTCCTGCCCGCGGACGGGGACGAGCCGCAGCGCGGGCCCGACGTCGGCGTGGTCATTCTCCACGGCGCTGGCTCCGCGAAGGAGTCGCACTTCGACTTCGCGCGCATGTGCCGCGACGGCGGCATGGCGGCGCTGGCCTACGACGCCCGGGGCCACGGTCGCTCCGAGGGCGTCTTCGGGCCGGGAGCGATCGACGACGTGCTGGCGATGTGCGAGCTGATGCGCTCGTACGCGCCCAGCGTCGCCCTGCGAGGATCGAGCCTGGGCGGGTTCTGCGTGATCCAGGCCGCGGCGCGCGATCCCTCGCTGTGCGCCGTCGTCGCCATCTGCCCGGCGCCCGAGGACCTGCTGGTGCGTGCGCTCCGCTCGGAGGAGCTGCAGGGCTTCGATGCCGACCGCGAGGCGCTCGAGCCGTGGCTCGAGTCGCTCGACCTCTACGAGTCCGTGACACGGCTGGGACCCGAGACTGCTCTGCTCCTGCTCCACGCCCGGGGGGACGAGCAGATTCCGTACACGGCCAGCGAGGAGCTGTTCGCGGCCGCCCACGAGCCCAAGCGCCTGCTGGTCCTGCCCGGCGGGCACCACCGCTCCCTTCAGCACGACCTGGAGATCCAGTCGATCTCGCGCCGCTTCATCGCGGACGCGGCGCGGGCGGTGCGAGCGCCAGGCGAGTGAGCTAAGGAACCGGCAGGCCGCGAACGATGCTCGACAGCGAGCTGCCGGTGTCGGTCACGGTCTTGTCGAGGCTTGGATCGACGTTGCCCGCGGAATCCCCGGCGCCGCTCGTGGTGTCATCCACCGTATTGCCGACCTGCTGCGTGGGGCTGGGGTCGTTCGAGCCGGGACCGGGGCCGCCGGGGCCGTCGCCGGGCGCGCCGCCACCACCGCCGCCGCTCGGCGTGCCTCCGCCTCCCCCGCCTCCACCGCCGGGAGCCTGAGCCGGGGTGTTCCCACCGCCGCCGGCGCCTGGGGCGCTTCCGCCGGCGGTCGGGCTCGCGGCCGGCACGGCGCCCACCGCGGCCGCCGCCGGGGCGACGTCCGAGGCGACGCGAGCCGGTCCGACGAGTCGAGCCGACGGAGTGGAATCGCTCAGCGAGAGCTTGCCGAGGTCCCCGCCGGGGCCGCCGCCGGGCCAGCCTCGAAAAGCGACGATCGCGCTGACGACGAACAAGAGGAGCAGTGACGAGCCGACCAGCAGGCCGGTCGTGCCCAGGCTCGCGATGTAGGCCCTGGAGGCTTTCACTGGGTGGACGGGGTGGTCCTGTTCCAGGTATCGGCAGCTGCGGCCGAAACCCTTAGCCATCGACATGGGTACCACTTCTTGGCCCCCGAGTCGAGTGCTCGGGCGGAGTTTCCCTAATCGCGCCAGCGAAGGCGCCACTTGAAGCCGCGGTAGCGGCCGCGCGTCCAGCCGAGATGACGCCCGCGCGTCCATCCCAGGTGACGCCCGCGCGGCCGGCCAGACGGCCTGCGCGCCGGGCTGTGGTGGCGTCGGGCCGGCGAGCCCCCGCGATGGCGGCGCCCCCGGGCCCATCCCAGGTGCCGGCCGCGCGAAGGCGCGTGCCGCGCGGGCCCCTCCCCACGCGGTGCCCGGCCCGACCGCCCGCGGACGCGCTTCGAGGCGCGCCTGTGTCCACGCGCACGCCTGTGCTTGATCTTGTCCCTGTGCCTGGGCTTCTTGCCGTTCCCCTCGCCATCGCCATCGGCGGGCTGCTCGGGAGACGGGAACACCGGCGGCAGCAGTCCCGGGGGCTCGACCATGTCGTCTGGCGGCTCGACCGCGGGCGCCTCGACAGGCTCCGGCTCCGGCTCGGTGACGGGGGCCCCTCCCGGGGGCTCGGTCTTGGCGACCGGGGCGGGCAGCGGGGGCAGCTCCACGACCGCGGTGGGCGGAGTCGGGACGGCGGGACCGGGCTTCGGCTTGGGCTTGGGCTTGGGCGCCGCCGTCGGCGGCGGGGTGGGCCCCGTGGGCTTCCCGCCGCCGGGTCCACCCGGCTGGGTCAGCCGCTGCGCCAGCTGGCGGGGACTGGCGCTCGGCGGCACGAGCCGACGGACGCCGCGGGTCCTCGCGGTGGGTGGCCGGCGTCCCCGCGCCTCGCGCGACGCCGCGCTCGGCTTCGTCGCGCCCAGGCCTGCGAGCGCGGAGGGGCTGATGCGCCGTACCTGCTGCGGCGTGCGCGCCTTCGACTCGCCGCCGCGCGGCGGAGTGGGCCAGTCGTCGAAGCGCACGGACCCGTTCAGCAGCACGACCGCGCCGAGCGCGCTCGCGAGGACCGTCCCGAAGGCGGCCATGGCGGCAATGAGACCCTTGCTATAGCTCAAACTCGATCCTTGAGGAACGGGGCCGCGGCGGCAAGGCGGCCCATCCCGTCCCGGGGAGATTGCGGATCGTAGGGCACCATCCCCCCGGAATCGCGCACGTTGGCCTAAACGAGAACGATTCTCGATTACGCTTTCCGCAATGAGCGCGTTTCCTTCGCCGCTCGATCTGGTCGAGCTGCCGTTCCTGCGCACCGCGCTCTTCGAGCTAGGCTTGCTCGCGGCCACCGGCGGGCTGATCGGCACCTGGATCGTCCTGCGGCGCCTGGCGTTCTTCGCGCACGCGACGGGGTCGGTCACCTTCCCCGGACTGGTGGCGGCGGACGCGTCCGGCGTCAGCCCCCTGATCGCCGGCCTGGCGGTGGCTCTGGGATACGCAGGCGGCGTGGAACGGGCGCGCAGCTCGGGTCGGGCTCCGGGGGACACCGCCGTTGCCCTGCTCCTGGTCGCCGCGCTCGCGACCGGCATCGTTCTGGCGAGCGACGTCTTTCACTCGAGCGCCTCGGTGGACCGCCTCCTCTTCGGGACGCTGCTCGGGCTGTCGGCGGGTGATGTCGCGCTGTCGGCCGCCGCGTTGGTCCTGGCTCTCGCGGGGACCCTCCTGCTGGGCCGGGTGTGGACGGCGGCGGCCTTCGACCCCGCGGGCGCGCCGGCCCTCCGGATTCCCGCGGTCGCTCCCGATCTGCTGCTGCTCGCGTTGACGGCGACCGCCGCCGTGGCCACGATTCCGGCGGTCGGAGCCCTGCTCGTGTCGGCCTTCCTCGTGGTGCCCGCCGCCACGGCTCGGCTGCTCGCGAAGAGCGTTCCCGCGATGCTCGCCTGGGGAGTCGCGATAGCCGCGCTCGAGGGACTGGCCGGCCTTTACCTGGCGTACTGGCTCGACGCACCGCCGGGCCCGGCGATCGCGGTACTCGGAAGCGCGACCTTCCTGGCCGCGTCCCTGACGACCGCCGCACGGTGAGCGCCGCCGTCCGCACCGCCGCGCTCGCCGCCGGCTATGACGGACGCCCCGCGGTACGCGAGCTGAGCTTCGAGGTCCCCGAGGGACGGACCCTCTGCGTCCTGGGACCCAACGGCGGCGGCAAGACGACCCTCTTCCGCGCGCTCGTCGGCGAGCTCCCGCCCATCGCGGGGGAGGCCGCGGTGGAGGGACGACCCGCGTACGTCGCCCAGACGGAGCGCACCCGGCTCGACTTCCCGATCAGCACCCTCGACGTCGCCCTGATGGGCTCGCTGCCGACAGGACGCTGGTGGCTTCCGGCCCGACGCAAGGAGCGTCAGGCGGCGCAGCGCGCCCTCGAGCGCCTGGGCCTGGGAGCCGAGGCCCGCACGCGCTTCGGGGCGCTCTCCGGCGGCCAGCGCCAGCGGGCCCTGCTGGCACGGGCGCTCGTGCAGGAGGCCCCGGTACTCCTGCTCGACGAGCCGCTCGCCGGCGTCGACCCGACGAGCGCGGACAGGATCTCCGCCCTGTTCGGCGAGCTGAGGGCGGAAGGACGCACCGTGCTCGTGTCTACGCACGACGTGGACAGCGCACGCCGCTTCGACCTGGTGCTGTGCCTGAACCGCCGCCAGGTCGCCTTCGGCCCACCGCGCGAGGTCCTCGATCGGTCCGTCCTCGAGACCACCTACGGCAGCGAGCTGATCGTGCTGGAGGAAGGCGGCCCCACTCGGGCGGTGACGGTCCAGCACCACCACCACTGATGGCCTTCCTTCACCTTCTGGTCGACCCTTGGGGTTCGGACATCGCGCGGTCAGCCCTGATCGAGGTCGTGCTGCTCGGCGCGATCGGCGGCCCGGTGGGCTTCTGGGCGGCGCGCGAGCGGCTCACCTACGGCGCGGAATCGCTCGCCCACGGGCTGCTCCCCGGCCTGGTGGTGGCGGCGCTCGTGAGCCTGCCGCTGATGGCCGGCGCGGCCGGCGGCGCCGCGGTCGCGGCGGCCGCGATCGCGGTGTGCGGGCGCGACGAGCGCATCGGGCCCGAGACCGGCACCGGAGTCGCCGTCGCCGGCCTGCTCGGGCTGGGCGCGCTGCTGGCGCTCGCGCCGGACGCGCCGCCCCGCCTGGAGGAGCTCCTGTTCGGCGACCCGCTGGCCGCGAGCGGCGGCGATCTGATCGCCGCCGCGGCACTCGCGATCGGCGGCGGCGCGGCGCTCGCGGTGCTTCACCGCCCGCTCTGCGCGACGGTCTTCGATCCGGCCGGGGCGAGCGCGCTAGGGATGAGGCCGACACTGGTCCGCCTGGCGTTGCTGGTGCTGCTCGCCGCTTCGGTCGCGGTGGCGGCACGGGGGCTCGGAAGCCTGCTGGCCCTGGCCGTGCTCGCGGCGCCCGCCGTCGCCGCGCGCCACGCCTCCTCGCCCGCTCGCGCGATCGGCCTCGCCGCCGCCGTGGGCGCCGGGGCCGGCGTGGTCGGCATCTACGTCTCCTTCCACCTCGACGTGGCCGCCGGCGGCGCGGTGGCCCTGGCCTTGTGCGGGGCGGCCGTCCTGCCGCTCAGTGGGCGGCGGCGCGGGGCGCCCGGCCCAGCCTGAGGATGAGGGCGGCCCCCGCCGCCATCAAGGCCAGGCTGATGAGCTGCGGCAGGGTGAGCCCCGCGGCCACCTCGTCGTTTCGCCTGATGAACTCGACCAGCAGCCGCTCGCTGCCCGACAGCAGCAGGTAGAGCGCAAACAGCACACCGGGGCGGAAGCGGTCGCGCAACCGCCACAGGAGCAAGGTCACGAGCCCGATCGCGAGCGTCTCGTAGATTGGCGTCGGGTGGACGTCGTGCGTCGTTCGCACCGTCCCGTGGGCGTACGGCATGGCCCACGGCAGTCCCGATGAGACGCCGTAGTCCCCGTCTCCCGAGACCTGACAGCCGACACGGCCGATGGCGTAGCCGAGCGCCAGCGGCACCGTCGCGACGTCCAGGACCTGCAGTGAGAGCCAGTGGCGCCGAGCGGCCCACAGGAGCACCCCGGCCGCTCCCCCGAGCACGCCGCCGTAGAAGACGAGCCCCGAGCCCGAGAACACGTTGCCGGCCGGATCGCCCGAGACCTTGTCCCAGTTCTGGACCACGTAGTCCAGGCGCGCTCCGACGACGCCTCCGACCAGCGCCGCGAAGGCCATCTCGTAGGCCCAGTCGCCCGGCTTGCCGAGCTCCCGGAGCCGCCTGCCCGCGACGAGCCCCGCCCCGGCGAAGGCGGCGGCGAAGCAGATCCCGAACGTCTGCAGCGTCAGCGGGCCGAGGTGGATCTCCGGCTGCATCCCGGCCGCAGACTAGCCGCCGCCGAAGGCGTCCGACGCCGGCGAAGCGGCCGCTCCGCGTAGCTAGAGTTGACGCCATGACGGCGCAGAGAACGGTCTTCAGGCGCGACCGCGGGCTGCAGGCGCGGATGCTGCTGACGCTGTTCCTGCTCGGCGCGCTGTACGTGCTGCTCGTGGGCGTCCTGATCGCGGCGGGCGCGGGCTTCGTGATGATCATCGTCGTCATGGCCGCGCTGTCGCTCGGCCAGCTGTTCCTGTCCGACAAGCTCGCCCTGGCCGCGATGGGCGCCAAGGAGGTCTCGCCGGAGGAGGCGCCGGGCCTCCACGCCATGATCGAGCGCCTCTGCATACAGGCGGACCTGCCGAAGCCGCGCGTGGCGGTCGCGGACACCGACGTCCCGAACGCCTTCGCCATGGGCCGCTCGCCGAAGCAGGCGGTCGTCTGCGCGACCACCGGGATCATGAATGTGCTGGCCCCGCAGGAGCTCGAGGGTGTGCTGGCCCACGAGCTGACCCACGTCCGCAACCGCGACGTGCTGATCATGACCATCGCCAGCTTCTTCGCCAGCGTCGCCTCGATGATCATGCAGTTCGGCTTCTTCTTCGGGGGCGGCTTCGGCGGTGACGACGACGACGGGGCGCCGGCCTTCATCGTGGTGCTGCTGGTCTCCTTCCTCGTCTACATCCTGTCCTTCTTCCTGATGCTCGCGCTCTCGCGCTACCGGGAGTTCGCCGCCGACCGCGGGGCCGCCCTCATCACCGGCCGGCCGAGCGCGCTCGCCTCGGCGCTGGTCAAGATCTCCGGCGCCATGGACGCGGTGCCGACCCAGGACCTGCGGCAGGCCGAGCGCATGAACGCGTTCTTCATCGTGCCGACGAGCGTCAAGGGCGCGGTGCAGACGCTGTTCGCCACGCACCCGCCGATGGAGAAACGGATCGAGCAGCTGCAGCAGCTCGAGGCGCAGCTCCAGCGCGGCGCAGTAGCCGCCTAGTGGGCCTCCTCGACGCGCTGCTGGGCGGGCGCCGCAAGCTGAAGGCCCCCGCCGCCGACCGGCTGTTCGCGATGAGCACCGCATACATCACGCTCCAGACCGGCCTCGGCATCGCGGGCCGCAACGTGGCGGGCATCGTCTTCCAGCCGCTCGCCACCGCGGACTTCGGCGCCATCGTCTCCGAGACGGAGGAGCTCCTGCGCGGGACCGCCGCGGAGACAGGCACGAAGGTCGACTCGGCCGACGACGAGTTCGGCTTTCGCTGGCTGATCCTGCGGGACACCGACTTCGAGGATCTGGTCGTGGCGCTGAACACGGTCTCGACCCAGCTCCAGGCCGGCGGCTACGGCGACCGCCTGCTCTGCTGCGTGTTCGCCTTCGAGGAAAAGGGGCGGACGCTCTACCTGATCTACAACTTCAAGCGAGGCGCCTTCTACCCGTTCGTGCCGGCCGCGGGAGAGAAGGCGCGCGACTCCGAGCGAGAGCTGCAGCTGAAGGCGCAGATCGGCCCCGAGCTGCCCTTCGAGGACGACGTCGCCCGCTGGTTCCCGCTCTGGGAGATACCGCTCTAGGCGCTCGGCACGAGCTCGCGCGACTCGAGCTCCAGCCACAGGGCGTCCACGAGGGCGGGGTCGAACTTGCTGCCGGAGCCGCGCGCGAGCTCGCCCGCGACCTGGTCCTGGGCGAGCCGCGGGCGGTACGGCCGCGCCTCGGTCATCGCGACGTACGCGTCCGCCACGGCGAGGAGGCGGCTCTCGAGCGGGATGTCCTCGCCCGCGAGGCCATCCGGATAGCCGCTGCCGTTGAATCGCTCGTGATGGTGGCGGACGATCAGGCCCACCCGTTCCAGGCCGGGGATCCTTCCAAGGAGCTCTGCCCCCCAGGCGCAGTGCCCGGTCATGAGCTTCCACTCGGCGGGGAGAAGCGAGTCCGGCTTGCGCAGGACCGAGTCGGGCACGCCGACCTTGCCGATGTCATGCACGCGCGCGGCGTTGACGAGATTGTCGAGGGCCGCATCCGACAGCCCCAGCCGGCGGCCGAGCCGGGACGCGAGCTCGGTCACGCGGTCGCAGTGACTGCCGGTTCCCTCGTCGCGGAGGCCCAGCGTCCCGGCCAGCGCCTCGACAGTGGCTGCAAGGAGGGTCCCGTTGCCATTCTGTACGAGCCGCTGCTGCGGCATTCTCCAACCTCCTTTGGCCTCTTTTCCGACGACCAGGGCCCCTTCCCTACGGCCCTGTTTTTCCCTGCTTATTCGCAGTTGATCGCCGGACAGGTGCCTGCATGAGACCAGGCTCGGACGGAGAAGAAAACGGCCGCACGACTTTGACTCTGGCTGGCGATGGGAACCTGAACGGATCCCGTGCGCTCAGTCGGGGATCAGGCCCTCTCCGCTGAACTCGCCCTTCGCCTCCTCGAAGCTGATGTCGCGCGGGGGCAGGATCACGTCGGACTCGGAGAGCTCGTCAGGCGCCAGCCGCTGGCCGTCGGCCTCGACCAGCTCGAGCATCTGCGACCAGAGCTCGCGGAAGCCGGTCTCATCACCTTCCTCGACGGCGCTCACGGCGCGGTTGTCCAGCTCGGCGAGCCGGTCGGCGTGGTCATCCGGCAGGCGGAACTGGCCCTCGCCCGAGATCCGGACGATCATCCCTTGGCGTCCTTCTCGCCCTCTCCGAGCGCCGGCGCGTTGTCTCCGGAACCGAGCTCGGCCTTCATCTTCGAGAGCTCGTCGTCCACCTGCTGTCCCGAGCTGAGCTCGCGCAGCTGCTTGTCGAGGTCGTCCTGGCCCGGCCCCAGCTGTGTGATGTCCTCGAACGTACCCGCCTTTTCGAGCTCGTCGACGGCGGCCGCGCGGGCGCGCATCGTCTCTGTCTTGTCCTCGGCGCGCTGGATGGCCAGCCCAAGGTCGGCCATCTCCTCCCCGACGCCGTGCGCAGCCTCGCCGATCTTCACCTGCGCTTCCGCCGCCGAGTACTGGGCCTTGATGACTTCCTTCTTCGTGCGGAAGGTCTCGATCTTCTGGCGCAGCTGCTGCTCGTTCTCGGTCAGTTGCTCCTGCTGGTGCTCGAGCTCCGTGACCTGCTGGTCGAGCGACTGGAGCTCGGTCTGGCAGACCGTCTTCCGCTCCAGCGCCACGCGGGCGAGGTCCTCGCGGTTCTGGCCGAGGGCCTGGCGCGCCTGCGTGTCGAGCTTCACGACCTGCTGCTCGAGCTTCTGGGACTGCATCTGGAGGCGCTTCTTCGAGGTCACCACGTCGGCGATCCCCTTCTTCACGTTCTGCAGCAGCTCCACCTGCTTCTGGTAGCCGTAGTCGAGCGTCTCGCCGGGATCCTCGCTGCGATCGAGGAGCCTCGAGATCTTGGCCTTGATGACCGTCGACATCCGCCCGGCCAGCCCTGGCATGGCCGCGCCTCCTTGTGCTCGGAATCGGTGGGCCGCCTAGACTAGCGCCGGCCGCCCGCCGTCTGGCCGATGCCTCGCGCGAGGCGACCGCGAAGCTCCTCGCCGCGTCCCGCCGCCACCGCCCTGGCCGCGCGCTCGCGGCTCAGCGGCACGCCCAGGCCCTCGGCGTACTCCAGCAGCTGCTGGCGCTCCTCCTGCTCCCGGGCCGCCTTCATGAACAGCCAGGCGAACAGGAGGATCGTCAGGATGCTGCCCTCGATCATCATGATCGTCCCGGCCAGCCCCTGATCCCTGAGGCCGCCAATGTGCCGGGCAGCCTCGCTGTGCCCGTAGTCCGGATAGAAGACTGTCGAAGCCCAGAGCAGGACGTTTCCGAGCAGCGCATAGGTCAGTCGGACGCCGACGATGTAGCCGAGCTTGGCGGCGTTCCCGAACCACTCGGGCTTCGGCAGCGGGCCGAAGAGGGCCAGCCAGACGTTGGCGCCGAAGAGGAAGAAGGCGCCGTGTTCGAGCGCATGGACGAGATCGCTCGAGAGCGCGGCCTGGTAGAGCGGCGGCAGGTGCCAGACGTAGAGGTCGAGCGCCCAGAGGGGGAACGCCACGCCCGGGTGGGCGAGCACCCGCAGGCGGTCGACGACCCTGAGCGACAGGAGCGGCTGCAGGAGCGGTCCAGTCAGCCCCAGCACGGCGAGCAGCGCCCCGATGTCCGCCAGCAGGAGGTGCTGGGCCATGTGCGCCCAGAGCAGCTCGTCCGCGAGGGTGTGGAGCGGCGGCGAGATCGCCCCGGCGATCACTACGAGGCCCAGGCCGAAGCTGACCTGCCTCCAGGCGGGCACCGGCCTTTCCTGGGCCGCGAGCCTCTGGCAGCGGCGGTAGTACAGGAGCGCGCCGGCCGCGGGGAAGACGAGCTGCAGCGGCGCGAGGACGCCGCCGGCGGCGACGAGCACCGTCATGTAGGGAGCGTAGCGCCGGCGCCGTGCTCTACCGCGCGGCGCCCCCGCTCGGGACCGGATCGCCCGGGGCCGCGCCAGGCGCCTGCTCGACGAGCTCGACCGCCTCCCGCAACCGGCGCTGGTGGTCCTGGCGCTGCATCCGCGATATGACCAGGCGCTGCACCTGGGCCGTGCCCTCGAAGATCTGGTAGATCTTCGCGTCCCGGAACCACTTCTCGAGCGGGCAGTCGGTGGTCTGGGCGAACGGCCCGACCAGGTCCATCAGGGCAGACGTGGCCCACATCGTCACGTCGCCCGCCTTCAGCTTCGACATCGAGCCCTGGCCGCCGGTCATCGGGATGCCATTGCGGCCCATCCAGGCGGCCCTCCAGACGAGGAGGCGCGAGGCCTCGAGCTCGGTTGCGACATCCGCGAGCACCTGCTGGACACGCTGCTGCTCCAGCATCGGCACTCCGTCCTCGGCCTTGTCCTCGAGGTAGTCGAGCGTCCACTCGTAGGCCGCGCGCCCGATCCCGAGCGCGGAGGCACCGACGAACGGCCGGGTGATCTCGAAGGTCGCGAGGGCGCCGGACGAGCGCCCGGTCGACTGCCCCGAGCGCGCCCGCTCGAGCTTGCGCTCGAGCTTGTCGGGGCCGCCCAGGAGGTTCTCCATCGGCACGCGGCAGTCCTCGAGCACCACCTCGGCCGTCTGCGAGGCCCGGATGCCGAGCTTGGACTCCTTCTTGCCCTGCGAGAGCCCGGGGGTCCCCTTCGGCACGACGAACGAGGCCTGCCCCCGGTGGCCGAGCTCGGGATCGACCGTCGCGACCACGACCGTCACGTCGGCGATGCCGCCGTTCGAGATGAACACCTTGGTCCCGTTCAGGACCCACTCGTCGCCTTCGAGCTTGGCGGTCGTGCGCAGCGAGCGCACGTCGGAGCCGGCGCCCGCCTCGGTGACCGCGTACGCGCCCAGCCTGATCTCGTCGCCCTCGCCGAAGCACTCGGGCAGCCAGCGCGCGATCTGCTCGGGTGTGCCCGATGAACCGATTCCGGCCGCCGCCAGCGACGACGCCTGGATCGCCAGGGCGATGCCCGCACAGCCCCAGTGGAACTCCTCCGCGTAGATGCAGCTCAGGAGCCCGTCGCGGTCCGTGCCGACCCGCTGGAGCTGCTCGAGCCCGTGCAGCCCCCACTCGCGGGCTGCCTTGATCGCCCCCCACGGGATGCTCTCCTCGCGGTCGTGGCGGGCCGCGACGGGGCGGATGACCTGTTCGGCGAAGTCCCGGCAGTGACGCTGGAACTCGAGCTGCTCGTCGTTGAGGTTGAAGTCCATGTCGTGGTAGCCGGTCCGGCCGTGCGACCGCTAGATTGACCAGTCAGTCAACACCCTGGAGCATACCCCAGGCACGGGCGCAGCCCGCCGGCTGTTCGCGCCCCGCGAAGCGCCAGCTATCGTGCGCCGCCGGGGTGACCGGAGGACTCAAGCGATCTGGGGAATTGGCCGCGGCGGCCCTGGCCGCGCTCGCCGTCGGCGGCTGCAACATCGGTGACGACTCGGGCGGTCAGCCGCAGATCGGCGCCAAGTCCAGCGACAAGAGCGCGGCGAGCAAGCTCGGCTTCCCCGCCAGCGCCACCCGGAACACGATCCGGGTCGGCGGCGGCGACGCGGCGACCGATGCGGCCGGCGTGGCGAGCGCCGTCTTCCCGGCGACCGCAGAGGGCAACCGCCCGACTGCGGTCATCCTGGTCGACAAGGACTCCTCGCAGGACGCGGTCAGCGCCTCGGTCCTGGCGAGCCCGCCGATTAGCGCCCCGATCCTGCTCGCCGACGGGGGCAGCCTGCCTCCGGTCACGAAGGACACCCTGGAGCGGCTGAAGCCGAAGGGCTCCGACCTGTCCAAGGACGCCCAGGTGATCCGCATCGGCGAGGGCACGGCGCGGCCGTCCGGCTTCCGCACCGCGGTGATCGCCGGCGAGGACCCGTACGAGCGCGCGGCCGCCATCGACCGCTTCTTCTCCGCCGCCCGGGGCAAGGCATCCCCGAACGTCCTCGTCGTCTCCGGAGAGAAGTCGGAGTTCGCCCTGCCGGGCGCGGCCTGGGCGGCCCGGGGCGGCGACAGCGTGCTTCCCGTCAAGCGCGACTCGGTGCCCGACCCGATCCGCAAGGCACTGCGCGGACATTCGAAGCCGAACATCTATGTGCTCGGTCCCGAGGCGGTGATCGGACGGCGGGCGGCACGCCAGCTCGCTCGGCTCGGGAGGGTGCACAGGATCCAGGGTCCGAACCCGGTCCAGAACGCGATCGCCTTCGCCCGCTACAAGCGCGGCAGCTTCGGCTGGGGCGCATCGGTTCCCGGCTACAACTTCACGCTCGCCAACACCGGCCGTCCGCTGGAGGCCGCGGCCGCCGCCTCCCTTGCGAGCAGCGGGGTGTACGCGCCGCTCCTGTTGACGGACAGCGGAGAGCGGCTCCCGAAGCAGCTCGACGAGTACCTGCGTGCGGTGCAGCCCGGTTACGAGGACGACCCGCGCGACGCCGTCTACAACCGCGTCTGGGTCCTGGGCGACGACAAGGCCGTCTCGCTCGGCGAGCAGGCCCGCGTGGATCAGATATCCGAGCTGGTGCCGGTCCAGGCGAACTCCCCCTGAGCCGCGCGGGTAGATTCCTCGCCGTGAGCGAATTCGAGCGTCCAGAGCGCCTGGCGCGCGAGCCGACGGTCGAGGACGTCCGGCAGCTCATGGGCGCCTCCACCCCCCACTTCGCCCCTCACCTGAGCAATCGGATCCGGACCCTGATCGCGGGCCTGCCGGCGGATCACCCGGCGCGCGTCGAGGGCGAGCGCGAGATCGCGCGCCTCGGCGAGCTGGCCCACGGCTCTGAGCGTCGCGGCCCGCGCGTCGAGGGCGAGAGCGGCCTGCCGAGCTTCCCGGACTGACGCGTCGCGCTAGGCCGGAGCGGCTTCGCGCGACAGGCCCACGAAGTCGGCAACCCGGTCGCGAAGGCCACGCGGCGAGCCGTACAGGTGCCCGTCCACGCGGGCGCGCTTGAGAAAGAACTGCAAATCGTGCTCCCAGGTGAAGCCGATCCCGCCGAAGACCTGCAGCGCCGCGGTGGCGACCCGCCAGCCGGCGTCGGATGCGTATGCCTTGGCCATCGCGGAGGCGAGCGGCAGGCTCTCCGGCTCCGAGTCGGCCGTCCAGGCCGCGTAGTAGCTCATCGAGCGTGAGGACTCGACCTCCAGCAGCATCTCGGCGCAGCGGTGAGAAACGGCCTGGTAGGCGCCGATCGGCCGGTCGAACTGCTTGCGCTCGCGCGCGTAGTCGACCGCCATCTCGAGCGCGCGCTGGGCCACGCCCGTGATCTCGGCGGCCAGCGCGACGCGGATCCGCTCGAGGCCCGCCTCCGAGTCGCCGGCGAGCGGCTCGCCTCCGTCGGCTCGGACGCGTGCGAAGCGGCGCGTCAGGTCGATCGTCTCGACGGGCTCGATCTCGGCGCTCGAAGCCTCCACGAGGGTGGCGGAGTCGCCGTCCACCAGGACGATCAGCTCCGCCGAGTCCGCGTCCGGCACGAGCGCCGGCTCGCCGTTCTCGACGATGCCGACCGTGCCCCGCGCCTCCCCGGACGCGATGCCGGGGAGCCAGCGCTGCTTCTGCTCGTCGGAGCCCGCCTGCTGGAGCATCAGCCCAGCGGCGGCGTTCGAGAGGAAGGGCAGGGGCGCCAGGGCGTAGCCGAGCTCCTCCAGGAGGATCACGAGCTCGACGGCGCCGAGCTCCTGCCCCCCGTGCTCCTCGCTCAGGAAGATGCCGGGCCACCCGAGCTCCGACAGCTCGCGCCAGGTGTCGTCGTCATACGACTCGGATTCGGCGAGCTGGCGCAGCCGCTCGGGCTTGAAGCGCTCGCCCAGGAGCTCCTTCGCGGTGCGCTTGATCGCCTGCTGGTCGTCCGAGAAGTCGAAGTTCATCGGAGCTTGCTCATCTCAGCTTGGGCAGGCCGAGCACCCGCTCGGCGATGATGTTCTTGAGGATCTCCGTGGTGCCGCCCTCGATCGAGTTCGCGCGTGAGCGCAGCAGGCGGTAGGTCCAGGGCGTCCCGCGCAGCAGCCCGTCGTCGCCGAGCACGTCGGTGGCGAGCTCGGTGAGGGCCTGATTGGTGTCGGCCCACTGCAGCTTCGGCAGCGAGCCCTCCGGTCCGGGCTGCCCGTGCTTCATCTGCTGCGTCAGCCCGCGCCAGGCGTTCAGACGCAGCGACTCGACGTTGATGTAGAGCTCCGCGACGCGCTGGCGGATCAGCGGGTCCTCCGTCAGGCCGCGCTCGCGCAGCAGGTCGACGAGCTCGGAGAGCCCGGTCCTGATCGAGGCGGCCGACGCGGCGCCCAGGCCCGCGCGCTCGTGCATGAGCGTGGTGATCGCCACGGTCCAGCCGTTGCCGACCCCGCCCACCACGTTCTCGTCGGGGATCCGGGCCTCCTCCATGAACAGCTCGTTGAACTCCGCCTCACCGGTGATCTGCCGCAGCGGTCGCACCTGAACGGCTTCCTGCTCCATGTCCATCAGGAAGTAGGTGAGCCCCTTGTGCTTGGGCGCGTCCGGGTCGGTGCGCGCCACGAGCATGCACCACTTCGCGCGGTGCGCGTAGGTGGTCCACACCTTCTGGCCCGTCACGACCCACTCGCCGTTCGACTTCACGGCCTTGGTCTTCAGCGATGCCAGATCGGACCCCGAGTCCGGCTCCGAGAACCCCTGGCACCAGATCTCCTCGGCGGACAGGATCGGCTCGAGGTAGCGCTTCTTCTGCTCCTCGGTCCCGTGGGCGATCACCACTGGCCCGCCCATCACGAGCCCGAGCACGTTCAGCGGCGACGGAGCCTTCGCGCGCGTCATCTCCTCGCCGAAGATCGCCTGCTCGATCGGGGTGGCGCCCTTGCCGCCGTACTCCTTCGGCCATGAGAGGCCGGCATAGCCCTGCCGGTGGAGCTGGCGCTGCCAGTCGCGGCGCCAGTCGAAGGCCTCGTCTTCCTCCGTCGGTTCCTCGCCTGGATGGTTCTCCTCCAGCCAGCCACGCAGTTCGTCGCGGAAGGCCTGCTCGTTGGGCGAGAGGGTCAGGTCCACGGGGCGGGCATCCTACAACGCGGCCGGTCAGCCGCTTTGCGCCGCGCGCCTGGCCGCTTCGAGCTCCCGGCGGACGGTCTCCGTCTGGTCCGGGATGCGCAGCCGGCGCTCCAGGATCGGCACGGCCTCCCGCGGGCGGCCTGCCCGCCGCAGCGCCGAGCCCAGGTTGAAGAGGGCGTAGGCGTAGCGGCGGTCGCTTGTAGCCGAACCGAGGGCGTGCACGGCGCGCTGAAGCACCGGCACCGCCTCCGCGTAGCGGCCCTGCTGGATCAGACGGTAACCCTGGTCGTTCAGGCGACCACCCTCCACGGCCCCACCCGCCCCGGCCGATTCGGTCGGAGCCGGCGCCTGCGCGGCGGGCTGCTGCTGGGCGCCCCCGCCGCTCGCCGGCTGCGAGGGCTTGCCGGAGCCGGGCTTCGTCGCGCGGCCCTTGCTCGCGGGCTGCTCGCCTCCCCCGCCCGAGAGCGAGACGATGGCGATCGCGCCCGCAGCCGCGAGCAGGGCGGCCGCCAGGGCGACGGCGGGCAGCCGGCGGCGCGGCGAGGAGCGCGGCATCGTGCGCGCGACGGGGGATCTGGCCGGTGGGGGCGCGGTCGGCGTGGGGACCGTCGTCTCCGCTGTCCTCTCGGACGCCTCCGCTAGCGCGGAGCGAAGCTGGCGGGCGAACTCGCCGGCCGATTGCGGGCGCTCGTCCGGCCGGGTGGCCATCGCCCGTTTCACGAGCTCCGCCACCGCCCGCGGCGCGTCCGGCCAGACCTCCTGCAGGTCCGGGGCCGGGTCGCTCGCGACCTGGTGCGCGACCTCCACCGGGGTGCGCCCAAGGCGGGCCTTGCGGCCGCCGAGGGCCTCGAAGGCGACGGCGGCCAGCGCGTACACGTCGGTCGCGGGTCCGGTCCGCCGACCGTCGAGCTGCTCGGGGGCCATGTACGCGGCCGTCCCGACGACCACGCCGCTGCGCGTGATGCGGGTGGAGTCGGCGGCGGTGGCGATGCCGAGGTCGACGAGCTTCACCGCGCCGTCCTCCCGCAGCAGGATGTTCGCCGGCTTGATGTCGCGGTGCACGACGCCCAGACGGTGCGCGTGGTCGAGCGCCCCGGCGACCGCGTCGATTACGTCGAGCACGCGCTCCGGCTCCACGCGGCCCCGCCTCACGGCATCGCCCAGGGTCTCGCCCTCGACGTACTCCATGACGATGAGGACGCTCTCCTCGTCCGTCAGGGTGTCGAACACCGACACCACGCTCGGGTGGTTCAGCGAGGCGCCGAGCTTGGCCTCGCGCACGAAGCGCCGCGCCACGTCCTCCGTGCCGTGCGCGTGCATCCGCTTGACGGCGACGCGCCGGCCAAGCCGCTCGTCCTCGCAGAGGAATACCGTCGCCATGCCCCCCGACCCGAGCGGGCGAACGACGCGGTAGCGACCGGCCAGCAGAGTCCCTTCCGCGCTCACCGACATCCCGCCCCATGTACCCGCCCGGCCGCGCCCGCTAACGGACGAGGACCCGCGCGGCGCGCGCGTCTATACGCGCTGGATCAGGGTGCCCGTGCCGAGCCCGCCGCCGCAGCACATGGTCACGAGCCCGAGCTCCTTGTCGGAGCGCTCCAGCTCGTGCAGCAGCGTCGTGATAAGCCGGGCGCCGGTCGATCCGAGCGGATGCCCGAGCGCGATCGCCCCGCCGTTCACGTTGACGCGCTCCATGTCCGGGTCGAGCTCGCGGCGCCAGGCGGCCAGGACCGAGGCGAAGGCCTCGTTGATCTCCACCAGGTCGATATCCGACATCTGCATCCCGCCGCGCTCCAGCAGCTTCCGGGTGGCGGGGATCGGGCCCGTGAGCATGATCACCGGGTCGACGCCGACCGTGGTCTGGTCCACGATCCGCGCGCGCGGCTTGAGCCCGAGCTCGTCCGCCTTCTCGCGGCTCATCAGGAGCACCGCCGCTGCGCCGTCCGAGATCTGCGACGAGTTGCCGGCTGTGATCTTGGCGTTGCCCTCGCCCACGTACTGCTCCGCCTCCGGGAAGGCGGGCTTCAGCTCCGCCAGCTTCTCGCGCGTCGTGTCCGGCCGGATGCCCTGGTCGCTCACGTAGGTGTCCCCGTTGACGGGGAAGGGCGCGATCTCGCGCTCGAAGCGGCCCTCCTCCGTGGCGCGGTGGGCGTTCTGGTGGGAGCGCAGGCCGATCTCGTCGAGCTCCGAGCGGGGAATCTCCCACTTGTCGGCGATCATCTCGGCGGAGATCCCCTGGGGCACGAGGTTGTACCTGGCCATCAGCTCCTCCGGCCAGGGCGAGCCGACGTCGTCGACCCACTTGAAGCCGACGCCCATCGGGATGTGGCCCATGTGCTCGACGCCCGACCCGATCACGACGTCGTGCACGCCGGAGGCGACGAGCGCCGCGCCGAAGTTCACCGCCTGCTGGGCGGAGCCGCATTGGCGGTCGACGGTCGTGGCCGGCGTCTCGACGGGCAGCCCGGCCTGCAGCCAGGCGTTGCGGCCGACGTTGAACATCTGCTCGCCGAACTGCTGCACGCAGCCGGTGACGACGTCCTCGACCAGTGCGGGCTCGATCCCCGCCCGCTCGATGACCTCCGTGTAGCACTTGCCGAGCAGCTCGTTGGGGTGCGTGTCCCTGTAGTAGCCCTTCTCGGGATGCCCGCGCCCGATCGGCGTCCTGACGGCCTCCACGATCACGACCTCGCGCCCAGCACCGTTCCGCATTGCTGCCCTTCCTGTCGACGGCTCCGCCGCCTATAAGGCTACAGAGTTGACTCGCGAGTCAACGAGCGCGATCCGCGGGTACGATGCGCGCGATGCGGCTCGGAATCGTCGGTAGCGGGGCCATCGCGCGCGGGCTGGCGAAGACGGCCGCGGACGCGCACGAGATCGTCCTCTGGGCGCGGCGGGAGGAGTCCGCCGAGCGCGCGCGCCAGAAGCTCGAAGACCACGCCGAGGTGGTCACCGACCTCGAGCGGGTGGCGGACGCGGAGATCGTGGTCGAGGCCATCGCCGAGGACCACGAGGCCAAGTGCCGCCTGCACGGCCAGCTGGGGGAGCTGCTCCCTGAGGCGGCCCTGCTGTCGAGCACGACCTCTTCGCTGTCGGTAGCCGCGCTGGCGCAGGCGAGTGGCCGTCCCGACCGCTTCGCGGCGATGCACGTCTTCAACCCGGTCGAGCGGATGAAGCTGGTCGAGCTGGCCTTCCCCGGCGAGGCCACCGCCGAGACGAGGAAGCGGTTCCACCAGCTCTGCGAGGAGCTGGACAAGACCGCCGTGGAGGTTCCGGACTCCGCCGGCTTCGTCGTCAACCGGCTGCTCTTCCCCTTCCTCTTCGACGCCGTGCGCCTGGGCGAGGAGGGCGGCCTGGAGCCCGAGGCGGTCGACACCTGCATGAAGCTGGGCGCCGGGCACCCGATGGGCCCGCTGGCGCTGCTCGACTTCGTGGGCCTGGACGTGGCGATCGCGATCGGCGAGTCGATCGGAGCGGACATTCCGGAGCGCGTCAGGCAGCTCGCCGCGGACGGCAAGCTCGGCCGCAAGGCCGGCGCCGGCTTCTACGAGTACGGCTAGGCGCGCGCGGCGCTAGCGTCGGGCCGTCTTGCGGGCGGCGCGCTTCCGCTGGGGGCGCTTCTTGGGCGAGGCCGGCATGCCCGCGGTCAGGTCCCAGACCACGTCCGCTTCGCCGATCCCCTGCGCGCGTGCGAGCTCACCCACCCGGTCCCACGGCAACTGCGCCTCGGGCAGCTCATCCCAGCGCGCGAAGTCGAGCGCCTCCAGGGCGCCCCGTAGGGAGGACCCGAGCTCGTCCTGCCCCTTGATCAGCGCGCGCATCGCATCGCGCTGAGAGTCGCTCAACTTCACCGACCACATTGGCAAGACCTCCTCGCAGAAGGGAAGTGACTTGCCGACCGAACGTAGTCCCCGGGGCGGACGGACAGCCGGATGCGGGCTAGCCGCCCTCCGCCGCCTCGGGCGCCTGCGCCTCCCCGTCCTGCTCGGGGTCCTGCCCGCGAGGGGTCGCCGCGGCCTCTTCCACGGGTCGCCCGCCGAGCTCCGTCGGAGCCTCCCGGGGCCGCGGCCCGGGCTCGTGATCGCGAATCCGAACGGCCTCCACGCGGTTCTCCCGCACGGACTCGACTCGCAGGGAGTAGCCGTCCACGCGGACCATGTCTCCGCGCTTCGGAAGCCGCCCGAGCTCTCCGAAGACGAAGCCGCCGACGGAGTTGTACGCCTCCGAGTCGACCGGCAGGTCGAGCCCGTAGTCGGCGAGGTCGGTGATCGGCACGTGCCCGCGCACCCACCAGTCTCCGTTCGCCAGGCGCCGTATGCCGGCCACGGCTGGATCGGTCTCGTCGGCGATCTCGCCGACCACCTCCTCGATGATGTCCTCGACCGTGACGATCCCGGCGGTGCGGCCGTATTCGTCGATCACGACCGCGAGCGACGCCCGCTCGCGCTGAAGGTCCGCGAGCAGGTCGTCGAGCGGCTTGGTCTCGGGAACGATCAGGGCGTCCTTGACGCTGCCCTCGAGCGAGGCGTCCGGGCCCTCCGTCATCAGCAGCCGCGCCAGCGAGTTGGCGTGGACGATCCCGAGGATCCGGTCGGTGTTCTGGGTCTCGGTCACGACCAGCCGGGTGTGGCCGGAGTCGACGCAGCGACGCAGGGCGGTCTCGACGCCTTCGGAGACGTCGACGGTCACCACCGCGGGGATCGGGGTCATCACCTGCCGCGCCTGCTGCTCGTGCAGGTGGAAGACGCCCTGCAGCATCAGCGCCTCTCCGGCGTCGAGGGTGCCGCCGGTCTGGCTACGGGCGATCAGGAACTTCAGGTCCTCCGAGCTCGAGGTCTCCTCCCCGGCCTGGTCGGGGTCGCTCCCCACCGCTCGCAGGACCGCGTTTGCCGCCGCGCTCAGCGCCGCGATCACGGGGTTGAACGCGGTCTTGAACAGCTGCAATGGGCGGGCCAGCCGGCGGCCCACTCCCTCCGCGTGGAGCACCGTGTAGACCTTCGGCACTTGCTCTCCGAACAGCACGTGCGCGCTCGTCAGAAGCAGGTAGGCAAGCGCGCCCGCCACGACGACCGCCACGCCGTGGCTCGCGACTCCCCCGAGGCTGTCCTCGAGGAGGCCGGCGATCGTCGGCTCGCCAAGCGCCCCGAGGCCGATCGAGGCCATCGTGATGCCCACCTGACAGGTCGCGATGTACTCGTCGATGTGGTCGATCTGGCGACCCAGCAGCGCCGCCCCCGAGGCCTGCTCCTCCTCCAGGGCCTGCACCTTGTTGGTGCGCGAGCGGACGAGCGCGTACTCCGCGGCCACGAAGAAGCCGTTGACGACGACGATCACGACGGTGAGGAAGAGCAGCAGGATGCTCATCGAGTGCCCGTCTCGGGCGACCGGCGCGCCGCGGGGGCGCGGCCCCTACTTCGCGGAGGATCGTCGTCGTCGCTCATGCGCGGACGCGCCAGACGGTAGCACGGGGCCTCAGGCGCCCAGAGCGTCGATCCGCTTGGCCAGCTCGAAGTCGTTCTCCGTCAGCCCGCCCTCGGAATGCGTGGTGATCGTGACGGTCACGGTGTTCCACGAAATCGCCAGATCGGGGTGGTGATTCAGCTCCTCGGCGATCGGCGTCAGCCTGTTGACGAAGTCCACCGAGCCCTTGAAGTCGTCGAGCTTGAAGTCCTTGTGGAGCGCGCCGCCGGCCAGGTCCCAGCCCGAGAGCTCCCCGACACGCCCCTGGACCTCCTCGTCACTCAGAAGTGGCATCGTTCTCCCCGTGCGAATCGCGTCTCTCGTCCCGTCCGCGACCGAGATGCTGTTCGCGCTCGGCCTCGGCGACAGCGTAGTCGCCGTCACTCACGAGTGTGATTACCCGGCGCAGGCGACCGGCCTACCTCAGCTCACCCGCAGCGTCATCCCGGAGGGGCTGACGGCTGCGGGGATCGACGAGGCGGTTCGCGAGCGCACGGCTCGCGGAGAGGCCATCTACGAGCTCGACCAGACAACGCTCGAGGAGCTCAGCCCGGACCTGATCGTCACGCAGGCCCTATGCGAGGTCTGCGCGGTGTCGTTCGACGACGTGCAAGAGCTCGCCGGTCGGCTGCCGAGCGAGGCCCAGGTCCTGTCGCTCGACCCGTCGACGATCGGCGAGGTGATCGCCGACCTTCCCCGCCTGGCGGAGGCGGCTGGCCTCCCCGCTGCGGGCGAGGCCCTGGCCGAGGACGCCGGCCGGCGGATCGACGCCGTGCGCGACGCCGTGACCGGCGGGCGCCGGCCGAGGGCCGCGGCGCTCGAATGGCTCGACCCGGTGTACGTGGGCGGTCATTGGGTGCCGCAGATGATCGACCTCGCGGGCGGCGAGGACGTGCTCGGCCTGCCCGGCGAGAAGTCGCGCGTCGCGGACTGGGAAGAGGTCGAGGCGTCCCGCCCGGAGCTCGTGCTCTCCATGCCCTGCGGGTTGTACGCCGAGCAGGCGGCGAAGGAGGCGATGGAGCAGCGCGAGCGGCTCGCGGCGCTCGGGGCGCGCGTGGTGGCAGTGGACGCGGCGGCGTACTTCTCCCGCCCCGGCCCGCGGCTCGTGGACGGGATCGAGCTGCTCGGGCACCTCTTCCACCCCGAGCGCGTGGCCCCGCCGCCCTCGCGGCGGTCGATCGAGCTCGACCTCGACCGACCGGCGCCGGTCGGCGGCTGAGCCGCGACTAGGCCGCGCTCGACGAGACGGCGATCGCGCCCGCCACCGCCGCCGCAGCCAGAGCGAGGCAGAGGGCGGCGGGGACGACCGTCGAGGGCCGAAACCGCTCGCCCAGCTCGAACATGAGAAGCGCCGCCAGCCCGCCCCCGACGAGACCCCCCAGATGGGCGCCGATCGAGATGTTCGACCCGGGGCTGAAGGTGATCAGCAGGTTCAGCCCGATCCAGAAGCCCAGCCCGCTCTGCATCAGTGAGATTCCGCGTCGGCGCAGCACGACGGCGGCCGCCGCCATCAGCCCGAAGACCGCGCCGGAGGCGCCCAACGTGAAGCCGTTCGGCTGGAGCAGGAGCGCCCCGAAGGAACCGGCGAGCAGCGAGACGAGATAGATCAGGCCGAACCGCAGCCGGCCGATCGCCGGCTCGAGCATTCCGCCCAGGATCCACAGCGCCAGCATGTTGAACGCCAGGTGGAACAACCCGGCGTGCAGGAAGCCCGAGGTCAGGAGGCGCCAGTACTCGCCCGCGGCGATCGAGTCGCGCGACAGGGCGCCGTGTTCGAGAATGTCGCTCGTCCCGACCCCGCCGGCGCCCGCGCTGCCCCCGCTGAGCAGGCCGCCCAGGGCGACCGCGACGTTGAGACCGACGAGGACGTAGGTCAGCACCGGCTCGTCGGACGCCGACTGCAGCGTCCGGACCCGCGTCCGCTGTCCCGAGCACTCGGGACAGCGCATGCCCACCGGAGTGGCCGTCATGCATTCGGGGCAGATCGGCCGCCCGCAGCTCGCGCACGAGACACCCGTTTCCCGGTCGCGATGTCGGTAGCAGACGTCCACCGGGCGTGACGGTAGCGACGCAAGGATCGGACCAGACGCGAAACCGTGATCCAGGGGCCGGGGTAAGCCGAAGTAACAGGTGGGCCACCCAGCCCGCCACAGACTCACATGGAGGTGCACGTCAATGCAGAACCGCTCACCAGCCCAGCTCTACGCGCTCATCTTCGGCGTCGTCCTGGTCGTCGCCGGGATCATCGGCTTCTTCTACTCGTCCGACTTCGGCTCGCCGGGCAAGGTCGACGGCGTCCTCGGGATCCTGGACGTGAACGCGTGGCACAACATCGTCCACATCGCCACCGGGCTGCTCGGCCTGGCCGCGGCGGGGTCGTACCTGTATTCGCGCAACTACGCCTTCGGCCTCGGAGCGGTCTACGTCGTGATCGCGATCTGGGGCTTCATCATCGGCGACGGTGATTCCATCCTCGGGTTCATCCCGGTCAACACGGAGGACAACTTCCTCCACCTGCTGATCGGAGTCGCCGGGATCGGCGCGGGTGCCGCGACCCCCGCCGAGCCGGCTCCCACGACCACCACGCCGACCGCGGCGGCCTAGTCGCCGTCGGTCCATCTCCGTAGGGAAGCGGGGCCGCCCGGCCCCGCTTCGCTACTGCTCGAGCAGCCGGCGGAGGTCCCGCCCGACGCCGCGCACGCCGTGCTCGAGGGCCCGCAGGCCCCGCGCCTCGCGCTTTCGCTGCTGCTGGCGGGCCCGCACCAGGATGAGCGCGCCCGCCGCTGTCCCGCCGACCACGATCGCGCCCACGGGACGCGCCCAGTTACGCGGGTCGCGCATCGCGGACAGCTCCCAGTCGGCGAGCTCTCCCGCGGCGGCGTAGGTGAGCTCGGAGAGCCCCCGCTCCAGGCGATCCGAGAGCGCCTCCGATGGCTCGACGGGGACGAGGGCGCTGCGCAGGAGATGCTCGACGTCGCTCATTTCAGCCCTGCCCCTTTCCGGCGGGCTCGGCCAATCCCTGCTCGAGTTGCTTGATCGCGCGGTGGATCAGCACCTTGGTCGCGCCGTCCGTGCGGCCGAGAGCCCGCGCGATCTCGCGATTGTCCATGCCCAGGGCGAAGCGCATGATCAGCGCCTCGCGCCTGTCGTCGGGCAGGCGGGCGACGCCCGCGAGCACCTCCTTCAGCTCCTCGCGTCCCTCGACCAGCTCCTCCGTCGGGTGAGGCGAGGAGATGACGTCGGCGTCGTCGAGATGGGTCTGCGGCCGGCGAGAGCGATCGCGGTGGTAGTTGGCGGCGAGGTTGTGGGCGATGCGGATCAGCCAGGGTCGCAAGGGACGCCCGTTCGACTCCCGCTGTGCGCGCTCGAAGTGCCGGTAGGCCTGCAGGAAAGTCTGCTCGGTCAGGTCCTCCGCGTCGTGGTGGTTCCCGATCCGGTAGTACGAGTAGCTGTAGACATCGCGCAGATGGGTGCCGTAGAGCTCGGCGAACTCCCGGTCTAGACGCTGCTTGTCGACCTCCTCGTTCACGCATGCCGCAGCCTACCCCGCCCCCTGCGGCCTCAGGCCGCGTGGCGCGTCCGCTCCTGCCTGGCCGGGAGCACGAGCTCGAGCCAGCTCTCCGCCGAGCGGCGCGCCTCGATCACCTCCCGCAGCCCGGTGGTGATCGGGCCCTCCACGCCGGCGCGGTCCATGGCCTCGTCGAGCAGCGGGACCGTCGCGAGCGACTCCGCGGTCTGATCGACCACGGTCCTCACCTGCTGCGCCGGGAGGCCCTGGCCGACGAGCTCACCCGCCCGCCGGTTGCGACTTCCCTCCGCGAGCGCGGTCGCCACCAGGTCGCCCGTACCGGCCAGCCCGGCGAACGTCTCGGGACGGCCACCGGCTTCGAGCGCCAGCCCGTATACCTCCGCGAACACCCGCCCCGCCGCCGCGCCCGCCAGGTTCGCTCCCCGGGGGAAGGCGGCCGCGGCGGCAAGCGCCGCAGCGTTCTTCGCGCACGCCGCCAACTCGGCGCCGGTCACGTCGTCGGTGGACTCGACCCGCAGGCCGCCCTGTTCGAGGGCGTTCCCGAGCTGGCGCCTCAGGTCCGCGTCCCGGGTTGCCAGGACGACCGCTGCGCCGGACTCCAGGGCCTCTCGCGCGTGCGCCGGCCCGCCGAGCCAGGCGGTCGCGCGGGCGCGCACGCGCTCGGCCACGTAGGTCGCCGGCGGGCTGCCGAGCGGGGGCACAAGGCCCTTCGACACCACGAGCACCGCGGTGCGCGGGCCGACCTGGGTCCCCAGGCGGGCGACGACCTCCGGCAGGCTGTCGCAGGGAAGCGCGAGGACCAGGAGGTCCACCGCGGCCGGCTCCACGTCCGCGATCGTGCACACCTGGATGCCGGGCTCGAGCGCCACACCCGGCAGATAGCGCGCGTTCTCCCGCTCGCTCGCGAGGCGCTTCGCCTGGCCGAAGGTCCGGCAGGCCAGCTTCACGTCCAGCCCGGCGCGCGCGAGCAGCGTGGCCGTGGCGGTGCCCATCGAGCCCCCGCCGATCACGGCCGCGGTTCGAAGCGGCGGGAGGCCGCCGAGCCACTCCCACTGGAGCTCGACGCAGGGCCAGATTCGGGCCGTGACCTCGCGGGCGAGCTCGGGCGACGGATTCGCCACACGCGGAAAGCGAAGTGGCGGCCCGCACCGCACGTGCACCTTCACCGGCCGGATGCGCCAGCCGCGACGCGCGCGTTCGCTGCCCTTGATCGCGATTGGCACCACCGGGGCGCCGCTCGCCAGGGCCAGCCGTCCGACTCCTCGGCGAGGCGCGGCGAGTGAGCCGGTTCGGATGCGCGTGCCCTCCGGGAAGATCACCACCGGCTGGCCGCGCTCCAGGAGCTCGAGCGAGGTGCGCACGGCCTCCGCGTCCGACTCGCCGCGGCGAACCGGGAAGGCGCCCAAGCGGCTCAGGAGCCAGCCCAGGAGGCGGTTCCGGAAGAGCTCCTTCTTGGCCATGAAGTAGACCGGGTGACTCGCACAGATCCCGACCAGGAACGGATCCAGGAAGCTGCGGTGGTTCGTCGCGAGGATCACGGCGCCGTCGGGAATGTGCCGGCGCCCCGTGCGACGGAGGCGGAAGTAGAGGACGATGGCGGGCTCGAGCACGGCCCGAGCTGTCCAATAGACGAACCGGTTCACGCCGCGGCGACGCGTGCGCTCGTGGTAGCGCGCGAGCCTGCGGGAGAAGCTGTCCTGGCCGGACTCCGGCATGCCCGCATTGCTACCCGGTCGCGATGGCAGAGTTACGCGTGGCGGCCGCGCACGGGTAGGCTCCCGGCATGGAGCTCCGACGCACGCTGAACGGGGCCGCGGCCGGCGCCGCGGCGGCGGCGGCGTGGGCGGCCCAGCAGCCACTCGACAAGCGTCTCTTCGACTGCTCCTACGATGACGTCGAGCTGCTCGGGAAGCTGGCCACCCGCGACTCCGGCTGGCCCGCCGCGGGACTCGCGCTTCACCTCCAGAACGGGGCGCTGTTCGGCGCCCTGTACGCCCATCTGCGCCCATTCCTTCCCGGCCCGCCCGTCCTGCGCGGGGCGCTCGCCGGGCTCGCCGAGCACGCGGGGCTGTGGCCGCTCGTCCGGTTGACCGACCGCTACCACCCGGCGCGCAAAGAGCTCCCGGCGCTGGCCGGAAGCCGCCGCGCGCTCCTGCAGGCCACCTGGCGCCACCTGCTCTTCGGAGCCGTGCTCGGAGAGCTCGAGCGGCGGCTGAACCCGCAGGACGAGTTCGAGCCGCCCGGGGTGCCGGTCTCCTCGAACGGCCAGGGCGACATCGAGCGCGCCGCCGTCGCCACAGCCTGACTACCCGGCCCTAGACTGGCCGGCGGACAGGCCGGAGTAGCTCAGCTGGTCAGAGCGGCCGCCTTGTAAGCGGCAGGTCGTCGGTTCGAATCCGACCTCCGGCTCTGCGGCGCGACGCCAGCCGGGCGCCGCGCCACCGGTCCTTGCGCTAGACGGCGCGGTTGTCGTAGCGGCCGCCGAAGCGCCCGCCGAGGCCGAAGCCCCCGCTGGGTATGCCGGCCAGCAGCACGAGGATTGCGCCGACGACGCCGACGATCGTCGTCGTCAGGGCGGCGAGGATCCAGAACACGACCGCCGCGATCAGGATCGTGATCAGCAGTCCTACGAGGTTCATCTCTCCTCCTTCTCCGGTGGAAGGCATGGCGCCTCCCTTCAAACGCCGCTGTACCCGCCCTGCCTCAGGCGGAAACCGCTCTAGAGCGGGACCTCGCGCGAGGCCAGGTGGGCGCCGACCTTGCGCTTGACCCGCTGCAGGGCGTTGTCGACGGTCTTCGTGTCGCATTCGAGCCGCTCGGCGATCTGCTCGTAGGAATGCCCGTCGAGGTAGAGCGAGAGGACCGAGCTCTCGAGCTCGGAGAGGACGCTCGAGAGGCACGCCACCAGGCTGCGGAGCTCCTCCGTCGAGATCACCTGGTTCACGGGATCGTGCGCGTCCGGCCCGGGAAGCATCTCGTCGAGCGTGGGGTCCCCGTCCCCGCCGCCCGCCGCCGGCGTCTGGGCGAACGACACGTACTCGTTCAGCGGCGTGTGCTTGTTCCGCGTCGACGTCTTCACCGCCGTGATGATCTGGCGCGTGATGCAGAGCTCGGCGAAGTTGCGGAAGCTCGACTCGCGGTCCGAGCGGTAGTCGCGCACGGCCTTGTAGAGGCCGACGAGGCCCTCCTGGATCAGGTCGTCGCCGTCGCCGCCGATCAGGAAGTACGACGACGCCTTGAGGCGAACGAAGCCGTAGTAGCGGCGGACGATCCTGTCGTACGCGTCCGGCGTGCCCTGCTTGGCGAGGGCGATCAAGTAGTGATCATCAAGCTCGACCTCAGCTTGAGATCGTGTGGAGGTGAGACGTGCCATCGCGACCGCTCCTCTCGGCCTCCCACGCAGGGAGCCCTGAAGCTCGGTGGCGCACTACCTCCCCTGGCGCCAGGTTTCCTGGTGACGGGACCCTAGCTTGCCCCTCGGACAACGCTAAGGCTCGACTCCAGCCTGATTCGCTGGCGGGAGTATGCGGCAGTTATGGAGCCCTGTCAAGACGGCCGCGGAGCTGCAAGATTCCGTACAAAAGCGCTGCAGCCGCAGTGGAAACGTTGAGCGAGCCGACCCGCCCCCGCACTGGGAGGGACACGCGCTCGTCACAGGCGGCGGCGACTCGGGGCCTCAGGCCGCGCCCCTCGGAGCCAAGCACGAGGACGACGCGGCCGCGGTAGTCGGGGCGGTCGTAGGGCACGGCGGCGGCCGCCTCCGCCCCGTACGTCCACGCTCCCCTCTCCTTCGCGGCAGACAGCCAGTCGGCGAGGTTGCGCACGCGCGCCACGGGCAGGTGCTCCACCGCCCCGGCGGAGGCCCTGCAGACCGCGGGCGTGATCTCGGCCGCCCGCCGCTCCGGGATCACGACGCCCGCGGCGCCGGCGGCCTCCGCGACGCGGCAGACGGCGCCCAGGTTGTGGGGGTCCTGCACCTGGTCGAGGCAGACGACCAGCGCGTCCTCCGGCTCGAGCAGCAGGTCGGCGTCCGCGTACGGATAGGGCTCGGCCTCGGCGCAGACGCCCTGGTGCTCGTCGCTCCCGCAGAGCTCGGCCAGCTCCGCGGGGCTCGCCTGCCGCAGCTCCAGGCCCTCCGGCCAGCTCTCGCGCGCGGCCCCCTCGCTCGCCCACGCCCGCAGCACGCGCCGCCGGCCGCGCAACGCCTCGCGTACGGGATTGCGTCCGTAGACGATCAAGGGCGGCGGACGAGCCGCGGGCCGTCGGCGGTGTCCCGCACCTCCCAGCCGAGCTCCGCGAGCTCCTTGCGCTTGCGGTCCGCGGCCTCGAAGTCGCGCTCGGCGCGGGCGCGCTCGCGCTCCTCGAGCACCTGTGCGGCGTGCTCGTCGGGCCCCTGGGGAGGCGCGTCGAGCATCCTCTCGAGGCCCAGGGCATGGAGCATCTCGCCGAGGCGTCCGGGGCCCATCCGCTCACCCGCGTCCAAGCGGCGGTTGCCCTCCGCTATCCACTCGAACAGCGTGGCCTGGGCCGCCGGCGTGTTGAAGTCGTCCGCAAGCTGGTCGAAGAAGCGCTCCACGAACGGCTCCATGCCCTCCGGGGGCGCAGCCCCGGCGTCCAGGCGCAGGCAGAAGTTCCGCACGCGCGCGGCCGAGCGGCCGGCATCCTCCAGTACGTCCTCGGAGAAGGCGAGCGGTTGCCGGTAATGGCCGCCGCAGAAGTACATGACGAGCGCATCGCGCCCGTACCCGTCGAGCGCGACGTGCAGCAGATGGATATTGCCGACGGACTTCGCCATCTTGGCCTGGCCGATCTCGACCATGCCGTTGTGCATCCACACGCGGGCGAGCGGCCGCTCCCGGGCCGCCTCCGTCTGGGCGATCTCGTTCTCGTGGTGCGGAAAGACAAGGTCCGAACCACCGCCGTGGACCTCGAAGTCCACCCCCAGGATCAGCTCGGCCATCGCCGAGCACTCGATGTGCCACCCCGGCCGGCCCTCGCCCCAGGGCGCCTGCCACCAGCTGTCCTCGCCCTCCTTGCGCGCCTTCCAAAGCGCGAAGTCCCGGGGACTCTCCTTGAGCGCGGCGTCGTCGTCGCCCTCGCCCTGGTTCATCTCATCCGGCGGGCGGTTCGAGAGCTTGCCGTAGCCCGCGAAGCTCGCGACGCGGAAGTACACGTCGCCGCCGGCGACGTAGGCGTGGCTGCGGTCGATCAACGTCTGGATCAGGTCGACGATCGCCTCGATCGTCTCGCTCGCCTTCGGCTCCGCGTCCGGACGACCGAGCTCGAGCCGGTCCGTGTCGTGCACGTACCAGTCGGTCATCTCGCGCGCCAGCTCCGCGCTCGCCACGCCCCGCTCGCGGGCGGCGTCGTAGATCTTGTCGTTCACGTCCGTGATGTTCTCGACGAGGGTGACGCCGTATCCCTCGTGCTCGAGGAACCGCTTGAGCAGAGCGAAGACCACGAATGGACGCGCGTTGCCCACGTGCACGCGGCCGTACACGGTCGGCCCGCAGGCGTAGATGCCCACCCTGGGAGGCTCACGCGGCTCCAGGACCCTGGGGCCGCCGCTGAGCGTGTCGTGGATCGCTACCCGGCGCACCTCAGGCGACCGGCGGGCGGCGGTCGTCCCAGGGCCGCTCGGCCTCGAGCTGGGCGGCGAGCGACAGCAGCGTCGCCTCATCGTTCGGCCGAACCACCAGCTGCGCCCCCAGGGGCAGGCCGTCGTCGGTGAAGCCCGCCGGCACGGTGGCCGCCGGTTGCCCGGTCAGGTTCCAGATGCCGGTGTACGGATACGCCTGCGCCAAGCCCATGAACGTGCGTACGGCGCCGAGCCCCTCCCATTCGTCGGCCCGCACCGGCGGCTTGGCGGTGGCGGGCATGAGCAGCACGTCGAAATCGTCGAACAGCCGCCCGATCCGCTCCACGTACCCGGCTTCGTTTCGCATGGCCCAGTCGAGTGCCGAGTCGGGCAGCAGCGAGCCGATACGCGCGAAGCCGCGCGTGCGCCGTTGCAGGCGCTCCGGTCGGGGCATGGCGACGGCGTCGTCGCGGATGCCGCGGAAGTAGCGCACGATCAGGGCGTTTCCGGCCTGGCCGTAGGAGGGGCTCTGGCGCTCGACCTGATGTCCGAGCGAACGCAGGACCTCGGCGACGTCGTCGAGCGCGCCGCGGAGCTCGGCGGTCGCGGGCGGAGCGAGCACCGGCGGCCTGGTCGAGACCGCCACGCGCAGGCGTCCAGGTGGCCGCGCCGCGGCGTCGGCGAAGGGCTCGTCGGACGGGGGGGCGGAGTGGGCGTCGCCGGGCCCGGCGCCGGCCGCGATGTCCAGGAGCAGCGCGGAGTCGCGCACGCCGCGGGTCTCGAAGCCGAGGACGCTCAGCCCGTGCCAGTGATCGCGCGCCGGCGCCATGCTGATGCGCCCCCGCTGGGGCTTCAGCCCGAAGAGCCCGCAGCACGCGGCGGGGATGCGGATCGAGCCTGCGCCGTCGGACGCCGTGGCGGCCGCGCACAGGCCGGCCGCGACGGCTGCCGCGCTGCCGCCGCTCGACCCCCCCGGCGTTCGATCCGTGTCCCACGGGTTGCGCGTGACGCCGAAGCCGGCAGACTCCGTGGCGCCCATGATCGCCAGCTCGGGCAGGTTGGTCTTGCCGATCAGCACGGCCCCCGCGGCGCGCACCCGCTTGACGATCTCGCTGTCGGCGCCGGCGGGCCCGCCGTGGGCGCTCGTCCCGTGGGTCGTGATCTCGCCGGCCACGTCCTGGTTGTCCTTGACGGCGATCGGCACCCCCAGCAACGGACGGTCCGCGTTCGCCTTGCGGCGGGCATCGGCCTGGTCGGCGTCCGCGAGGGCCCGCTCGGCCATCACCGTCCGGTAGGCGTTCAGCTGCGGGTCGATGCGCTCGATCCGCTCCAGGTAGAGCTCGACGAGCTCCCGGGACGAGACCTCGCCGTCGCGCACCAGCTCCGCCTGCCGGGCGGCGCCGGCAAAGGCCAGGTCCTCAGGGCTCATGCCGCGCAGCGTATTCGCCCCGTTCCGCGGTCGCCACGGCGAGAGCGGCCATCCCCTCGCCGCGGCCGAGGAAGCCCATGCCCTCGTTGGTCGTGAACTTCACGTTGACCTCCAGGGCGGGGATCCCGATCGCGGCCGCCAGGCATCCGCGGATCGCGTCCCGATGCGGCGACAGCCGCGGCGACTCGCAGATCACCGTGGCGTCCACGTGCAGCACGGTCCAGCCATGCTCCGAGAGGAAGCCGCAGACCTCGCGCAGGAGCTCGACGCTGTCCGCGTCGCGCCAGCGCTCGTCCGTGTCCGGATAGTGCTGTCCGATGTCCCCCAGGCCGGCCGCTCCGAGGAGGGCGTCGATCACGGCATGGGTAAGGACGTCGGCGTCCGAGTGGCCGACCAGGCCGCGTTCGGCATCCGGCAGCTCGACGCCGCCGAGCACGAGCCGCCGCCCCTCTTCCAGGCGGTGGCAGTCGTAGCCGATGCCGGCGCGCGCGCTCAGCCCAACGCCTCCAGGGTGCGCTCCCGACGCCTGAACACAGCCACCTGCTCGACCCCGGCGTCCCGCAGCCACTCCACGGCCCGCTCGTACTCGTAGCCGACCTGCTCGGGCAGGTGGGCGTCGCTCGACAGCGCCACCGGCCGACCGGCCTCCAGGCACAGCTCCAGGAGCTCCCTGGCCGGGTAGATCTGGCCAACGGGCTTCCGCAGGCCCGCCGTGGAGACCTCGATCGCGATGTCCGAGTCGGAGATCCCGTCCATGGCCAGCTCGTAGAAGCGCCGCAGGTCGCCGTCGGGCATCGGGGCCCCGCGGCCCCAGACCTTCACCAGGTCGGGATGCGCCAGGACGTCGAACATCCCGCTCCTGGCGGCCTCGCCGAGGGTCTCGAAGTAGCGCGCCCAGACCTTGTCCGGGTCGCCCGAGCGCCAGATCGCGAACTCCGCCCAGGGCCCCTCCCCGAGGTCGACCGCCTGCTCGCGCAGGAAGTGGACGGAGCCCACCACGTAATCCCAGTCGCGGCCCTCCAGGAAGTTCGCCACGCGGTCCTCGCGGCCGGGCAGGAAGTCCATCTCGATGCCGAGCTTTAGGTCCGTCTCCGTGCGCACGAACTCGCAGTAGGCGTCCAGGTCGTCGCTCGCCCAGTGCCGGTACCAGGGATGGGTCCAGACCTGGAGCGATTGCTCGAAGCGGTGCACGTGCTCGGAGACGCCGAGCTCCTCGATCCCGCGCTCCGCGGCCGCCTCCCGGTAGCGCTCGGCGTTCTCGGGGGTGAAGAAGCGCTCCGCGTCCGTCCCCTCGTCGTCCGGCCGCAGGTGGACGTGGTAGTCCGTCAGCATCCGACGCGCTGGCGCAGAAGCGACTCGGCCAGTCGCAGGTCCGTCTCGCGCGTGATCTTGAGGTTCTCCCGCGGCGCTTCGACGACCCGCACCGTCCCGCCGATCTCCTCGACGAGCGAGGCGTCGTCGGTGGCCGCGGCGAGCGCGGACTCGTCTCTCGTCAGCGCCTCGCGCAGGATCCGCGCGCGAAACACCTGCGGCGTCTGGACGCTCCACAGGCTCGAGCGGTCGAGCGTTCGCATGACCCGCCCGTCAGCTGCGGCCTGCTTGACGGTGTCGCTCATCGGGGCCGCCGCGACAGCGCCGTCAACGCCGGGCTCGAGCGCCTCGAGGCGGCTTTCCACGAGCTCCCTGGTCAGGAGCGGCCGGGCGGCGTCGTGAACCACCGCCAGCTCGGCCTCGGGCGCCGCCTGCAGCGCGTTGCGGACCGAGGCGGAGCGGGAGTCGCCGCCGGCCACCCGGTCCGGCTCCTCCGCATAGGCCTGGGGCACCGCGACCACCACGCGGTCGCAGACCTGCGAGAGCACGTCCAGGCTCCAGTCGAGCAGCGGGCGGCCGGCAAGAACGACAAACGCCTTGGGCCGGTCGGCTCCAAGGCGCTCGCCGAATCCGCCGGCGGGAACGATCCCGACGACGGCCATGCTCGTGTCAGGCCGTGGCTGGCGCGCCGTTGCGGGAGGCGTGGGCCTCCGAGATCAGGTCCTCGAGGTGGTCCTCTGCCTCGTCCTCCTCCATTACGAGCGCGTACATCAGCTCCGATGCGAGGATCTTCTTCGCGCGGGTGTACATCTGCTTCTCGCCCGTCGACAGGCCCTTCTCCGACTCGCGGATCGCGAGGTTGCGCACCACCTCTGCGAGCTCGAAGACGTCTCCGGTCTTGATCTTCTCCCGATTGTGCTTGAAGCGACGGTTCCAGTTCTTCGGCATCTGGCTGACGTCGTCGCGGAGGACCGAGAGCACCTTCTTCACGTCGTCCTCCCCGATCACGCGCCGGAGCCCAGCCCGGGTCGCGTTCTCACAGGGAACCATGACGGTCATGTCGTTGTGGAGGATCTTGATCGTCAGGTACTCGCGCTTCTCGCCGAGCACCTCCTTGATCTCCTTGCCGGCGACCTTGCCGGCCCCGTGATGCGGGTAGACCACGTTGTCTCCCACCTCGTAGTTCTCGAGCGGGGCGAGCTCCCGCTCCAGATCCAGATCCTCGGCGGCGTCTTGCTCCATCACCGTGTCGCTGATTGGGTACCTCCTTAGGGTCCGCCGGGCGCCAGAAGGCGCGCCGGTGCTCTTTCAGGTTTGCAGATAGCGGTCCACGAGGTTGATCTCCTGAAGCCGGCGAAGGCCCTCGCGGATGTCCTTCGCACGCATGTCCCCGACGCCGTCCACGGACTCGAGCTCCGAGTCCGTGGCGGCCAGGATCTCGTCCAGCCCGGGGAACTCGTCGACAATCGACTGGACGACCATCTTCGGCAGCCGCGGGATGCGCCCCAGGATCCGGTGCCCGCGGGGCGAGACCGGGTGATCGAGGGTGTTCAGCTTGCGGTCGTAGCCGAGCAGCTCGGACAGCCGGCCGAAGTCGAGCAGGTCCTGGTGCGGAAGCCGGGCGAGCGAGTCCACGATCATGGCGAAGAGGTCCTCAGAGGGCTCGGACATGTAGTCGCGCACGAGCGCCGACTTGTCGGCCGCCACCCCGACCATCGTCTCCTCGAGCTGCATCTCGATCAGCCGGCCCTCGGCCCCGAGCTCGACGATGTAGCGCTCGATCTCGACGGCCATGCGCGTCACGAGCTCGGCGCGCTGAAGCACCGTCAGGACGTCGTGGAGGGTCACGCCGCCCTCGAACTCGAGCGCGGTCAGGCGCGTGGAGACCTGGTCCAGGCGGGAGCGGTACTTGTCGAGCGTCGCGAGCGCCTGGTTGGCCTTCGCGAGCACGACCGGGATGTCCTCGAGGAGGTACTTGGCGCCGTCGAGGAAGAGGGAGACGACGCTGCGGCTCTGCGAGATCGCGATCACCAGCGCGTCGGTCTGCTTCGAGACCCGCTCGGCGGTCCGGTGCCGGGTACCGGTCTCGAGCGAGAGGATCGTGGGATCGGGCATCAGCTGCACGTTCGCCCAGAGGATCTTGGTGCCGTTCGAGCTGAGGATGATGCCGCCATCCATCTTGGCGAGCTGGTAGAGCAGCCCAGGCGTGTAGTCCACGTCCAGGCGGACGCCGCCCGAGAGCAGGAAGCTGAGCTCCTCCGACTCCCCGATGCAGAGAAGGGCTCCCGTCTGGGCCTGGACGATGTTGTCCATGCCCTCGCGGATCGCGGTCCCGGGCGCGACCATCTCCAGCGCCCGGACCAGCCGGGGTTCCTGTCGAGCCTCGAGCTCTGAGACGTCGTCCCCGGCGTACTGCACTGGGCAAATCATACGGCAGAGCGGCGGTTTTTGGCTCTACATGGCCGTCTTTCGGACCGAGCGGATAGCTTCGGGGCGTGGCGGAGCGGGTTCTGACCCGGCGGGACCTGAACCGGGCCCTGCTCGAGCGTCAGCTGCTGCTCGAGCGGCACGAGCTCGGCCTGCCGGAGGCGCTCGAGCGCATGGGCACCCTCCAGGCGCAGTACGCGCCGGCCATGTACATCGGCCTCTCGGCGCGCGTCGCCGGCTTCGAGCGGGACGCCCTGACCAGGGCGCTCGAGCGCCGCTCGGTCGTCCA
>JBHELQ010000065.1:0-4720 GCA_046262995.1 Thermoleophilaceae bacterium
CCCTCTCTGCCAACGTCACGTGAGACGGTCATGACCCAGGAACTACCGAGTCCTGAGGGCCAGATCGGAGGACGTGATGTCGTTGGCCGATTCGAGGAACGGCAGCGGCGGCCGCATAGCGCAGCGAGCCGCAGGCAAGCGCAGCGAAGCGGCCGCCGGGCCGGTCGAGCCGGCCGGGGCGCCGGACCCCGAGCTTGTCGAGCGCCCCACCCGGCGGCGCTTCAGCGCCGAGTACAAGCTGCGGATCGTCAATGAGGCCGACGCCTGCAGCCGACCGGGCGAGATCGGCGCGATGCTTCGGCGCGAGGGCCTGTACTCGTCGCTTCTGACCGAGTGGCGCCGCGCCCGCGACGCCGGCGCGCTCGAGGCGCTGGAGCGGCCGCGGGGGCGCAAGCCGCCGCATCCGCTGGAGAGCGAGAACGCCGAGCTGCGCCGCCGCGCCGAGCGCGCGGAGGCCGAGCTGGAGAAGGCCAGGCGGGTGATCGAGGTGCAGGGAAAGGTCTCGGCGCTCTTGGGCGAGCTGCTCGAGCCCAGGGGCGCCACGAAGCGCACCGAGCGATGATCGAGCAGGCCGTCGAGGAGCTCACGCCCCTGGTCGGCACCCGGCCGGCCTGCCGGGCGCTGGGCGTCGCGCACGCGACGATCTACCGCCGGCGCCGTCCACCCAAACCGCGGCCCTCCCGCCCACGGCCCGCGCCGGCCAGGGCGCTCTCCGAGGCCGAGCGCGAGGCAGTGCTCGCCGAGCTGCACAGCGAGCGCTTCGTGGACTCGTCCCCGGCCGCCGTGTGGGCGACGCTGCTCGATGAGGGCCGCTACCTGGCCTCGGAGCGCACGATGTACCGGCTCCTGGCCGCAAACGGCGAGGTGCGCGAGCGGCGCGATCAGCTCGCCCACCCGCCCTACGCGGCGCCCGAGCTTCTTGCCGAGCGACCCAACCAGGTCTGGAGCTGGGACATCACCAAGCTCCTGGGGCCGGCCACCTGGATCTACTTCTACCTCTACGTGATCCTCGACGTGTTCAGCCGCTACGTGGTCGGCTGGAGCGTCCAGCACCGCGAGGCGGGGCCGATCGCCCAGGCGCTGATCGCCCAGGCCCTCGACCAGCAGCAGGTCGCGCCAGGCAAGCTCACCGTGCACGCCGACCGCGGCAGCTCCATGACGAGCAAGCCGGTGGCCTTCCTGCTGGCCGACCTGGGCGTCGCCAAGACCCACTCGCGCCCGTACACCTCGACCGACAACCCCTACTCCGAGGCGCATTTCAAGACGCTCAAGTACCGGCCCGGCTTCCCGGCCCGGTTCGACTCGATCGAGCATGCACGAGCGTTCTGCCGCGAGTTCTTCCGTTGGTACAACGACCACCACCGCCACGGCGGGATCGCCCTGATGACCCCGGCGACCGTCCACTACGGTCGCGCCGAGCGGACGCACGCCGAGCGCCAGCGCGTCCTTGACCGCGCCTACGCCGCCACGCCCGAGCGGTTCGTGCGTCGTGCTCCGACGCCGCCGCCCGTGCCCGTGGCCGCCTGGATCAACAAGCCCGACACGGAGGGAGCTGCTCACTAAATTCGAGAGTCGACCGTCTCACGCGGCTTGACAGGCTCCGGCGCCCCAGGAACCGTTTCCGTGATGCGTGGATAGGGACGTAGGCGACTCCGAGACCGCACGTGCGGGGATACCCTGGACGGCGCAGCGATTCCCCAAGGCTGGACGGGCCGGCAGCCCTGAGTGGCTGGCCTTGCGGGCAGCTGACGTGCGGCCGGCTCCTCGAAGGAGTCGTCCGCCTCACCGAATATGGTTTCAGAATGCCCATTCCGGAAACGGAGGCGCGCTCGGCTGCTTCGAGCACCTCGAGCGTCCTGCCGACGCTCCTGGCGAGGCAGGAGCGGCCGCTCGACCAGCACCCGGCGGCCGTCTACGTGGCGCGGCTGGATCCAGGGTCGCGGGATGCTCAGCGGCGCGCCCTAGAGACGATCGCGCGCCTAGCGTCGGGCGGGCGAGCTGGCGCGAGAGAGCTCGATTGGGCGGCGCTTCGCTACCCACACACGGCCGCCATCCGGGCCGAGCTCGCGCGCCGCTACGCGCCGGCGACCGTCGCCCGACATCTCTCGGCGCTTCGCGGTGCGCTGGGTGAGGCGGTCCGGCTCGGGCTCCTTGAGGCCGAGGCCTGCCGGGCGGCGTGTGACCTGGCGCCGGTGCGCGGCGAGCGGCTTCCGGCCGGCCGTGCCCTCGGGCGCGGCGAGCTCGTGGCGCTGTTCGAGAGCTGTCGCGCCGACCGGCGCCCGAACGGCGCCCGCGATGCGGCGCTCCTGGCAGTGCTCTTCGGCGGCGGTCTTCGCCGTGCAGAGGCCGCCAGCTTGGATGTGGACGATCTTGATCCGGCAGCCGCGAGCCTCAGGGTCCGGGCGGGCAAGGGCGGCAAGGAGCGGCTCGTCTACCTGAGCCACGGCGCCCTCGCCGCCCTGGAGGCGTGGCTCACCTTGCGCGGCCCGGGGCCGGGGCCGCTCATCGTCGGGGTCAACCGGGGAGGTCGGCTCGACCCCGCGCTTGCCCGCCTGACCGGCCAGGGGATCCTGGCGCTCCTTCGCCGGCGTGCCCGACGGGCTGGCGTGGGCGCCTTCTCGCCCCATGACCTCCGCCGGACCTTCATCGGCGACCTGCTCGATGCCGGCGCCGACCTCGCGACCGTCCAGCGCCTGGCCGGCCACGCGGGCGTCCAGACGACCGCCCGCTACGATCGCCGCCCCGAGCAGGCCAAGCGTAAGGCGGCCGAGCTCCTCCACGTCCCCTACGCGGCCTGAGGATGCCCGAGCGCGATCATCCGGCCGAGCTCGCGCAGCCGCGCCTGCTCGACACCCCGGTTCTGCGCAAGGCGCGGGGCGCCTACTTCACTCCCCGGCCGATCGCCGACTTTCTCGCCCGCTGGGCGATCGGGACCAACGCCACCGCCCGCGTGCTCGACCCAAGCTGCGGCGAGGCGGTATTCCTGATCGCCGCCGGCCGGCACCTGCGCGGCCTCGGCGTCGGCCCGGATCTGGATGAGCAGCTCTTCGGCGTCGACCTGCACGAGGCCTCGCTGGGGAGCGGGCAGGAGCTGCTTGAGGCCGAGGGGCTGGAGGCCCGCCTCATCGCGGAGGACGTCTTCAACCTCCAGACGCCGAGCCAGCTGGGGGCGACCCTGCCCGAGATGGACGCCGTGATCGGGAACCCCCCGTTCATCCGCTACCAGGAGCACGCCGGCGAGGCGCGCAGGCGCTCCCGCCGGGCAGCGCTCGCCCAGGGGGTCAGCCTCACGGGGCTTGCCTCGTCGTGGGCGGCGCTTCTCGTGCACGCTTGCGCCTTCCTCAAGCCAGAGGGGCGACTTGCGATGGTGCTTCCGGCCGAGCTTCTGAGCGTCCACTATGCGGAGCCGGTCCGGCGCTGGCTCCGCCGACGATTTGCCGCGGTCAACCTGGTGCTCTTCGAGCGGCTCCAGTTCTCCGATGCGCTCGAGAAGGTGGTGCTGGTGATCGCGCAGGGCAGCGGCGGCTGCGATGCCTTCTCGCTCTATCACGTCACCGACGCCGACGATCTGGCCGCCCTCGGCGCCTTTGACCACGTCGCGGTCGCCCCGGCCGCCGCCGGTAAGTGGACGGACCTTCTGCTCTCGATCCACCAGCGCCAGGTCTTCCGGCGCGTGGCCGAGGACCATTTCGTGCCGCTCGGCGACTACGGCGCTCCGGAGCTTGGCACCGTGACCGGTGCCAACGCGTTCTTCACCCTCTCCGAGCCCACCCGGCGTCGCTACGGCCTCAGCGAGTCGCAGCTCGTGCGCATCAGCCCACCCGGGACGAAGCACCTCAAGGGTCTTAGCTTCACGACCGGCGACTGGCATGCACTCCGACAGGCGGACGAGCCCGTCTGGATCCTTTATCCGGACCCCGACGATCAGAGCGAGCCGCTTCGCCGCTATCTGGCCGCCGGCGAGGCGATCGGCGTCCCGAGCGCCTACAAGTGCGCGATTCGCTCGCCCTGGTGGCGCCCCCCCGTGGTTTCGGCCCCCGACCTCTTCTTCACCTACATGAGCCATCGCTATCCGCGGCTCATCACCAACCGGGCCCGGGTCACCTTCGTGAACTCTATGCACGGGCTACGGCTGCGACCGGAGGCGACTGCGGTCGCGCGGGAGGCCCTCCCCCTCCTTGCGCTGAGCTCCGTCTCCATGCTCGGCGCCGAGCTTTTCGGGCGCTCCTACGGCGGCGGCGTCCTCAAGATGGAGCCTCGTGAGGCCGCCACTCTTCCCGTGCCTGGGCCCGAGGCGCTCGCCAGGGCGCGACCCCGGCGACTCGGCGCCGTGAGCTGCGAGATCTTCCTGAGCCAATCAGCCGCTGCCATGCGTCCGAGAAGCCTCCGTCCGTAGCGTCGTTCGTCGGCCTCCGTCCCGGAAGCGTGATCGTCAAGGTGGTGCGGGTCGGCGCCAACTACCCCGGCGACTTCAGGTTCTGGGACCCTGCGGGCGGTTATCCGCGCTGTGTCCGGAACACTATGTCCGGCATGTTGCCGGTCAGCACCGTTCGCGGACGCCGGCCGTTTAGTGGCTCGTCAGTGACCTGCTGTAAGAATGGTGAGCGGCAATCGTCGAGTCGGCAGGCCGCGGTGCCGGCATCCAATCGACAGGAAAGGCCATGGCAGCGACAGCGGGCGAAAAGGTCGTGGCCGCCGCGCTTTCGACGCTCGGCGCCCA
>JBHELQ010000066.1:0-1952 GCA_046262995.1 Thermoleophilaceae bacterium
GAGGTAGACGTGCTCGAACATGAAGTCGCGCAGCGTCAGCATCGCGCTGCCCACCTCGTCGCCCTGAACGATCTCGCCCGCCTGCTCAGATCGATCGAGCAGGTCGCGGACGAGCGTCTCTATGCGCGCCGAGCCCGTCTCGCCGAGCAGATCGATCTCTGCACCCGGGAGCTCCTGGCGCCGCAGCACGCCGGCCCGGACGGCGTCGTCGATGTCGTGGTTGATGTAGGCGATCCGATCCACCAGTCGCACGATCCGCCCCTCGAGCGTGGCCGGGGGCTCGGGCCCCGTGTGGCGCAGGATCCCGTCGCGCACCTGCTCGGTCAGGTTCAGCCGCTCCAGGCGCTCGACCACCCTGAGCGAATGCTCGTTGTGACGGAAGCGGACGCCGTAGCGGCGCTGCACGCAGTCGTCGACCACCGCCTCCCCCACGTGGCCGAAGGGAGGATGGCCGAGGTCGTGGCCGAGCCCGATCGCCTCGGTCAGATCCTCGCTCAGGCCCAGCGCCCGGGCCACGTTACGGGCGATCCCGCACGCCTCGAGCGTGTGGGTCAGGCGGGTTCGGTAGTGGTCGCCCTCGGGTGCGATGAAGACCTGCGTCTTGTGCTTTAGCCGGCGAAAGGCCTTGGAATGCACGATCCGGTCACGGTCGCGCTGAAAGGGGGTCCGGTGGCGAGAGTCGTCCTCCGGCCGCTCGCGGCGGGCCGGGTACGAGCGCTCTGCGAGCGGCGACAGGCGCTCCTGCTCGAAGCGCTCGATGCGGTCTCTGAAGGACACGACTTCGACTCGGGCCATCACGCGGCTGATTCTCGCACCGTGGACGGCCCTACCGGGGGCCGGTCACGCGACCCGCCGAAGCGGCGGGCGGCTGACGCGCGAGAACCGAGGCTGGCAAGGACGCAGGGAGCCCGCAGTGCTCCGCACGCGGGCGACCGAGGACGCCGCCGGTCGACGGTTCGCAGCCGTCAGGCGACCCGCCGCAAGCGGACGTGCGCATGATGCTCGAGGGTCTCCGCGATCGCCCTGTCGGCCTGCCGGAGCGCGCCCTCCGCGGCGGACGGCGCCTCGACCAGTGGGCGCGCCAGCGCCTGGGCCAGGAAGGCGTGTGCCTCCTGCCCGAGCGGGAACGAGCCGGCCTCGCAGCCGCCGCAGACCACTCCCCCGGCGCTCGGCGAGAAGCCGACCAGGTCCTCGGCCTCGCCGCAGGTGGCGCAGGAGCTGAGCTCGGGCGCGAAGCCCGCGGCCAGCAGCAGCTTCATCCGGAAGGCGAGCGCCTGCGCCCGGCCGGCCGACGCGGGGTCCGCGTCGAGCAGCGCGAGCTGGTTGCAGAGCAGGTTGTACGCGGGGCTGTTCGACTCGGTCGAGTCGAACAGCCTGAGCACCGCGTCGCATGCCTGCACCCCGCGCTCCAGGGAGTCGCGGCGCTCGCGCAGCGCGGCGTGCGGGTGGACGGTGTCCACCTGGGTGATCGTGCACAGCTCACCCCGGCCCTGGTGGAGCACCAGCCGCACTCTGGCGAGCGGCTCGAGCCTTCCGCCCAGGCGCGAGCGCACGCGCCGCACGCCCTTCGCGATGGCCCCCACCCTGCCCCTGTCGGCCGTGTACAGGTGCAGGACGCGGTCGGCCTCCGCGTAGCGGATCGAGCGCAGCACGACGGCCTCCGTCTTGAACGATCCGGGCATGGCGAACCTACACTTTGAGCGCCATGGCGGACGAGAATGGGCTCATCCTGTACACGACCGACCCGTGCGGCTTCTGCCGCCAGGCGAAGACGCTGCTGGAGGCCCGCGGCGTCTCCTATACCGAGGTGAACCTGGCGAAGGACCCGGTCGGCCGCGAGGAGCTGGTGGCCCTCACCGGCCAGATGACCTTCCCCCAGCTCGTCATCGGCGAGCGCTCGATCGGCGGCTTCCGCGAGCTGATCGAGGCCGATCGGGCGGGGATCCTGCCGC
>JBHELQ010000067.1:0-9718 GCA_046262995.1 Thermoleophilaceae bacterium
GACTTCGTCTGCTTCATCGACGAGTCGCACCAGACGGTTCCGCAGCTCGGCGGCATGTACGAGGGCGACCGCTCGCGCAAGAACACGCTCGTCGACTACGGCTTCCGGCTGCCGTCGGCGCTCGACAACCGGCCCCAGACGTTCGACGAGTTCCTGACCCGGACACCGCAGATGGTGTTCGTCTCGGCCACGCCCGGCGAGTTCGAGCGCAACCACTCGTCACGCATCGTCGAGCAGATCGTGCGCCCAACGGGGGTCGTCGACCCGGAGGTCGACGTACGCGAGACGAAGAACCAGATCGACGACCTGATGAACGAGATCCGGGCGCGCGTGGAGAAGAGCGAGCGCACGCTCGTCACCACGCTCACGAAGAAGATGGCCGAGGACCTGACCGACTACCTGCTCGAGTACGGCTTCAAGGTCCGCTACCTGCACTCGGAGGTGGACACGCTCGAGCGGATCCAGATCATCCGCGAGCTGCGGCTGGGGGAGTTCGACATCCTGGTCGGGGTGAACCTGCTGCGCGAGGGCCTGGACCTGCCGGAGGTGTCGCTGGTGGCCATCCTCGACGCCGACAAGGAGGGCTTCCTGCGCGGGGAGACATCGCTGATCCAGACGATCGGCCGGGCTGCCCGCAACATCCGCGGCAAGGTCGTGATGTACGCCGACAAGGAGACCGAGGCGATGCGGCGGGCGATCGGGGAGACCGATCGGCGCCGCGCGATCCAGGTCGCCTACAACCTGGAGCACGGGATCACCCCGGAGACGATCCAGAAGGGGATCTCGGACATCACGGACTTCCTGGCGATCGAGTCCAAGGTCCCCACCGGCTCCTCCCGCCACAAGCGGGGGCGGGAGGCGGAGGGGATGTCCCCGGAGGAGATCCGGCGCACGATGGTGGAGCTCGAGGAGGAGATGCTCGCCGCCGCCGACGACCTGCGCTTCGAGTACGCGGCCAAGCTCCGCGACGAGCTCAAGGCGCTGCGGCGTGAGCTGGACCAGATAGAGGCAGGTGCATAGCGCCCCGGCGCGAATCGGGGTACCCTGCGGCCGGTTTGGAATCGAGTGGGAGAGGACGCTGACTTGGACCTCGAGCGAAGCTTCATCGAGCGGACGGACTTCTCTGCTGCGCGCCGGGGCTACGACCCCGAGGAGGTCGAGAGTCACCTGCGCGAGATCGCCGAGGCCGTCGAGGAGCTGAAGCGCAGGGCACCGACCGCCGGCCCGAGCATGGCCTCGTCCGCCGCGGAGCGGGTTCAGAGCATCGTGGCCGCCGCCGAGAGCAGCGCCGCCGAGATCGAGCAGAGCGCCCGCCAGGAAGCCGAACGCGCCCGCTCGGATGCACAGACGGAGGCGGCCAGGGCCCGCCAGGAAGCCGAGTCCGACGCCGCCAGGACCCGCCAGCAGGCGGAGTCGGAGGCGAGCTCCCACGTGCAGCGCGTACGTGACGCGACTGGAAAGATGCTCCAGCGCTCGGAGGCCGTCGAGGGCAGCCTGAACGAGCTTGTCGACGGGCTCCGCAGCGGGGTCGAGGGCCTGACCCGCACGCTCCGTGACGGCGCCCTGTCGCTCAGCGCGGATCTCGACCAGGTCCGCGGGGGCGTCGGCGACATAGGCGGCTCAACGGTGGGTGGCACTCCGACAGAGACCGTGCAGGAGGTCGAGGACACCAGCTCCGAGGCGGCGGCCGCTTCCGCCCAGGAGGGGGCTGCCCTGGGCGGCGTGCCCGAGCCCGAGCCCGAGACGGACGTCGACGAGCCGCAGGTCACCCAGGAGGCTCCGGCCGAGCCGGAGGGCACCGGCGTCGCCGAGCCCGAGGCCGCGCCGGCCATGCCCCAGGCCGCCGAGCCCACCGAGCCCGAGCTCGCGGACGTCGAGCCGGCCGCGGCGGCGCCGGCTGCGCCCGCCTCAGCCCAAGGCGGCGGCGAGGGCAGCGAGGGCGCGCGGCTGATCGCGCTGAACATGGCCCTGAACGGAACGCCGCGCGAGGAGACGGCGCGCTACCTGGACGAGAACTTCGACCTCCAGGACACGCAGTCGATCCTCGACGAGGTCTACGCCCGTCTGGGCTAGCTAGGCGCCGGGCGACGCGATCTCGACCAGCGTCCCCTCGGGGTCGCGCACATATGCCACGTCCTGGCCCCAGGGCTTGGTCTGCGGCTCGCTGACGGCGGCCGCGCCGCTGTCGAGCGCCTGCCGGTAGCCGGCCTCCACGTCGTCCGTCACGAAGCAGACCTCGAACGGGGTGGCGGACCCCGCCTCGGGCGCCCGGAAGGCCTCACCCAGGTTCTCGGCGGCCAGTCCGTGGGCGGCGAAGGCCAGCGTGGTGGCGCCGGTCTCGAGCTCGCCGTATTCGCCGCTCTCGTGCAGAAAACGGCGCTTCTGCCCGAAGGCCCGCTCGTAGAACTCGAGCGCGGCGGCCACGTCCCGGACGTAGAGGATCGTGTAGCCGAAGTGCATGTCCCGGATTTTCGCACCGCCCGCGGCGTCCGATCGAGTCGCGCTACCAGCGGGAAAGCTGGCCCCCCGTGCGGGTTCCCGGTCCAGGGGCGCCTCTAGACTCGGGAAGGTGAAGGCGCAGGACGCCATAGTCGTCTCCGGGGCTCGCGAGCACAACCTCAAGGACCTCCACCTGAGGCTGCCGCGGCACGCGCTGATCGTGATCACGGGGCTGTCGGGCTCCGGCAAGTCGAGCCTCGCCTTCGACACGATCTACGCCGAGGGCCAAAGACGCTACGTGGAGTCGCTCTCCGCCTATGCGCGCCAGTTCCTGGGCCAGATGGACAAGCCGGACCTGGATTCGATCGAGGGACTGTCACCCGCCATCTCGATCGACCAGAAGACGACCTCCCGCAACCCGCGCTCAACCGTCGGCACGGTCACCGAGATCTACGACTATCTGCGGCTGCTCTGGGCGCGCGTCGGACATCCCCACTGCCACAACTGCGGCCGGCCGATCGAGGCCCAGTCGGCGGAGCAGATCGTGGACCACGTCATGACCCACCCGGAGGGCAGCAAGTTCATGGTCCTGGCGCCGGTCGTCCGCGGGCGCAAGGGCGAGTACAAGGACCTGTTCGAGGAGCTCCGGGCCGAGGGCTTCACCCGCGTCAAGGTTGACGGGGAGCTGCGCCGGCTCGAGGAGGAGATCGTGCTGGACAAGAAGTTCAAGCACGACATCTCGGTGGTCGTGGACCGCCTGGTGATGCGGGCCGACCTGCGCAAGCGGCTGGCGGACTCGGTCGAGACAGCCGTCGCCGCCGCGGACGGGTTGGTCGACATCGAGGACGCCGACAGCGGCGAGGTCAGGACCTACTCCGACCGCTTCATGTGCCTGCACTGCGGGACCTCGATGCCCGAGCTCGAGCCGCGGATGTTCTCGTTCAACTCCCCGCACGGGGCCTGCCCGCGCTGCACCGGGCTCGGGTCCCAGATGGAGATCGACCCGGAGCTGATCGTGCCCGATCCGAGCCAGTCGCTGAACGACGGCGCGCTCGTGCCCTGGTCCACGAGCGCTTCCAACTACTACGAGCAGATGACGCAGGCGATCGCCGACAAGTGGGAGGTGGACATGGACGCCGCCTGGCAGGACCTGCCGGACGACGTGCGCCACTGCTTCCTGTACGGCACGAACGGCGACCGCATCTATGTCTCCTACCGGAACCGCTACGGACGCCGACGCTCCTACATGACGAGCTTCGAGGGAATCGTGCGCAACCTGGAGCGCCGCTACCGCGAGACGGAGTCGGACTACGTCCGCGAGAAGATCGAGGAGTACATGACGCTCAGGCCGTGCCCGGAGTGCGACGGCGCCCGGCTGCGGCCCGAGTCGCTGGCCGTCCGGATCGGCGGGCTGGGCGTCCACGAGCTGTGCGCGATGTCCGCCCACCGGGCGATCGAGTGGTTCGAATCCCTGGAGCTGTCGGACACCGAGCGCCAGATCGCGCGGCTCGTGCTTCGTGAGATCGACGAGCGCCTGCGCTTCCTGGACAACGTGGGGGTGGGCTACCTCTCGCTGGAGCGCGCGGCGGCCACGCTGTCGGGCGGCGAGGCGCAGCGGATCCGGCTGGCGACCCAGATCGGGTCGAGCCTGGTCGGGGTGCTGTACATCCTGGATGAGCCCTCGATCGGCCTGCACCAGCGCGACAACGCGCGCCTGATCGCCACCCTCGAGCGGTTGCGCGACCTGGGCAACACGGTGATCGTGGTCGAGCACGACGAGGGCACGATGCGCGCGGCGGACCACGTGGTTGACCTCGGCCCCGGTGCCGGCGAGCACGGCGGCCGGCTGGTGGCCCAGGGCACGCCGGAGCAGGTGCAAAAGGTCGGCGACTCGCTCACGGGCCAGTACCTCGCCGGCAAGCGCTTCATCCCGGTGCCCCCGCGCCGCAGGCGCCCGAGCGGCTACGTCGAGATCGAAGGCGCGAGCCAGCACAACCTGCGCGACATCGACGTGAAGCTGCCGCTGGGAGTCTTCTGCTGCATCACGGGCGTGTCCGGCTCCGGCAAGTCCACGCTGGTGAACGAGGTGCTTTACAAGGCCGTGGCCAACCGCCTGCACCGCGCCAAGCAGCGCCCCGGGGCCCACCGCCGCATCGACGGGCTCGACGCGATCGACAAGATCATCAACATCGACCAGTCGCCGATCGGGCGCACGCCGCGCTCGAACCCCGCGACCTACATCGGGCTGTTCGACCACATCCGCGAGCTCTACTCGCGCACACAGGAGGCCCGCGCGCGCGGCTACAAGCCGGGCCGGTTCAGCTTCAACGTGAAGGGCGGGCGCTGCGAGGTCTGTCGCGGCGACGGCCAGATCAAGATCGAGATGCACTTCCTGCCCGACGTCTACGTGCCCTGCGAGCAGTGCGACGGCAAGCGCTACAACCGCGAGACGCTCGACGTCCACTTCAAGGGCAAGTCGATCGCGGACGTGCTGGCCATGTCGGTCGAGGAGGCGGTCGACTTCTTCCGCCACATCCCGAAGATCAAGCGTCGCCTCCAGGCACTCCACGACGTGGGCCTCGACTACATCCGTCTCGGCCAGCCGGCGACGACCCTGTCCGGCGGCGAGGCCCAGCGCGTGAAGCTGGCCACCGAGCTCGCCAAGGTGGCCACCGGCCGGACCCTGTACATCCTCGACGAGCCCACCACCGGCCTCCACTTCGCCGACGTGCAGCGCCTCCTGGAGATGCTCAACCGGTTGGTGGACGCCGGCAACACCGTGGTCGTGATCGAGCACAACCTGGACGTGATCAAGACCGCCGACCGCATCATCGACCTCGGCCCCGAGGGCGGGGAGGAGGGCGGCCTGGTGGTGGCCGCCGGCACGCCCGAGCAGGTGGCCGCGGTCGCGGGCTCCTACACCGGCCAGTTCCTGTCGGGGATCGTGGAGCCCACGCGCAAGCGGGCGCGGCGACCCGCGGCCGCCGCGGCCTGACGAGGACCCCGCCGCCGGAAACGTTGGGGGCGCCCGCAGGCGCCCCCAAGCGCTACGGCTATGTGAGCTCGACTAGCGGCGTATCACCCGCTCGCAGCGGCTGACCGAGTCACGACGGTCGACGCGGGCCCTGTCGTGCCCGCCGGCGCCGCAGTTCACGCGGTCCCGGGTGCCGTCCACGGCATTGATGCGGTCGTTGCTACCGCCACCGAAGATCCGGTCCCTACCGGATCCGCCGGTGATCCTGTCCCTGCCGGAACCGCCGGACAGGAAGTCGTCGCCCGAAGCGCCTGACAGGCAGTCTCGCCCGCCACGCGCGCGGATCCGATCGTCCCCGCCGCGGCCTCGGATGCGGTCGCCGCCGGATCCGCCGTTCAGCCGATCCGCTCCCGTGGACCCGGTGATCCTGTTCGCACAGGCTCCGGGGTCCGGGGAGGCCCTCAGACGCAGGGTCCAACCGTCCAGACTGCCGACGTCGCCACCGGCGTCATCGTTGATGAACAGCTGCCACGTCCCGTTGGGATTGCTGCCGTCGAAGGTCGACAGGAGCGACGAGTACGTGCCCGGGGGCGTTCCCGGTGCGGGCGCCGGGAACGGGTCGTTAGCGCCGATGTTGGTCGGCCTGAACGTGCCCGAGGTGATCTGCGTCGAGTCCGGGAGCGACGTCGTCGCCTGATCGTCGAACGTGAGCCTCACGTTGTTGATGTCACTGCTTCCTCCGGTGTCTGACATCAGCAGCGTGTGCTGGCCCCGCGGCGAGACGAGCAAGGCGTCGATGTCATCCGGAAACTCGTGAGACAGGGACTCGAACGTCACATTCACATCGGTGATGTTCGGGTAGAGGCGTGACACCCTGAGCCTCGAGGGGTAGCGGTTCGCCTGCCCGCTGGTCGTGCGCGGCGTCTGCACCGCGCCACCGGGAATCACGGTGATATCGGGGTTGTTTGCAGTGCCGGTCGTCGGTGCCGCGCTCGCTGTCGCGGTGGTCGCGGCGCACGCGCATGTCACAGTCGCCAGGGCGAGCAGGGCGCGGCGGAAGCGGCTGCTGGGCCGCTCCTCCGCGCGTGGTGGTGCTGGCATGGAGAATCCTCCGTTTCGGGGTGAGGTGATCGCGGAGCAACCTACCTCAGTGTGATGTTGGCTCGCAAGCGCGGAGTCGACGGGCGAACAATGCCGCTCGCCGCCCCGACCAGCCGGTACGTTGCGGTCGTGGGAGGCCGGCGTCTCTACCTGCAGAAGTGGCTCTGGTACGAGCACAACTCGCTGCCCTGGAACCGGCTGCGGATCCACCGCGAGTTCATGCGCCGCCGCGCCTTCGTGCGCTGGCCGGTGCACGGCGAGCTGCTGGCGATGTTCCGGGACGGCCGGCTGGACGTGGGGGAGCACACGCTGCTCGAGCCGAACGTCTGGCTCACCGGTGGCGATGCCGGGCGGATCAGCATCGGGGCGGGCAGCTTCCTGAACATCGCCGTCATGGTCGCCGCCGTCGAGCTAGTGGAGATCGGCGACCACTGCATGTTCGCCAACGGCTGCTTCATCACCGACGGCAGTCACCGCTTCGACGACGCGGACAGGCCCGTGCCCTGGCAGGGCTTCACCTCCAAGGGCCCCACGCGGATCGGCGACAACGTCTGGTGCGGCGCAAACGTGGTGATCACGACCGGCGTGACCGTGGGCGAGCGCTGCGTGATCGGGGCGAACAGCGTGGTCGTGCGCGACCTACCGCCCTACTCGATCGCCGCCGGAGCGCCGGCGAAGGTGATCAAGCAGGTGGAGTACTCGGGCGAGCCCGCCGAGCCGTGGCGAGGGGCGCCCTGAGACGCCCCTCGCCGGCTCAGACCGTCAGCAGTTGACGATCAGGTGGAACGAGCGGTTCGTGGCGGTGCCGTTGGAGTTCGCCGTGCGCACGGACACGCCGTTCACATTGCTCGCGAGGCTGGCCACGGAGACCTCGCCGTTGGTCGGCCCCGTGGCGCCGACGCTGCCCAGCGTGGCGACGTAGGCGCAGCCGCGCACGTCGCGGTTGAAGATCGCCTGGTAGTGGCCCGCCGAGGTGCGGACCGCCGAGCTCAGTCCGCGCGAGCGCGCGACGATCCCAGCCGAGCTCACGACCGCGTACCGGTTGACGCCGTCCGCGCGCGGAACGGTGCCCAGTGTCGACTCGCGTACCCGCGAGCCGGTGAGCGTGTTGCGGTGTACGTCCTTGCCGCGGATCGTGCGGTTGTGGATATCGCGGCTCCGGATCGTGCTGTTCTTGATCTCGCGGGTCGTGATCGACCCCGTGGCGAGAGCCCAGGACACCCCGCCCATGGCGAGGAAGAGAGCGATGCAAGAGATGACGAGGGCGGGTGAGGGGCGGTAGCGCAGCAGTCGCCGCATGGAGTGACCTCCTTGGATCAGGACGGAACGCTTGTGAATACCCGGAACGAGCGGAAAGTCGCGCTAGGTGTGGACTTGCACAACTACTGTCCGCTCGCGCGGGCGGTCGTCGAAGTCGATCAGCACGATCTGCTGCCAGGTCCCGGTCGTGAGCTGGCCGCCCCGCAGCGGCACCGCCTCCGACGGCCCCACGATCGCCGCCCGTATGTGGGCATGCGAGTTGGTGTCCCCGTTCAGGCGGTTGTGCTCGTAGTCGCCCTCGCGCGGCACTAGGCGATCGAGCGCGGCGCGCAGGTCGTGGACGCCGCCGGGCTCGTGCTCCATCGTCGTGATCGCGGCCGTCGAGCCGGGCACGAAGACCGACACGACCCCCTCCCGCAGGCCGGACGCGCGGACGACCTCCAGCAGGCCATCGGTCAGGTCGACGACATCGCCGTCGCCCTCGGTGGAGAAGCGCAGCTCGGCGCTGTGTACCGGCACCCGCTAGAGGCTCGGGCCGCCCGTGAAGGGCTCGCCCGCCTGGTCCAGCAGCGCGTGCAGGCGCTCCACCTCGTCCGGCGCCATCGTGTAGCCGTGCTCCGGCTCGGGGTAGCGCCGGCCCCGCACGTCGTCGGCGAAGCTGCGCACGCCCTGAACCATCTCCTCCTTGACCTGCCCGTAGCGCTTCACGAAGCGCGCCACCCGGCCGTCGTAGATACCGAGCAGGTCGTGGAAGACCATCACCTGGCCGTCGGTTGCCGGCCCCGCTCCGATCCCGATCACGGGTATCTCGATGCGCGGCATGATCGCCTCGGTCAGCTCACTCGGCACAGCCTCGAACACGAGCGCGAAGCAGCCGGCCTCCTGCAGGTCGACGGCGTCCGACATCACCTCGAGCGCCCGCTCCGCGGTCCGGCCCTGGGAGCGGTAGCCGCCCAGGGCGGTGGCGGTCTGCGGAGTGAGCCCGACGTGGCCCATCACGGGGATGCCGGACTGAACGATCGCGCGCGCCCGCTCCACCGACGTGCCCCCGCGCTCGAGCTTGACGGCGTCGCAGCCGGCCTCCTTGATGTACCGCTGCGCCGAGGCGATCGCCTGCTCGTTCGAGACCTCGTACGAGCCGAACGGCAGGTCCCCGATCAGGAACGGCGTCTTCAGTCCGCGGCGCACGGCGGAGGCCAGCACCAGCATCTCGTCGAGCGTGACCGGCACGGTGCTGGGGTAGCCCAGCTCGACCTGCGCCGCGGTGTCGCCGACCAGGACCACGTCGACGCCGGCCTCCTCGGCCACCTGGGCGCTCGGGAAGTCGTAGGCGGTGACCATGGCGATCGGCTCGCCGAGCGCCTTCTTGGCGCTCAGGCTGGAGAGGGTGACGGGGCGGCCCTTGGGGGCCGGGGCATGCGAGCTCATCGAACCAGCTCCTCCACGTTCGCGTTGACCTGTATGACTCTGTTTCCTGCGCCGACGTGGACCACGGTCGGCTCGTAGGCGGCGAGCTCGTCGTCCTCGTAGTCCGCGTAGGAGATCACGATCACGGTGTCGCCTGTGTGCACGAGCCTGGCGGCGGCCCCGTTGACGGTGACCTCGCCGCAGCCGGGCTCGCCGGCGATCGTGTACGTCTCGAAGCGCGCTCCGTTGTCCACGTCGAGCACGTGCACCCGCTCGTGCTCGAGGATGTCCGCCGCGTCGAGCAGCTCCGGGTCCATGGTGATCGACCCCACGTAGTGCAGGTCGCTCCCGGTGACGGTCGCGCGGTGGATCTTCGACTTCAGCATGCTGCGTCTCACGTGGCGCCTCCCAGGATCGTGTTGTCGATCAGCCGCGCCCGACCGACCCGGGCGGCCACTGCCAGGAGCGTCGAGCCGTTCACGCACTCGACGGCTGATAGGTCCTCGGCGGAGCGGAGCTCCAGGTACTCGGGCTCGA
>JBHELQ010000068.1:0-7040 GCA_046262995.1 Thermoleophilaceae bacterium
CAGCGTGGCGGACAACGTCCGCCTCGGGCCGCGCCTGGCGGGCCGGGAGGTCGAGCCGCTGCGGCCGCTCGAGCTCGCGGGACTGGCCGGCGACTACGCCGAACGCGACGCGTCGCGGCTGTCGGTGGGCGAGCAGCAGCGCGTGATGCTCGCTCGCGCGCTCGCCCTGGAGCCCGAGGTGCTGCTCCTCGACGAGCCCACCGCGGCGCTGGACGAGACCACCCGCGACGGCGTGGAGCGGACCCTGCTCGAGCTCGCGCGCACGACCGGGGTCTCGCTCGTCGTCGTCACCCACGACCGCGCCCAGGCGGCGCGCCTCGCGGACCGAGTCGTGGAGCTGCGCCAAGGGCGAATCGCGTGAGCTCGACCGTGCACATCTCGGTGGGCGAGGTGGCCGCCACGCTCGTGCTGGTGGCGATCGCGGCCGCCGTCTCGCTGTGGCGCCGAGCCGAGCTCGAGGCCGACCTTGGGCTGGCCGTACTGCGCTCGTTCCTGCAGCTGACAGCGGTCGGCTACGTGATCCAGGCGATCTTCGACTCGGACAGCCTCTGGCTCGTGGCGGCGCTGCTGGGGGTGATGGTCGCATTCGGAACGGTGACCGCCAACCGCCGCGCCAGGGGCGTCCCGGGAGCGCTGGTCCCGATAGCGCTCGCGCTCACGGCAGCGGCGGTCGTCACGCTCGGGCTGGTGCTGGCGCTCGGCGTCTTCGGCGCGAAGCCGCGTTTCCTGGTTCCGGTCGGCGGGATGGTGATAGGGAACTCGATGACCTCGGCGGCGGTGGCGCTCAACCGGCTCGCGGACGAGGTCACCGGGCAGGCGCGGCTGATCGAGGCGACGCTGGCGCTGGGCGCCACTGCTCGCCAGGCCTCGGCCGGACTTGTCACGCGCAGCCTGCGCTCCGGGCTGATCCCCCTGATCGACTCGACCAAGACGACCGGGATCGTGTTCTTCCCGGGAACGATGGTCGGAATGCTGGTGGCGGGGGCCGCTCCCGTCGATGCCGTGCGCCTGCAGCTCGTCCTGCTCTGGTCGCTGCTCGGAAGCGTGGCGCTTGCGGCCCTGGTCGCCGTCTCGCTCGGTTACCGCGGCTTCTTCACGCCGGCGCACCAGCTCCGGGAGCCGCCCCCGCCATAGCGGGGCCTCGTGTACCGTCGAGCGATGGCAGAGCTGTCGCCTTCTTCGCTGATCCCCAAGCCGCGCCTGCGGGGCGTGTCCCATCAGTGGGCGTTCTTCGTCTCGCTGGTGACCGGGCTGGCGCTGGTGCTGGCCGCCCCCGACGGCCGGCCCCGGCTGGCGGCGCTCATTTACGCGATCGCCGTTCCCTCGCTGTTCGGCACGAGCGCCCTCTACCACCGCGTGACCTGGGCGTCGGAGACCGCCAGGCGCTGGATGCGGCGCCTCGACCACTCGATGATCTTCCTGCTGATCGCCGGGACCTATACGCCGTTCGCCCTGCTCGTGCTCGACGGAGTGATGGGGACGGCCATCCTTGTCGCGGTCTGGGCCGGCGCCGCCGGCGGCGTAGTGCTGAAGCTCGTCTGGATAGACGCGCCGAAGCCGATAGTCGCGGCGATCTACGTGGTCCTGGGCTGGGTGGCGGTGGCCGTCTTCCCGGACCTGCTTCGTGAGCTCGGGGTGACCGGCGCGGCGCTGGTGGCCGCTGGCGGCGTGCTGTACACAGCCGGCGCTGTCGTATACGCGCTGCGGCGGCCGGACCCGATCCCGGCGGTGTTCGGCTACCACGAGGTCTTCCACGCGCTGGTGATCGTCGCGGCCGCGCTGCAGTACGCGGTGGTGGCCTTTTACGTGGTTCCGCGGGGCTAGCGCGGGTCGGACGCGGCAGTCACGGTTTCATCTTGTCCGGCATCGCGTCCTTGCCCTGCTTCCCCTCCCGCATCCCGCCTTCCTTCTTCATGCCGCCGCCCTCCATCCGCCTCATGGATTGATGCGCCTGCGCCGAGTCCGGCAGCACGAGTCCCGGCACCCGCTCCGGCACGAGCGCCACCGAGACCCCCAGGACGACCAGCAGCGCGGCGATGCTCAGCGAGGTGCTCCGCGACCACGGCAGCAGCTTCTCCGCGGCGATCAAGGCGGCGACGAATGCCATCCAGGGGATGCTCATGACGCCCAGCGCGAACAGGGCCGCCATCAGCGCCCAGCAGCAGCCGACGCACCAGGCGCCGTGCTCGATCCCCAGGCGGAAAGCGCCCAGCGGGCCGTCGCGCCAGGCGCCGAACAGAAAGTCGAGAGGCGACCTGCACCTGCGCAGGCAGGCGTGCTTCAGCGGAGTGAGCTCGTAGATCGCGGCCAGCAGGATCACGCCGCCCGCGAGATAGGGCCCGCCGCGGTCCCACGCGAGCACGTCGATCGACAGTCCGTCCGCGGCTCCGTAGAGGGCCCAGCCAAACAGGCCGAAGCCCGCCCAGGAGGCGAAATACCCGCCCACGAACAGCCCGGTCCCGGCTCTCGGCGCCGACTTGCCGAGCTCTCTGCGCCTGACACGGAGCCTGTCGTACATGAGCACCATCGGCGCGGCGGACGGGAACATCATCGCGGCCATCATCACGACCCAGGTCGTGAGGAAGAAGCCGAGCGTTCCGGGATCGGTGCCCGGCCCGGCGTCCATCCCACCCATTCGGTCGCCGGTCACGAGCCACCCGACCCCCGCCAGCCCCAGCAAGGCGAGCACCAGGGGCGCCGACGTTCGAGCTACGGGGACGCCCGCCAGACGGAAGCTGCTCATGCGGCCCGCGGGTGCCGTCTAGCCGCGCCCCTTGGGCGCTTCCTCGGGCATCTCGCTCGCAAACTCGAAGTCGGCGGTCTCGCCATAGACGCCGTCGAAGTCGAGCCCGAACCAGCTCGACTTGCCGGGCGCGTGTCCCACGCGGAACTCGGGGGCGAAGCCGAACATGGCGTTCTTGACCGTGGTGTGGCCCCCGGCCGGACCGTCGAGTGGCTCGAAGGTCATGCTGGCGTCTCCCACGGAGGCGCTCGGTGTGTCCCCGTCGGAGAACGAGACGGCGGCTCGCTCCATTCCCAGCCACTCGCCGAACAGCGGCGCGAACTCGCCGAACGGACCGCCCTCCTCGCCGTGCAGGATCCGCTCGAGCGCGTTCGCCTGCTCGTCGGACGCGGACTCGTCCACGATGATGCCGAACTTCCAGTTGCCCGCGCTCAGGTTCGAGGGAAACAGGTTGGTGAACGCGAAGGCGATCCCCGAGAGGTCGGTGTCGTCGAGGCTTCCCTCCCGGATCTGGAAGACCCCCAGCCCCCGGCAGGTCCCGTCGGGTCCGGTCGGCGGGCCGTCGACGGGACACGGGCAGATCAGCTGGCAGGAGCAGTTCGCGACGTAGGTTCCGGACATTTGCCAGGCCATTTCAAGCTCTCTTTCTTCGGGGATCGCGATCCAGGCGTCGCCACGAGGCGCGTCCGCCCGACCGCGTCAACCGTATCCCGCCGCGATGGTCCGGATCAAGGCCGGCGACGAGCCTTAGCGCTCCCGCGCCACGGCCTGGCCCGGAACGAGCAGCCCGGGGCGCTCCATGGCCTCGCGCCAGAGCGCCCGTGCGGCCTCGCGGCTCTCCCCCGAGCGAAGTCGCTCCGCGACCCACGCGGCGGCGCCCGTGGCCTCGTCCCCGAGGATCGGCACGATGCCGCGGCGGCGCTCTTCGCCGAGCTCCTCCCCCGGGCCGGTGATCACCTCGCGCATCGTCTCACCGCGCCGGATCCCGGTGACCTCGATGTGAGGGTCGCCCTCGCGCCCCGCGTGGCGCCAGATCCGCTCGGCCAGCTCGCCCACCGTTAGCTCGGGCGGGTCCGCGACCGACGCCAGGAGGACCCCCTCCGACGCGAGCAGCGCGCCGTGCGCCGCCAGGGTCGCCGCCTGGGCCATGGTGATCCAGTACCTGAGCATCCCCGTGTCCGTGACGGTGAGCGGCACGCCGGCCCGCGTCTGGCGCAGGAAGAGCTCGGAGGCGCTCCCCGCGGTACCCAGCACGTTCACGAAGCGCACGGCGATTCGCCTCGCGCCGAGAGACTTGGCGGAGAACGCCGTGAGCTGCTCCATGAAGCGCTTGGTGCGGCCATAGAAGCTGGCCGCCAGGGCGGCCTTGTCGGTGGAGGCGACGACCACGGTGTCGACGCCCGCCCCCTCCGAGGCGCGCAGCAGGTTCCAGCTGCCTTGGAGGTTCGTGTCGAGGAACTCTTCGGGGTACATCTCGGCCCAGTCCACGTGCTTGTAGGCGGCGAAGTGGAAGACGAGCTGCGGCCGGACCCGCGCGAGCTCCGCCTCGAGCCGACCCTGGTCGCGGATGTCGCACAGCACGTGGTCCAGGCTCTCGAGCGCGTCGGGTTGCCGCGCGCGCCTGTCCGCGGTGAGAGAGGCCTCGTGGCTGTCGAGCAGCGTGATCCGCTCGGGCCGAAATCCCAGCAGGAGCGTGGCAAGCGCGCCGGCGATCGATCCGCCGCCGCCCGTCATCAGCACCCGCCTGCCGCCCACGAGCTCCTGAAGCGCGAGCACGTCGGGAACCGGGTCCGAGCGCTCGAGCACCGGCTGCCAGTCGAACGGCTCGTGTTGCAACCGTCGCTTCGGCCGCGGGAGCGGTCCCGAGCCGGGCGAGCCCAGCGCGGCGCGGACGGCCGCATAGCCTGCCTTCATGTCGCCGGAGCGAGCGGGGTCGGGCTCGTTGATCTCGGCGACCAGGAACGGCACGAGCTCCCCGAGGCGGCGGACGACCGGGTCGAGCTCGAGTTCGCCCACCCCGTAGGGCAGCCCCTCGCCGAGCACACCGTGGGCGTCGGAGACGTGTGCCACCTCCGCGGCCGGGCCGAGCTCCTCCACGTAGCGCGGCAGGTCCAGCTCCTCGTCGGAGGAGACGCCGAACAGGCCGGGATAGGCGGCCGCGAAGGACCGGAAGAGCGCGGCGTGCGAGGTGTCGAGCGTGAAGCCGAGCTCCGGCACGCGCGCGCGCCACTCCTGCAGGTCGCGCCAGTGGCCGCCGATCGGAGACAGATAGACGCCGCCGGTTCGCATGCGCAGGACCGGCGGCACGTTCTCGATCAGCGGGCGAACGCCGCGCGTCGCGCAGGCACCGGCGTAGAAGCGCAGGAAGCGCTCGATCTCCTGCTCGTCCACGTCCGGCCCCGGGGCGGAGCGCGCCCGCTCGAACTCGTCGGGAGCCTGCGGCGCGAACAGGTGGAGCGTCAGCACTGGCGAGCCGATCGCCCGGGCGAAGTCCGCGCTGCGCTCGATTCCCGAGCGCGCATCGTCGTCCAGCCGGTCGACGCGCACGAAGGCGCCGCTCGGCCAGGCGACCGGCGCCTCGGCCGTCAGGCGCAGCCCGTTGCCGGCCGTCGTCTGCACAGCCTCGGCGGCACGCAACAGGGCGGCTTCGCTCTCGACGTGGGCCGGCGCCAGGCAGAGCTCCAGACCCTCCCAGGGACCTCCCTCCAGCCGGTCGGCTATCTGGTCAGGCTCCGGAGCGGCCTTGAGCAGCGTGATGGCTTTGGAGCCAGTCGACATAGAGCTTCACCGCCTCGGCGAGCGGGCGCGTTTCGAAGGCTATTCGGGTACCGGTCTCGTAGCTCTCATTCTCCCCCGGCGCGAGGTCCCCTCCGGGGGTCTCGATCGGAGACGACGAGCCCGCGGCCTCGCGCACCAGCTCCGCCGCCTCGATCAGCGGCGTAGCCGCGCCGCTGCCCATGGTCAGCGTCTGGTCCCAGCGCCCGTCCTGCACGATCGACTCGAGGGCGCCCGCCAGGTCGTCGACGAACACGAAGTCGCGGGTCCTGCCCGGGTCGCCGAAGATCTCGATCGGCTCTCCCGCGATGGCGCGGGCGGCAAAGGCGGCGATCGCTCCGGTGGCGCCCTCCGCCGCGATCTGCCCCGGGCCGAACACGGACGTCAGCCGGACCACGGTGGCCCGCGCCGGGTGCAGCCGGCAGACCTGCTCGCCGAGGCGCTTGGAGATCGCATACGGATCGGGGGGCGGGTCCTGAGCGGCGCGGACCGTGGAGGGATAGATCAGCCCGCCGCCGTGTTCCGCGCAGGCTTCCAGCAGGTTCAGCGTGGTGCCGGCGTTCTCGCGGACCGCTCGGGCCGGGTCCGCCCGCGAGCCCGCCGGGTCCGGCACGCCCGCGAAGTGCAGCACCGCGTCGCAGCCGCGGACGAGCTCGCGGAGCTCCGGGTCACCGGCGTCGATGCGCAGCGGAGCGACTTCCTCGTCGGTCGAGCGCTCCCTGCCGCCGGGACGGGCGGTGGCCACCACCTCGTGGCCCTCCCCTCGCAGCAGGACGGTCAGGCGGTAGCCGAGGAAGCCGGTCGCCCCGGTCACGAGCAGCTTCATGCCGCCTCGGCTCCGAGGTAGTCGGCCAGACGGTGCCGGTACTCGAACGGGCTGGCGACCGTCCACGTGGTTCCGCCCGCGGGCTGCTGGTCCTGGGCGAGCGCCGCCACGTCGGCGACCGTGTGGGTCTCGGCCGCCACGTTCGCCGGCGTGATCCCCGGGCCGGGCGGGCAAGCGAGCAGGATCCGGGCGACGTCCTCCACGTGCACGACGCCGATCGTGGCCCCACCACCATCGTCGAGCGGCAGCTGCTGCCCGGCGCCGGCCAGGCGCCGGAACTTGTCGACCACGGTCTGGGACTCCGGCCGCTCGTGCTCGACCGGGCTGGGGCCGTAGACGATCCCCAGGCGCAGCAGCGCGAGGTCGAAGCCGTGGCGGCGCGCAAACAGCTCAAGGCACAGCTCGGCATAGACCTTCGAGAGGTGAGCCAGGTCGCCCTGCCGACCGTACGGCCGGTCCGCGCCGACCTCGCCCTGGAGGCCGGGTCCATAGACGTGCAGTGAGCTGGCGAACACAACGGGGGGACGGCCGCTCGCGGCAACGGCCTCGGCCACGCGCCTGGCGCCGGTCAGGTTCGTCTGCTCGGTGTAGTCCGGGTCCGACTCGGACAGCGGCCGGCTGGCCTGGGCGGCCAGCAGGTAGACGCGCTCGGGACCCTCGCCCAGGAGTGTCCGCAGCGCCTCGGGGTCGCGCAGG
>JBHELQ010000069.1:0-4026 GCA_046262995.1 Thermoleophilaceae bacterium
TTTCGCTGCTGCACGCGATCCACCCGTTCGTCCTGACCCACAACTGGCTGGCGTTCGCCGACCTCTTCCGGTCGCCGCTGCTGTGGACGGGCATCCTCCACGGCCTGTGGGTCTCGGCCGCCTACGCCGCGATCTTCCTCATAGCGGCGGTGGCCCGGTTCGAGCGGAGGGACGTGACGTCCTAGTGTTCGCCGAGACGAGAGCGTGAGGAGGGACAGGATGAGGCGATTCGAGGAACGGATCACGATCAACGCCCCCGTGGAGAAGGTCTTCGCGTACGTGAGCGATTTTCCGAGGCACGCCGAGTGGGCGGAGCACGGGCTTCAGGTCACGAAGACGAGTGAGGGCCCGGTGGGCGTCGGCACGACGTATTCCACGGAGGCGAAGCAGTTCGGGACCCAACGCGAGCAGAGCACGATCACGGACGTGAAGCCGAACGAGCTGTTCGGGTGGGACTCGAAGGGCGCGCTCGGTGTGGCCCATCACTGGTTCGCGATCAGGGCGGAAGGTGGCTCGACGGTGCTCACGAAGGGCGGGGAGTTCAGGCAGCCTTCGTTCCTCGCGAAGATGACGGGCTTCAGGATCAAGAAGCTGTTCCCGGCGGGTCTGCGCCAGAACCTGGAGAAGATCAAGAGCGAGATCGAGGGCTCGGCCGCAGCCGGGTGAGGCGCCGCCGGGTCGCTAGCATTGGCGGGTGAGCGCTTGCCCTGCGTGTGGACACGAGAACCGGGCGGAGGCCCGGTTCTGCGACGCGTGCGGCGCGCCGCTGGCCGCGCAGCCCGCGGCGCCGGTTCGCGAAGAGCGCAAGACCGTGACGGTGCTCTTCGCCGACCTCGTGGGGTTCACCAGCCGGGCTGAGCAGCTCGATCCCGAGGACGTCCGGCGGCTCCTCCAGCCGTACTACGCCCGGCTTCGCGCCGAGCTCGAACGCCACGGCGGCACCGTGGAGAAGTTCATCGGCGACGCCGTGATGGCGCTGTTCGGGGCGCCCATCGCGCACGAGGACGACCCCGAACGGGCGGTGCGTGCCGCCATCGCCATCCGCGACGCGTTGGCCGAGGACGAATCGCCGCTGCAGGTTCGCATCGCCGTGAACACCGGTGAGGCGCTGGTCGCTCTCGGCGCCAGGCCCAGCGAGGGCGAGGGCATGGCCTCTGGCGACGTGGTGAACACCGCGGCGCGCATGCAGTCGGCCGCGCCGGTGAACGGGATCCTCGTCGGCGAGTCCACGTACCGCGCCACGAACCAGGAGATCGTGTACCGGGAGGCTGAGCCGATCCAGGCGAAGGGCAAGTCGGAGCCGGTCCCGGTGTGGCAGGCGGTGTCGGCGCGTTCGCGCTTCGGCCTCGACGTGGAGCTGCAGACGCGCACACCGCTCGTGGGGCGCGAGCGCGAGCTCGGCTTCCTCACCGACGCGTTGGAGCGCGCCCGCCGCGAGCACGAGCCGCAGCTCGTGACGCTCGTCGGCGTCCCGGGGATCGGCAAGAGCCGGCTCGTCTCGGAGCTCTATCAGGTGGTCGACCGCGACCCGGAGCTCATCCTGTGGCGGCAGGGGCGCTCGCTGCCCTACGGCGACGGCCTCAGCTACTGGGCGCTCGCCGAGATCGTGAAGGCGCAGGCCGGCATCACCGAGAACGATCCGCAGGACGCGGCGGCGCAGAAGCTGCGCGAGACGATCGAGGCCGCCATGCTGGGATCGGACGAGATCGACTGGGTCGAGCAGCATCTCCGCGCGCTGGTCGGGCTCGGTACGGAGACGGAGACGAGCGGCGACAACCGCACGGAGGCGCACTCCGCGTGGCGTAGGTTCTTCGAGGCGCTCGCCGAGCAGCGGGCGCTCGTGCTCGTGTTCGAGGACCTGCACTGGGCCGACGACGGCCTGCTCGACTTCGTCGACTACCTCGCGGACTGGGCTTCGGCTGTGCCGCTGCTCCTCGTGTGCATGGCCCGGCCCGAGCTGCTCGACCGGCGGCCCGGCTGGGGCGGCGGCAAGCGCAACGCGGCGACGCAGACCATCGGGGCGCTGTCGCGAGAGGACACGGCCCGCCTCCTGGCCGACCTCCTGGAGCAGACCCTGCTGCCCGCAGAGATCCACGCCGCGGTGCTCGAGCGCGCCGAGGGTAATCCGCTATACGCGGAGGAGTACGTGCGCATGCTGCGCGACCGCGGCCTGCTGCACCGCGAGGAGGGAACGTCGACGTGGCAGCTCTCCGGCGCCGAGGACCTGCCGCTGCCGGAGACGGTGCAGGGCATGATCGCGGCTCGGCTCGACGCCCTCAGCGCGGAGGAGAAGGAGCTCGTCCAGGACGCCGCGGTGGTCGGGAAGGTGTTCTGGCCCGGCGCGCTCGCCGCGATGTCCGGCCGGGACGCGCAGGCGATCGAGGAGGGCCTCCACGCCCTCGATCGGAAGGAGTTCATCCGGCGCGAGCGGACCTCGGTCGTGGCCGGCGAGCGGCAGTACGCGTTCCTGCACGTGCTGGTGCGCGACGTCGCGTACGCGCAGATTCCCCGCGCCCCGCGCGTCGACAAGCATCGGCTCACCGCGGAGTGGATCGCGTCGCTCGCCGGCGACCGATCCGAGGATCGCGCCGAGATGCTCGCCCATCACTACCTCGAGGCGCTCGAGCTCGCGGAGGCCGCCGGTGTCGACGCGACGAGCCTCGCCGAACCCGCCCGGCAGGCCCTGGCAGAGGCCGGAGAGCGCGCGCTCGCGCTGAACGCCGCGTCCGCCGCGTTGCGGTACTCCGAGAAGGCCATCGAGCTGTCGGAGCCCGGCGATCCGCTCGTGCCGTCGCTCCTGCACCGGGCCGTTCGCGCCAAGTGGCTGATGGACGACTACGACGTCGAGCTCGCGGAGCGCGCCCGAGATGCGGCGATCGAGGCCGGCGACCTCGAGCTCGCGAGCACCGCTGCCTCCACGCTCGCCGAGCTCTTGTGGGTGAAGCTCGAACATGACGGGGCGCTGGCGGCTGCGGGGCAGGCGGTGGCGCTGCTCGCGGACCAGGCGGACTCACCGGTCAAGGCTCGCGTGCGTGCTGCGCACGGCCGGATGCTCGTGCTCGGGGGAGAGACCGATCGGGGCATCGAGCTCGCGGAGCTCGCGTTACGGACCGCGGAGGAGCTCGGGCTCGACGACGTGGCTTCGCACGCGCTGAACACCCTGGGCATGGCCAAGACGTTCGCCGGCGACGAGAGCGGGATCGTCGAGATGGAGCGGAGCGTCGAGCTCGCGCTTCGTACGAACTCACCGGACCTCATCCACCGTGCGTACAACAACCTGGCCAACCTGATGTGGCGTCTCGGCCGGCTCGACGAGGCATCGGAGGACCTCCGGCTCGGTCGCGCCAGCGCCGAACGGTTCGGCAATCTCAACGGCCTCCGGTGGCTCGACGGCGTGGAGGCGGTGGCCGTCGACCTGCGCGGCGACTGGATCGAGGCGAGAGCGAGGGCCGATGCGTATCTCGCGCGCTCGGAATCAGATCCGTATTACCTCGACACGTCCGTGCTGTTCCTCCGGGCGAAGATTCAGATCGCGCAGGACGACATGGAGGGGGCGCTGCGCGACTCGACGCGAGGACTGGAGCTGGCGCGGGCGGCGAAGGATCCCCAGGTGCTGCATCAGGCGCTGACGGTGCACGCGTGGGTGGTGCTGGAGCTGGGGCGCCGAGAGGAAGCCGATGCCCTGCTCGACGCGCTCCTGGTGGGGAGACCCAGCCTGGGGGACGTGTACATCCGGGAGCTGGGATTCGTGATGTGGCACGCGGGGCGAGGAGCGGAGTTCGTGGAGGCGGCGAAGCAGGCCGTGCCGTCGGCGTGGCTGGAGGCGGGTGTGGCCACGGCCGAAGGGCGCTTCGAGGACGCGGCGCGGATCTACGCGGAGATCGGAGCGCTCGGCGACGAGGCGACGGTGCGGCTGGCGGGGGCCGAGGCAGCGGCGGCAGAAGGCCGTCGCGACGAGGCCGAGCGGCAATCGCAGCTGGCGCTGCCGTTCTTCCGCCGGATGGGCGCGACGGCCTACGTCAGGCG
>JBHELQ010000070.1:0-3797 GCA_046262995.1 Thermoleophilaceae bacterium
GCGAGCGCTCCGTCCGCCTGTCGTGGATCGGGGGAGAGGGGCGCTTGTGGGTGCGGGTCCCGGCGGGACTGGCGCCGCCGCCCGACGACCTCAGCGCGTTCGTGCCCCCTGTCCTGCTGCTCGCGATGCGGCGGCGGGAGCCGCTCCAGGTCGACGGGGGGGTTTCGCGCCGGCTGCTCGACCAGCTGGCACACGCCCAGGAGCTCCTGAGCGCCTGGGACCCGACCTATGCGCGGATACCGGTCCGTGCGGCCCGGGTCTCGCCAGACGCCGAGCCGGCGCCCGGACGGGCATGCTGCTTCTCCCGGGGCGTCGACTCCATGTACAGCGCCGCCCTTCCTCGCCCGCCGGGACGCGACTTCACGCACCTCCTCTACTGCGAGAACCTCGATCCGGCGGTCGGCGAGGAGACGCGTCCCAATGCGCTCCAGGCTACCCGCCAGGCGGTGACGCGGATCGGCAAGGAGCTGATCGTTGTCTCCACCAACGTCCCTGAGTTCTTCCGCGAGGTCGTCGACAACGACGATGGCTACGGCGCCGTTTTGGCCATGCTCGGCTTGTCGCTACCCGGGGCGATCGGGCGCCTGACGATCCCGCCGACCGTCGGCTACGGGCAGCTCCTTCCCGACGGCGCGCACCCGCTGCTCGATCCACTCTGGTCCACTGAGAGCGTCCAGGTGGAGCACGACTCGGCGGTCCTCAGTCGCGCGGGGAAGGTGCGCTGGCTCGTGGAGGAGCGCCCCGAGCTGCTGCCGCAGCTGCGGGTCTGCCTGGCCGAGGACTCCACGCGCAACTGCGGGCGCTGCAGCAAGTGCCTGCTGACGATGGTGCTGCTCGAAGCCGCCGGGGGCCTCGAGCGCGCCGAGTCGTTCCCGCCCGAGATCGATCTGCCGCTGCTCCGCCAGGTACGCCTGCCGATCCTGCAGGTGCGCCTGTACCTCAACGAGGTCTACTGGGCGCTCTCGCCGGGCCCCGAGCACGCCGAGCTCCGCGAGGTGATCGAGCTCCTGATGCGGGAGTGCGCCAGGACGCCCGACGACGCGAGCCCGAACGGGATCTTCCGCCACCAGACGCGGCTCTTCCGGGCGATGGAGGCGGGCCGGCCGATCCTGACTCGAGGCCATGGGGGCCGAGCGGCGAGGGCCGAGGTCGGGGAGCTCGATCCCTCGTGGCCGCCCCCGCGCGACCTCCCGCCGGGCCGGCTGGGGCTGACCGTCGGGCTCGACCGGGCGGGGCGCAGGCACGTGTACGCCGCCGGCGCCCGGCCTCCGGGCGACTTCGCGGGTGAGCTCGGGGCGCTGCTGGCCGATCCGCCCGCCGACGGCGGCGTTCCGCTGCGGCTGGACCCGGCAGGGGCCCCGCTGCTGACCGACGGCGAGCGCCGTCGCCCGGGCCGCGGCCCCGCGCTGCGCTGGGCCCTGTCCCCGCTCGGCTGGCGCGGGCTCCCGATGCGCGGCAGGCTGCGCTCGGCCGGCCGTCGACTCCTGGACACGGCGCGTCGCGGAGGCAGGCAGGCGGCCGGGCCGCCGCCGGCCGCGGACGGTCACGCCTGGCTTCATCGGGAGCCCGGGCCGGAGCGGCTGCCGCTGTACGGCGCCCGCCATCCCGCGCTGGACGACGTCCTGCTCTCGACCGAGCCCGAGACCGCGCGCTCGCTGCGCTATGAGGAGCCGCTGCTGCTGGGCTACGTGGAGGCCCACGCCCCGCTCACCGGATCGCTGCACGTGGAGCGGGACAGGCTGCCGTGGACCCACCGCTGGGGACAGCTGGACGGGAACTAGGCCCGCCCGAGACCGTCAGCCGACGGCGTCGATCAGCTCAGGATCGAGGCCGCGAAGCGCGCTGTAGAGGAGCGACTCGCACAGGGTGGCGGCGTCGTCGATGTCGATCCGCGGATCGCGGACCGCCTCGCGCGCGCACGAGGTGAGTATGCCGGCGATGATCGAGGCGACCAGCCGCGCGCCACGCTTCCCCTTGCGGCCGGAGATGGCGTGGACGAGCTCGGCGATGCGGTCGATGACCTCCCCGCCGGCTCGCGCGATGATCGCCGAGGCCACTGGGTGACGCTCGCCCTCCGGTATCAGGCGGAAGCCCTCCGGACGCTCGCGGACCAGGTCGAAGTACGCGGCGACCCAGTTGTGCAGTCGCCGCCGGAAGGGCTCGTCGTCACCCCCCGCAGCGTAGGCCTCGAACAGGCGCGCCTTGCGCAGGTCGTACTCGCGCTCGACCGCGGCCGCGAACAGGTCCTCCTTGGAGCCGAAGCGCGCGTAGAGCGTGGGCTTCGTGACTCCGGCGCGCCCGGCGATCCCGTCCATCGTCGCGCGGTCGAAGCCCTCGGTGGCGAAGACGGCGGTGGCCGCATCGAGCAGGCTGTCCTCTGCGACCCGGTAGCGCGGAGCGGATGCCGATGCGACTTCCATCTTGACGTGAACTTTACCGGTCGGTAAAGTCGCCGCGGCTTGCAGGGGTAGGAGTCGAACGCGGGGGGTCGCGGTGTTGCAGCGCTGTTTCGTCGTTCTGGCAGCGACGGTTGTACTCGGATTGGTGCCGGCATCGGCCAGCGCGGCGTGTCCCAGCGGGCACCGCGCCGACGGCAGCGACTGCGATTGGATCGGCAGCCCGTCGTACATCGGCGGCGCGTCGTACTACAGCCGCGGCGAGTTCATCTACTCGGACTTCATCCACGACGACTCGGGCGCCAATATCGACGGGCTGACGGCCAACAACCCCGACCCGCCGCAGCCGGTCACGGGCGTGCACGTCGATCCTTCCGACCCGACGAACCCCGACATCGGCGGCGCCGCCAACGACGGCGACCGCTTCCAGCACTCGGGCGACTTCGGCTATCCGATGTCGGCTCCGCGCGAGTATCTGGACGTCGCCGACGTGGTCGAGTTCCGCCAGGCGCTCGACGGCGGCAAGCTGCACTTCCTGGTCCGGCTGGGGGCATTGTCCGCGCCGGACAGCACGGTCGTCGGGATCGGCATCGACAGCGATCGAAACCGCGCCACGGGCGCGGGCGCCTGGCCGCGCGGCGCGAACATGCCGCAGCAGCTCGGATACGACTACTTCGTCACGCTCTGGGGGAGCGGCGGGGAGCTCGTCGACTACACGGGCAAGACTCCGAAGAGCACGCCGATCCACGTCGTCTCGAAGACCGGCGCCCGGCCGCCGTACATCGAGGCGGACGCGCCGCTGCCCGCGGGCCTCAAGCTCGGCAAGTGGCGCACGTACGTGGGCGCCGGCCTCTGGGACGCCGCGGGCGGCGCCTGGAAGCACCCGGATCCCGCGCCGCAGCAGACGGCCGCGCCGGGCGCGCTCCACGCCGCGCCGTACATCTACAACCTGCTGTTCCGCCCCTACGAGCCGAACAGCTGGTGGCACGACACGACCGAGGCGAATGACCTGGCCCACCACGACATCTCGGAGGACCACGCGGACATCGACGCCACGCTGCTGGCCAAGAAGGCGAGCACGTCACGGCCGCATCCGACGGGGCTGCTCAACATCCAGTACCGGACGCTGCCGCTGAACGGCGGCCAGGGCACCGAGAACGCGCCGGCGACCGACATCTGGCGCGGCCCGATCCAGCCCTACATGCTCATGCTGCCGTCGAACTACTACTCGAAGCCGCACCCGCGCCGGTTCATGTTCTTCTATCACTGCGCCTTCTGCCAGCAGAACGTCTGGTCGTTCGGCGTGGAGCACTACGCGCAGCACAACCAGAACAACCTGACCGACGGGCCGATAGGCACCCAGCACATCCAGGAGATCGCCGACGCGAACGACATGATGGT
>JBHELQ010000071.1:0-19003 GCA_046262995.1 Thermoleophilaceae bacterium
GAGTTCCTCGCGCGCGGCACCTACATCTATCCGCCGCTTCCGAGCCGCCGGCTCATCGTCGACATGATCGCCTTCACCGTTCGCGAGGTCCCGAAGTGGAATCCCGTGAACGTCTGCAGCTACCACCTCCAGGAGGCGGGAGCGACGCCGGTCCAGGAGATCGCGTACTCGATGGCCAACGCGATCGCGGTGCTCGACGCCGTCCGCGAGCGCGTCGAGGAGGAGGACCTCATGGGGCGCGTCTTCGGGCGCATCTCGTTCTTCGTCAACGCGGGCATCCGCTTCGTCGAGGAGCACGCCAAGCTGCGCGCGATGGGCCGGCTGTGGGAGCAGATCGGGCGCGAGCGCTACGGCGTGACGGACGAGCGGTACCTGCGCTTCCGCTACGGGGTGCAGGTCAACTCGCTCGGCCTGACGGAAGCCCAACCGGAGAACAACATCATCCGAATCGTGCTGGAGGCGCTGGCCGTGACCATGGGGCGCGACGCCCGCGCCCGGGCGGTCCAACTTCCCGCCTGGAACGAAGCGCTCGGCCTGCCGCGGCCGTGGGACCAGCAGTGGTCGCTCCGGATCCAGCAGATCCTGGCCTACGAGACCGACCTGCTCGATTACCAGGACATCTTCCGCGGCTCGGAGGTCATGGAGGGACTGGTCGCGGAGCTGGTCGAGGGCGCCCAGGCGGAGATGGCCGTGGTCGAGGAGCACGGCGGCGCGGTCGAGGCCGTGCCCTACATGAAGACGCAGCTCGTCGAGTCACACCGCGCGCGTGTTCGCCGGATCGAGACCGGCGAGCAGAAGGTGGTGGGCCAGAACTGCTTCACCGAGCACGAGTCGTCGCCGCTGCAGAAGGGTGAGGACGGCGGCATCCTGCGTGTCGAGCCGGAGGTCGAGCAGGGCGCTATCGAGGCCCTGGAGCGCTGGCGCTCGGAGCGCGACGAGACTGCCGTCGGGCGCGCTTTGGAGAAACTGCGAAGCGCCGCGGCTGATGAGTCGGCCAACGTCATGCCCGCGACCCTGGAGGCCGCCCGGGCCGGGGCCACCACCGGCGAGTGGGCCGGCGCCTTGCGCGAGGTGTTCGGCGAGTACCGCGCGCCCACCGGGGTGGCCGAGGCCGCGGCGGCCCCCGGCGACGAGTCGCTCTCCGAGCTGCGCGACCGGGTCGAGCGGGTCTCCGAGGCGCTCGGCCGCAGGGTCAAGATCCTGGTCGGGAAGCCCGGCCTGGACGGGCACTCGAACGGCGCGGAGCAGATAGCGGTGCGGGCCCGGGACGCCGGCATGGACGTGGTGTACGAGGGCATCCGGCTGACGCCGTCGAGGATCGCGCGCACGGCGGTCGACGAGGGCGTCCACGTGGTCGGCCTCTCGATCCTCTCGGGCTCCCACGCCGAGCTGATACCGACGGTGCTGGAGGAGCTCGAGCGCGCCGGCGCCGACGTCCCGGTGGTGGCGGGAGGGATCATCCCCGCCGCCGACGCCGAGGCCCTGCGCCAGGCCGGCGTGGCGCGGGTCTACACGCCGAAGGACTTCGAGGTCAGCCGCATCATGGGCGACATCGTCGACCTGGTCGCCGAGCACTACGGCGTGGCCGTGGGCGCCTGACGCCCCGTCCCACGCTCTCGCCTGTAGCCCTGTCGTAACGCTCGCAACCCCGCCATCACGGGGGCGGCGCCAGGATGCCCGAATGGCAGGGGGTGGGCGGATTTCGACGCAATATGGGACGAAAGACGCCCAGCCCCCACGGACGAGGCGGCTCGCCGCGCTCGCCGAAGCGCAGCACGGAGTCGTCGCGCTGCGCCAGCTCGAGGAGCTCGGCCTGGCGTCGAGCGGCGTGCGCAGCCGGGTTGCGCGCGGCTCGCTCCACCGCGCGCATTACGGGGTCTATGCCGTCGGCCACAGGCTCCTCACCGAGCGAGGCCGGTGGATGGCGGCAGCGCTGGCCTGCGGTCCGGGTGCCGTCCTCTCTCACCGCGCAGCCGCGGCGCTATGGGGACTCCGTAGGACAGGCTCGGAGGTTGACGTGATCGCGCCGGGCCGGGCCGGACGCGGTCGGCCCGGCATCCGGGTGCATAGAGCCGCTGCGCTGGCTCAGCGCGACGTGACTGCCGTGGACGGCATCCCGTGCACGACGGTCGCCCGCACGCTGCTCGACCTGGCCGAGCAGGTCGACCGGCGCGGCCTCGTGCGCGCGGTCGAGCGGGCCGAGGAGCTGCGGCTGTTCGACGCGGGCGCCGTCGAGGAAACACTCGCCCGGGCCGCGGGACGCGCCGGGGCTTCGGCGCTCGCGACGGCCATCGCGGGTTGGCGGCCGGAGGGCTCTTTCACCCGGAGCGAGCTCGAGCGCCGGTTCTTCGAGCTGTGCTCCGGCGCCAACCTGCCGGCTCCCGTGGCGAACGCACGGCTGGAGCTGCCCGGCGGGAGCCTGGAGGTGGACTTCCTGTGGCGCGAAGCGTCGCTCGTGGTGGAAACCGACGGTCACCGGTTCCACGGCACTCGCCATGCCTTCGAGCGCGACCGCCGGCGCGACCAGCGCCTGCTGCTCGCCGGCTACTCGGTTGCCCGCTTCACCTGGCGCCAGTTGCTCGAGCGGCCCGCCGAGGTCACGAGCACCCTGCGCGGGCTGCTCGCCGCCAGCTAGCGTCCCGGCTCGATGTCGACCGACCCTTCCGAGCTTGGGCGCCGGCTGCGCGAGGGAGACCGCTCGGCCGCGCCCGCTGCGCTGAACCTGATCGAGGATCGCTCACCCGCCGGCCGCCAGCGAGCGGGACTTCTGCTCGCCGAGGTCTCTCCGGCGGCGCTCGGGGGCGAGGCGCCTGCGCATCTGATCGGCGTGACCGGGCCGCCCGGCGCCGGCAAGTCCACCCTGCTCTCCGAGCTGCTCGTCGAGTGGCGCGGAGGTGGTCGCACGGTCGCGGTGCTCGCGGTCGATCCGTCGTCGCGCCGCTCGGGCGGCTCGCTCCTGGGCGATCGCGTGCGCATCGACCACGACCCCGAGGACGACGGCGTGCTGATTCGCTCCACCGCCGCCGGCGGCCGCCTGGGCGGCCTGGCAGCGCCCACTCGCGAGGCGGTCGAGACGCTGGCGCCGGCCTTCGACGTGGTCGTGGTCGAGACGGTCGGCGTGGGCCAGTCGGAGACCGACGTGGAGCAGGTGTGCGACACGGTGGCTGTCGTGGTGCAGCCGGCCTCCGGCGACGTCCTGCAGTTCCTGAAGGCGGGCATCATGGAGATCCCTGACGTGGTCGTGGTCACGAAGGCGGACCTCGATGACTCCGCGCGCCGCGCCAAGCGCGATCTTGACCAGGCCCTGAGCGCCTTGGGCGCCGGCGACACCCCCGTCGTGTCGGTGTCCTCGCGGCCGCCGCCGAGTGGAGTCGACGAGCTGGCGCAGGCCCTCGACCGCCACCGCGACGGGCTGGACGTCGGCGCCGCACGCCTGCGTTCGCGCCGTCTGGCCGCGCTGCACGAGCTCGTCGCCGAGCATGGTGAGCACGCCCTGCGGGCGCTCGGCGGGCGCCGGGAAGCCGAGCGCCTGCTCGAGGCGGAGGATCCCTCCGCCGGCACGGCCGGGCTGATCGCGGCGCTGGCGCAGAGAGCAGGGCTCGGCCAATGAGGGCGCGCCGCCCGCCTGGATCCCCCCTTCGCGGCTTCCTCCGCCAGGCGGCAATCCTGGCCGCCGTGTTCGCCGCGGTGAGCGGCGTCGCCGAGCTCGCCGGTGCCGCGAACCTGGGCACCGCCCTGGGGATCGGGCAGATCGCCTTCGTGATCGCCCTGGTCGTGCTCCTGCTGCGCGGCTAACGGGCGGGCAGCCGCCCGGGGGGCCGGATCGGCAGACTACGCGGCCGTGGGGCTGGGCACCTTCATCTCGGTGGGTCGGTCGCTCGACGGAGCCCTCGAACGGGTCGGGCTCGCCGAGCGCCTCGGCTACGAGTCGACCTACGTGACGCACATCGCGGGCAGGGATTCGCTGACCCTCCTCATGGCCTACGCCGCGCGCAGCGAGCAGCTCCGCCTGGGAACCGGCGTGATGCCGATCTACTCCCGCACGCCGGTGACCACCGCGATGTCCGCCGCCACCGTCGACGAGTTCTGCGGTGGCCGCCTGGTCCTCGGGCTCGGGGTGTCGCACCGCCCGGTCGTCGAAGGCTGGTACGGCGACCGGATCGACAAGCCGGTGCGCGAGATGCGGGAGTACGTGGGAATCGTCCGGGCGATCCTGCGCGGCGAGGACCCGCCCCAGGGCGAGCGCTTCCGCTCGAGCTTCCGCTTCCAGGGCTACGGAGCGCGCGCGGACCTGCCCGTCTACCTCGCCGCCCTCTCCCCCGCGATGCTGAGGCTCGCCGGAGAGCTGGCCGAAGGCGTGGTGCTCTGGCTCTGCAATCCCGACTACATCGAGCGGGTGGTCGTGCCGGAGCTCCGGAAGGGCGCCGAGCGCGCGGGCCGCGACCTGGGGGCCTTCGACATCGTCGCCGCCGTGCCATCGGCCGTCACACCGGATCCCGACGAGGCGCGCGCGAAGCTCCGCCAGGAGCTGATCGCATACTTCTCCCTGCCCTTCTACCGGACGATGCTCGAGCGCTCCGGCTACGAGGACGACGTCAGGAGCTTCGACGAGCGGATGGAGGCCGGCGACTCCGCCGGCGCCACCGCCGCGATCTCGGACCGCTTCCTGGGCGCGCTCGCCGCGATCGGCGATCCGGGCGAGGCGCGGGCGGCCGTGCGGCGCTATCGCGAGGTAGGGGCCAGCTCCCCCTGCGTAGGGGCGATCTCCGGGACGGACTTCGACGCGACGCTCGAAGCGCTGGCCGGCTCGCTCGACTAGCTAGTCCGCGAGCGACTCGATCCTGTAGCCGCGCCCGCTCCGACGCAGCTCGATCACGTCCGACAGGGGAGGTTGCCCGGCGGCGCGCGACCTGACCCGAACCTCCGCGCGCTCCCCCGAGACGCGGATCGACACCAGCTCGATGTGCGGCCGGCGAAGGTCCTGGGCGTCGGAGCGCAGACGCCGGGCGCACTCGGCGCCACCCGCCCTGCGCCGTGCCGCCGGGGTGAAGAGCCCGTCGCAGACGGTGCGCCAATCCCGCCGATTGACCGCCCGCTGCAGGCGCACGACGCTCGCCACGACCTGCCTGGGGGCGCCGCGTACGGGCTTCGGCTCCTCGTCCCTGCCGAGCGAGCAGCCGGACAGCGCCAGGAGGGCGACGCAGCCAGCCAGGCTCGACCTCAACACCGCGAGGAGCATAATGAGCGCATGGAGGGCTCGGCTCCCGACTCCGTCGGCACTCAGTCCAGCTGGCTGCGCTGCTACCGCTGCTGGTCGCAGAACCTCGAGGTGCAGCTGCACTACGAGGGCATCCTCAAGGTGGATTCCGAGTCGGGTGAGGCGATCGACCCGGTCGAAGAGGTGCAGGAGGCCGTGGTCCAGTGCCTGGACTGCCTGCACGACCAGCCCCATCTCAGCCTTGCCTTCTACGAGCAGAACGGCCGCCGGGTGAGCAGGATCGAGGCGGTCGAGGACCGCTGGGAGCGGATGGTCACCGGAACTCCGTGGGTCGCCTCGTGCACCGTCACGGTGGACGGCGACCAGGTCGAGACGTGCTCCGGGCCGGAGGCGGCGGAGGCGCTGGCGTTCGCTGCCTTCGGAGACCACGGGACGCGCGAGTTCTTCACGCACGTGCGCTTCCACAAGCACGAGGACGACCAGATCCTGGTCCACATGCTGGTCGAGCTCTACGCGCGCTCCTCGGAGGAGGCGGGCGAGGTGCTCGACGAGGCGGCGCGGGGGAAGCTGACGATCACCTCACTGGCAGAGGAGTCGCGCCCGCCCGCGTCCACGCAGGACGAGCCGCACTAGCGGCCCAGGCTTGGAGGCTCGCTCGGTGACGCTGACGGGCGCCGAGCTGGTGGTGGAGGCGCTCGAGGAGCTCTCGGCTGACGTCGTCTTCGGCCTGCCGGGCGTCCACAATCTCGCGCTGTGGCGCGCCCTGCACGACTCGCCCATCCGGCTGGTCGGGGTGCGGCACGAGCAGAGCGCGGCATATGCGGCGGACGGGTACGCGCGGGCCGGCGGTCGGCTCGGCGTGGCTCTGACCACCACGGGCCCCGGCGCCGCGAACACACTCGCCGCCGTCGGCGAGGCCTGGGCTGCGCGCCAGCCCGTACTCGTGATCGCCACCGACGTGCCCACCTCCGTGCGCCGCCCCGGCGTCTGGCGAGGCGCCCTGCACGAGGCCACCGACCAGGCCGCGATGTTCGCGCCGGTGGTGAAGCAGGCGGTACGGGTCGGCAAGGCCGAGGAGCTGCGGGCCTCCGTCTTCCGGGCGGGCCGCACGGCGCTGGCGGCCCCTCGGCGCCCCGTCTACCTGGAGGTGCCGACCGACCTGCTGGAATCGGCGGTCGCGGACCCCGGCCCGGGCCCGGCTCCCCTGCCCGGCCCGGGTCCGGCCGATCCGCAACGCGTGGCGGAGGCCGCTGAGCTGGTGGACCACGCCCGCCGGCCGCTCGTGTGGGCGGGCGGCGGGGCGCTGGCGGCCGATGCAGGGGGCGCGGTCGCCGAGCTGGCGGAGCGGCTCGTCGCGCCCGTGATCCTGACCTACTCCGCGCGCGGGCTGCTGCCGCCGGAGCATCCGTGCCTCGTGACCGCGCCTCCGCACGTGCCGGAGGTCGGAGCCCTCTGGGACGAAGCCGACTGCGTCGTCGCGGTGGGCACCGACTTCGACGGCATGATGACCCAGGGCTGGAAGATGCCCGCCCCGCCCCGCCTCGTGGCGGTCAACGTCGACTCGCGGGACGGCTCGAAGAACTACCTGCCGGACGTGCTGCTCGAGGCCGACGCCGCCGAGGCCGTCCCCCTGCTGGCCGCGCGCATCGACTCCCGCGGCGGCCTCGATTCGCTCGATCGCCGGCTGCGCGAGCTTGCCGGCGGCGTGCGGCGCTCCCTGGCCCAAACCGATCCCGAGGCCAGCGAGTTCCTCGCGGCCTTCACGGGCGCGGCGGGAGAGGACGCCGTGGTGGTGTGCGACATGTGCATTCCCGGCTACTGGCTCGGCGGCTTCCACTTTCCCTCCGCGCCGCGGCGGTTCTCCTACCCCCTCGGCTGGGGGACGCTTGGCTGCGCCTTCCCGCAGGCCCTGGGAGCCGCGCTCGCGGACGCCGGCCCCGTGGTCAGCGTCTCCGGGGACGGCGGCTTCCTGTACGCCTGCGGCGAGCTCGCCACCGCGGCCCAGGAGCGGATCCCGCTGACCGCCGTGGTCGTGGACGACGGCGGCTACGGAATGCTCCGCTTCGACCAAAGCCGGCGCGGGGACCCGACGATCGGCGTGGACCTGCACACGCCCGACTTTCCGGCGCTGGCGGGCTCCTTCGGTGTCCGCGCGTTCGCGGTGGAGGGCCTGGGAGCGAATTTCGGCGCCGCGCTCGAGCGCCACTTGCGCACCGACGAGCCCTCGCTGCTCGTCGCGCGGGCCGCGCTCGGGCCGCCGCCGAGCGTGTCGCCGCGCTGGTACCGCCGCTAGGCCTGCTCGGGGCTCAGCCGGCGCTCGAGCTCGTCGAGCTGCGTTCGAAGCTCGTCCGGCAGCCGCTCGCCGAAGCGCGCGTAGTGCTCGCGCACCTGCGGGAGCTGGGTCCTCCACTCGTCCGGATCGACCTTCAGCAGCTCATCCAGTTGCTGCTCCCCGAGCTCCAGGCCGGACAGGTCGAGCGAGTCCGGGGTCGGGACCACCCCGATCGGAGTCTCCTCCCCGTCCGCCTGCTCATCGCAGCGGCGGCAGATCCAGGCCAGCACGCGGCTGTTCTCGCCGAAGCCGGGCCAGAGGAAGCGGCCCTCGGCGTCCTTGCGGAACCAGTTGACGACGAACAGCCTCGGCAGCTTCGCGCCCTTCACCTTGCCGATCTCGAGCCAATGGCGGAAGAAGTCGCCCATGTGGTAGCCGCAGAACGGCAGCATGGCCATCGGGTCGAAGCGCACCTGGCCGACCTGGCCGGCCGCCGCGGCCGTGGTCTCCGCCCCCATCGTCGATGCCAGGAAGACGCCGTGCTCCCAGTCGAAGGCCTCGTGGACCAGCGGCACCACGGTCGCGCGACGCCCACCGAACAGGAGGGCGTCGATGGGAACGCCCGCGGGGTCCTCCCACTCGGGCGCGATCGAAGGGCACTGGCCCGCCGGCGTCGTGAAGCGCGCGTTCGGGTGGGCGGCCGGCTCGTCCGAGTCAGGCGACCAGTCCCGGCCCTTCCAGTCGATCGCGTGCGCCGGCGGCTCGGGGGTCATGCCCTCCCACCACACGTCCCCCGGGTCCGTGCCGGCGCAGTTGGTGAAGATCGTGTTCTCGCCCACCGTGGCCATCGCGTTCGGGTTCGTGTCGTGGCCGGTGCCGGGGGCGACCCCGAAGAAGCCGGCCTCCGGATTGATCGCCCGCAGGCGGCCGTCGTCGTCGAACTTCATCCAGGCGATGTCGTCGCCGATCGTCTCGAGCTTCCAGCCCTCGAGGCTCGGCTGGAGCATGGCGAGGTTGGTCTTCCCCGACGCCGAGGGGAAGGCGCCCGCGACGTGCTTGACGTCCCCCTCCGGGGAGGTCAGCTTGAGGATCAGCATGTGCTCCGCGAGCCAGCCCTCGTCGCGCGCCATCACGGACGCGATCCGCAGGGCGAAGCACTTCTTGCCGAGCAGCGCATTGCCGCCGTAGCCGGAGCCGTAGGACCAGATCTCGCGCGTCTTCGTGAAGTGAACGATGTACTTGTTGTCGGCGTCGCAGGGCCAGGGAACGTCGGCCTGTCCCGGGTCGAGCGGCATGCCGACCGAGTGCAGGCAGGGCACGAACTCGCCGTCCTCGCCCAGGGCCTCGAGTGCACCCGTGCCCATCCGCGTCATGATCCGCATCGAGGCGGCGACGTACGCGGAGTCGGTCAGCTGGACCCCGATGTGCGCGATCGGCGAGCCCAGCGGCCCCATCGAGAAGGGGACGACGTAGAGCGTGCGGCCGCGCATGGAGCCGCGGAACAGCTCCGTCAGGGTGTCGCGCATCTCCTTGGGGTCGCGCCAGTTGTTGGTCGGACCGGCCTCGTCCTCGCGCTCGGAGCAGATGAAGGTCCGGTCCTCGACGCGCGCCACGTCGCCGGGGTCCGAGCGGGCCAGGTAGGAGTTGGGCCGCTTCGCGTCCGAGAGCTTCTCGAAGGTCCCGGCCTCCACGAGCGTCTGGCAGAGCCCGTCGTACTCCTCCGCCGAGCCGTCACACCAGTGGACCGCCTCGGGCTGGGTCAGCTCGGCAACCTCCTCGACCCAGGCGAGGAGGTTCCGGTTTCCGGTCGGAGCGGTCACCGCGGTCGTCTCGTTCGGCATTTCTCGGTCTGCACTCCTTGCTCGCGTCGAAGGGGGCGTAAGGGTATCCCCGGAGGCTCCGCTTCGCCGCGCCAGCACCGAAGGCCCGCGGCCAAAGCGTCCAGCTGTCCCCCATCGGGGTCAATGAGGGGCACGTTCCTGCCGAGAGCCAGAGTGACGCCCCCCGACAACCCGGACGGGAGTCCTCACCGTGCCTGCCACCCACTTGCGCAAGCTCTGGAATCGCCCTAGTCTGCAGTCGCAGTTCCCGGCAGGGATCGAGAAGACCGTATGAGCAGGGAATCGCACCCTGCTCCGGAGGGGAAGCGCTCGGGAGGCGACGGAGCACCGCAGCGTCGGCTTGAAAATGGTGTTCCCGGGGAACACCTCTATGGTCAGAGCCCAGACGAGTCCCCCGGCAGGCAGGACTCGGGCAGGGGCATTCGAGCCACAGCTGCATTGCGTCACGAAGAGGACCTCACACGCCTCGCGGTGAGCCCCGCGAGCGGGCCGTCGATCGGCCTTACCGTCGGCTCCCCCCTGCGGCGTCGCCGCCACGTGCCCCTGCCGTATTTCGCGCCGGCCACGCAGTGGGCGACCGCGGACGCGCTTCTGCTGGCCCTTGCCGCCCTGACCGCGACTGCCGCGGCCCCCGGGCTGGTGCTCCACGGCCGCCAGGGATGGGTCATGTTCTTCTGCGCCGTGCTGGGCGCCCGCCTGGGCGCGGCTCGGCTCTACGTCCCGAGGCTCCGCCTGCGGGCTCTCGACGACGTCCGCCGGGTCCTCGAGGGCGTCGCCATGGCAGCCATGGCCACGCTATCGCTCCGCACGATCGCGGGCGCCAATCTTCATGCGGTCGCGGACACCGGCTGGCTGGCGGGCTTCGCCGCCGCCTACGTCTCGGCCGGCCGCGCCGGCCTGTTCGCTCTCCAGCGCCGGGCGCGCAAGAGCGGCCACGGCGTGCGTCCGACGCTGATCGTCGGCGCCGGCAGGGTCGGGCGTCTGACCGCGAAGCGACTGCTGGACCGGCCCGCGCTCGGCATCCGGCCGGTCGGCTTCCTCGACAAGGAGCCGCTTCCGCCCTCGGAGGATGGCTCGATGCTGCCCGTGCTGGGCGCGAGCTGGGACCTCGACGACGTGATCGACGACCATGGCGTGGAGGAGGTCATCGTGACCTTCTCCACGGCGCCGCACGACGTTCTGCTGCGGGTGGTCCGCCGCTGCTGGGAGCGGGGAATCGGAGTCTCCGTGGTGCCCCGCCTGTTCGAAGTCGAGGGATCCCGCGTGGACGTGCACCACATCGGCGGGCTCCCGCTCGTCAGCGTCGGCACCAGCCCGAAGGGCGGCTGGCGGGTAGCCGCGAAGGCGGGCTTCGACAGGGTCGTGGCCGGCCTCACGCTATTCGCGCTCTTTCCGCTGCTCGCGACCATCGCGGTGGCGGTAAGGCTCTTCAACGGGCGGCCTCTCTTCTACGCCGCCCCGCGAGTCGGCCGGGACGGCCGGATCTTCCACATGCTGAAGTTCCGCACGATGTCCGATCGCCCGGCGCAGACGGGCGGCGGCGGCGAGTGGGACGCGGACTGGGCGACGGACATGCTGAGCTCGGTTCACCCGTTCGCGCCACGGATCGACGAGACCGCGAGCACGAACGGCCATGGCAACGGCAATGGGGCCCATGCGGCCAACGGCGCCCATGCGGCCAATGGCAACGGCAGCGACGACGCCAAGCGGATCACTCCGCTGGGGCGCTTCCTGCGCCGCTACTCGCTCGACGAGCTGCCACAGTTCTGGAACGTGCTCGTGGGCGATATGTCCCTGGTGGGACCGCGTCCGGAGCGGGTCCACTACGTTGAGACCTTCGAGGACGCCGTCTACCGCTACCGGGACCGGCACCGCGTGAAGTCCGGGATCACGGGCTGGGCCCAGGTGAACGGCCTCCGCGGGAAGACGTCACTCGCGGAGAGGGTCGAATGGGACAACTACTACATCGAGAACTGGTCCCTGTGGCTGGACCTGAAGATCCTGCTTCTGAGCGTGCCCGCAGTGCTGCGTTCGCACCGCGGGGTTTGACCCTCCGACGGGCAGCGGCAGGCCTAGCGGCGGCGCTGACGGTCGTGGCCGCGCCGGTCTCGGCGCATGCGGCAACGCCGGCCTCGCAATTCGACCAGCCGGCGCTCGGCCAGTACATCGAGACGCTGCCCGGCAGTGGCGGACCCTCCGCCCCGGGAGTCGGCGGCGGTCCCCACGGCCCGGGCGCCCCACTCTCCGGGCAGGCCCTCGCCGGACTGCGACGGGAGGGCGGATCGCTGGCCTCGCCACTGAGGCAGCTGGCGACTTCGCGTCAGTACGGCGCCCCGCCCGCCGGCGGGAGCCACCAGGGGCAGGCGATCGCGTCCCGTGCCGGCGACGACCGCTCGCTCGCGAGTGCCCTGGCGGACACCGTCGCCCCGAAGGGCGGCAGCGGGGGAACCCTCTGGCTGCTGCTGGCGCTGCTCGCGGTGACCGCGGCGGCAGCCGGGCTGGCCGTGCGCAACCGACATCTGGATCGCCGGGCCACCGGCTAGCCACGGTCCTGAGGTGAGCCGAGCGGCCCTCGCGCCTGGCCGGTCGACGCGGGCCGACGCGTTCTACGGCACGCGTCTCCCGGGCCTGCTGGCAGGGTGCCTTGTCGCCTCCGCCGTCGCCGCGCTCGCCCTCTCGAACGGTGGCTATCCCACGACGGTCTTCACGGGCAGCGGCGCCCTCGCCTGGTGGGCGCTCGCCTGCGTCGCCGGCCTCGGGCTGTGGCGAGACGCGCGGCCCCGTGTCGCGGCACTGGCCGCTCTGGCCCTGCTGGCGGGGCTCGCCCTCTGGACCGGCCTTTCGATCGCGTGGGCCCCGGCTGCGGGGCGCGCGTTCCTCGAGCTCGACCGGGATGTCCTGTACGTGGGCGTCTTCGCCCTCGCCGTCCTGGCCGCCGGCGCCGGACTGACCCGCGCGTTCGCCGACGGGCTGGCCGTGGGGATCGTCGCCATGGCAGTGCTCTCGCTCGCGAACCGCTTCTTCCCGAACCTGCTGGACGTGAGCGACGTCTCGAGCGCCTTCGGGACCGCGAGCTCGCGCCTCAGCTACCCGCTCGACTATTGGAACGGCCTGGCCCTGTTCGCGGCGCTCGGCTTCCCCCTGCTCTTGAGGGCCGCCGTGTCCGGCCGCAGCGGGCTGGCCCGGGGCGCCGCGGTCGCCCCCGCGCCGGCCCTGGCGTCGGTCATCTACATGACCTCCTCGCGAGGCGGCATCGCCGTCGCCGTGGTCGGCACGCTGCTCTTCGTGGCGCTCGCCGACAGGCGCTATCGCGCGCTCTGGGCGATCGTGGCGGGGGGCGCGGCCTCCGCCCTCGCGGTGGCGGTCCTGCTGTCCCGAGACGAGCTCGTGAACGATGCGGGCAGCGCGCACCTGCTGGCCAGTCAGGGCCGCTCTGCAGCCCTCCTGGTCGCCGGGCTGTGCGTGCTCGCGGGCGTCGTTCACGGCGCCGGCACGACTTTCGGCGGTGAGCGGCCCCGGCCCGTCCGCCCCGTCGTGCGCGTCGCGGTGGCGGTGATCGTTATCGCGCTGCTGGGGGCCGGGGCCGCCGCGGCCGACCCGAGCAGACGCGTGCACGACTTCAAGCAGCCCCCGGATGTCGCCGCTGGATCGCGCCAGGACTACATCCGCGCGCACCTGCTGAGCGGCGGCGGCAGCGGTCGCTGGCAGTTCTGGGGCGCGGCCGTGGACCAGTTCCGGGCCCACCCGCTGGCGGGCGAGGGCGCGGGGTCCTACGAGCAGTGGTGGGCGCGCAACGGAACGATCCGCTTCTTCGCCCGGGATGCCCACTCGCTGTACCTCGAGACGCTCGGCGAGCTCGGCCTGGTGGGCGCTCTCCTGCTCCTGGCGGCGCTCGCAGTTGCGCTCGGCGCGGGGATCCTAGACCTGATGCGGGCGCGCGACGACTCCCGCTCGACGATCGCGGCGTTGCTCGCGGCGAGCGCCGCATTCATGCTCGCGGCCGCTATCGACTGGATGTGGGAGCTGACCGCGGTCGGTGCGATTGGCGTCGCCTGCCTGGGCCTGCTGGCAGGAGGGGCGGCCGGCGATCGCGGGCGACCCCGCCGGGGCGGCCCGAGCTCGCGTCGCCTGCGGCTGGCGCTGCGGGGAGCGCTGGCGCTGGGAGCGCTGCTGCTCGTGGCATGCGAGGGGATCGCCTTCCTGTCCGACTCCGCGCTTCGGCGCAGCCAGGAGCAGGCGGACGGCGGCGAGGTGCGCGCCGCGCTCGACAGCGCCCGGCAGGCGCGTGCGATCGAGCCCTGGGCGGCGGGTCCCTACCTTCAACTGGCGCTCGTACGCGAGCAGGTGGGAGACCTCCGGGGCGCGCGCCAGGCGATCGGTCGAGCGGTCGACCACGACCGGGGCGACTGGCGCCTGTGGCTCACGCGCGCTCGCATCTCGACCCGATCCGGGGCCATCGCCGACGCGCGCCGCGCCTACCTGCGGGCGCGCCTGCTAAACCCCCGCTCGCTTCTGTTCGAAACTAATACGAATGCCCCGGGTTAGCTTCACGATGAGACGATCCGGGCCGGGCGCGGCCCTCTGCCTCGCCGGCCTGACGGTGCTCGCCATGCTCTTCCTGGCGGCGCCGGCCGGTGCCGCCAGGCCACTGACGACGGCGATCACCGACGGCGGACAGCTGTTCATCAGCGACCAGGCCGTGCCCGCCCAGCGCCGGGTACGGCGAGCGGGCGCCCGCGCGGTGCGCCTGACCGTGAACTGGAACGCCACGGCGCCAAACGACTCCAACCGCCCGTCCGGCTTCGACGCGGCGAACCCAGCCGACCCGCACTACGACTGGTACCCCACCGACCAGGGCGTCAAGGCCGCTGCGACCAATCACCTGACGCCGATCCTGACCGTGGTCTTCGCGCCCCGCTGGGCCGAGCGCTCGAGCGGCGGCCCTCAGGGCACGAACTCCCCGGACCCGCACGAGCTGGCCCTGTTCGCGCAGGCGCTGGCCCGCCGCTACAGCGGGCACTTCGGTGGCCTGCCGCGCGTCCGCTACTACATGGCCTGGCAGGAGGCGAACTACAGCCTCTTCCTGAACCCGCTCTACCAGGGCAGCGACTACGACCACGCGACGCGCCTGCTCGCCCCGGACCACTACCGCGCGATGGTCAACGCGTTCGCCGACGCGGTCCACGGGGTGAATGGCGGCAATCGCGTCGTGGCCGGCGGCCTCGCACCCTTCACCATCGACACGCCCCCGCAGCAGCGCGGCTTCGCCCCCCTCACCTTCATGGCGAAGCTGCTCTGCATGTCGGGCGGGCGCCACCCACACGCGACCTGCTCGAGCGTCACCCGGTTCGACATCTGGGCGCATCACCCCTACACGCCGGGCGGCCCCCGCCACCGCGCGGGACGCCCGGACGACGTGGCGCTCGGCGACCTGCCGCGCATGACCAGGCTTCTGCGGGCCGCGAGACACGCCGGGCACATCGCCCACCGGGGGCGCGGAGTGCCCTTCTGGGCGACCGAGTTCGGGTGGGACACGAATCCGCCCGATCCCGGCGGCCTGCCGCTTCGACTACACGCGCGCTGGACCTCCGAGTCGCTCTACGTCATGTGGCGGTCGGGAATCAGCCTCGTCACCTGGTTCCTACTGCGCGACAACCCGACGGACCCGCCCCTGGGCTCGAGCTACCAGACGGGCCTATGGTTCCGCTGCTCCGGGGGGCTCGGCTGTGACCGTCCGAAGCCCGCCCTGCGGGCGTTCCGCTTCCCGTTCGTCGCCTATCGCAAGCGCCATCGCCGCGTGTACGTCTGGGGCCGCACACCGGGCGGCCGCAGGGGCAGGGTCGCCGTCGAGCAGCGGATCCACGGGCACTGGCGCCGCCTGCGCACCCTACGCACGAACCGTTACGGGATCTTCTCGCGCCGCCTGCGCCGCCGCGGCGGCGGATCCCTGCGAGTGCGGCGGGTTCATACCCGGGACCGCTCGCGCCCGTTCTCGCTCCACCGCCCGAGAGACCGCGACGTCCAGCCCTTCGGCTAGCGTCTGGGGAGTCGATGGAGCTTCGTGACGTCGTCGCCCTGGCGTGGAAGCGCCGCTGGCTGGTTCTGCTGGTCACGCTGCTGACCGTCGGGATCGGCACCGCGCTCGCCGCCAGCCGCCCCGAGAAGTACGAGTCGACCGCGACGGTCGCGGTCACGCCCGACTTCTCGAAGGGTAACTTCGTGCCGCCGGACACAGTCGCCGCCCTCGTGCAGACCTACGCGCAGACGGCGAAGTCGGCGCTGACGAAGCAGCGGGCCTCCCAGCTCGCGGGCAGACCGCTCCCCGGCATCGTGAAGACCGGCACGCAGCAGGACGCGGGGATCCTCACGATCACGGGCCGCGCCGGCACGCAACCGGACGCCACCCTCACGGCCCGCAAGGTGACGCAGGCGTTCATCCAGTCGGTCAGCGCGAACAAGCTCGTCACGGCGCGTGTGGTCGATCCGGCGAGCACGCCCAAGAAGGCCGTCGAGCCGCGCCCGCCGCTGATCGTGGCCGCTGCGCTGCTGCTGGGTCTCGCGGGCGGCGTCCTGCTGGCGTTCGCGCTCGAGCACTTCCGCAGGCGGATCGAGACCGCCGCGGACGTGGCGGAGTTCACGCCCGCTCCGGTGATCGGAAGGCTGCCAAAGCAGAGAGCGCTGAGCCAGAACGGCGTGGCGCCTATCTGGCAGGTCGGGGTCGAGCTGCCCAAGCTCGCCCACCTGCAGGAGGCGTTCCGGGCGCTGCGCACGAACCTGGAGTTCCTGACGGAGACCGGCGGCTCGGTGATCCAGGTAACGAGTCCCGTCCCCGGTCAGGGCAAGTCGACCGTCGTCGCGAACCTCGGCATCGCGCTGGCCCAGATCGGGGTCGAAACCGTGATCGTGGACGCCGACCTGCGTCGCCCGATGCAGAACCAGATCTTTGGCGTCGACAACCGGCGTGGGCTGTCCACGCAGCTCGTCGTCGGGGGCACCGCGATCGAGCCCTCTCCCACGGAGTACCCGCAGCTGCGCGTGCTACCGAGCGGGCCGGTGCCACACAACTCGACCGAGATCCTGCACATCCGCTTCAGGGGCGTGATCGAGGAGCTGCGGCGCACGGGAGCCACCGTGATCGTCGACTCGTCGCCGCTGCTGCCGATCAGCGACGCCCGCGTGATCGCCCCCGTGATGGACGGCGTGCTGCTGGTGCTGGATGCCGGCTCCCAGAAGCCCGCCGAGCTCAGAAGCGCAATCGAGAAGCTCGAGCTGTCCGGCGCACGGCTGCTCGGAATCGTGCTGAACCGCACCGGCGACGAGGACGATGCCGGAGCGGGCTACGAGTACTACCGGGTGGTCCAGGCGTCCGAGGAAACCCGCGAGGAGTCGCCCGCCGCGCGATGACCGGCTTCCTGCTCGACGGCCGCGGAGTCGTGATCCCGGCCGCGGGCCTGGCCCTAGTCCTCGCTCTGCTGTCGGTCCACAACCCGCTCCTCGCGGTCGGGGCTCTGGGCGCGGTCGTCCTTCTGCTCGCCGTGGCGGCGAACTCCGGCTGGATCCTGCTCGCCCTGGTCGCGGCGTTTCCCTGGCGTGGTTTGCTGAAGTACCCCACCGAGCAGCTGTCGGTGGTCAAGATCCTCGGGGTGCTGCTGGTGACCTCCTACCTGCTGCGCCTTCTCGCCCGCCGCGAGCGCATCCGCGCCCCCAGCCCGGTGGTGGCGGCGATCCTGCTCGGGTTCTTCGTCGCGGTCGCGCTCGTCTTCTCGCTCGATCCGGCCGGCAGCATCAGCAAGACGCTGCGCTACGCGCTCTTCATCGGCTTCTTCATCCTGCTCGTCGAGCTGGTGCGAGACGCGGCCGACGTGCGCCGGGTGATCCGCGTGTTCACGCTCTCCGCCTCGCTCGGCGCCCTATGGGCGCTCGTGGCGTTTCTCCAGGGCGACATCACTCGCGCCGCCGGACCGATCGAGGAGCCGGTGGACTTCGGCTTCCTGCTCGCCTGCACCCTTCCGCTGGCGGGCTACCTGATCGTGCGCGACCGCGGCTGGCGGCCGGTCTGGGTCGCCTGCTTCCTCGTCATGACGGGGGCGATGTTCGCCACCCTCTCGCGGGGGGCGGTGCTCGGGCTGGTGGCCCTCGCCATCTGGGCGCTCCTAACCCGGAAGATCCCGCTGAAGGGAATCGTCGCGAGCACGCTGGCGATGCTCGGCCTGCTGGCCGTGGCGTTCGCGCTGTGGGGACCGACGATCCACGAGCGGCTCCACGAGAAGAGCTACGTGGCTGGAAAGAACGTCGATGCCCGGCAGGCGTTCTGGTATGCGGCCGAGCGGATCTCGCTGGACCACCCCCTGACGGGTGTGGGACCGGGCCAGTTCGGCCCGGCCGCGGGCGGCTACGTGCTCAACAGCCCGATCTCGATCAAGAACCCGGTCGTCCACGACTCCTACCTCGAAGTCCTGGTGGACGCCGGGATCTTCGCCGCGCTCTGCTTCCTCGCCTACCTGGCGCTGGTCTGGGCGCGGCTGGGCAGGACGGCGCGCGCCGCGAGGCTCGCGGGAGACCGTGAGCTCCTGAGATTGACGATCACCCTCCAGGGGAGCCTCGTGGTGTGCATGGCCTCGGCGCTGTTCCTGAGCCAGCAGCTCGCCATTCCGTTCTGGATACTCGGCGGGCTTGGCACGGTCGTCGGCTGCCTGCAGCCGGCTCCCGCGCCGGAGGCCCCCGTGCCCGAGCGGCGCGTCGGCCTCGCGGCCCTGCCCGCGTGAGGGTGGCGCTGGTCACGTCGCTGGAGCGCGGCGGGCCGGTGGAGCACGCCCTACTCCTGGCCGAGGGACTGGCGTCCCGCGGTGCGGAGGTGCGCGCGGTCGCCGCGTCGTCCGAGCTCGCGAGCCGCTACGAGGCCGCGGGCGCCCGCGCCGCCGAGCTCCCGCTCCGCCGGTCCCTCGACCTCGCCGGCGCCCGGCGCGTGCGCCGCTTCGTGGCGGGCGCCGACGTCGTCCACGCCCACGATCGCCGCAGCGGCCTGTGGGTGCGGCTCGGCCCCCGGCCGAGCCGGGGCGGCGCGCGGGTCTACACCGCGCACGGCCTCCCGGAGCCGTATTTGCCGCAGCCGGTAGGCCCGCCCAGGCCGGGCACGCGCGCTTTCCTGGCCTACCGCTGCCTGGATGCCGCCCTCTGCCGTCGGGCGGACGCGATCGTCGTGCCCTCCGGTGCCGCGAAGGCCGAGCTGGCGCGACGCGTCGGGTACCCGGCGGAGCGCATGACGGTGATTCACAACGGCGTACCGGTGCCGGCCGAGCCGCTGTCACCAGGACAGCTCGTGGGCTCGATCGCCATGCTCGAGCCGGTCAAGGGCCTGGACGTGTTCCTGCGTGCGGCCGCGCGCGTGGCGGAGAGCCGGCCGACTCTCGGGTTCGCTCTGTTCGGGAGCGGCTCCCAGGAGCAGCGCCTGCGTGACCTGGCGGCCGCGCTCGGCCTCTCCGAGCGGGTGCAGTTCGGCGGCTACGCGACGTGGGGAGAGGCGCTGGCGCGCCTGCGCATCTTCGTTTCCAGCTCCTGGATGGAGACCTTCGGGCTCTCACTGGCGGAGGCGATGGCGGCCGGGGTGCCCGCCGTCGCGACCCGCGTCGGCGGCGTCGCCGAGCTGGCGGACGACGAGAGCGCCCAGCTCGT
>JBHELQ010000072.1:0-2789 GCA_046262995.1 Thermoleophilaceae bacterium
CCGCAGAACGCCGACAGGCCCTCGTGCTCCTCGGCGATGTTGCGGATCAGCTCCTGGATCAGCACGGTCTTGCCCACGCCGGCGCCGCCGAACAGGCCGACCTTGCCGCCCTTGGCGTAGGGCGCGAGCAGGTCGATGACCTTGATGCCGGTCTCGAAGATCTCGCGCGTGGGAATCAGGTCCTCGACGTCCGGCGCCGCCCGGTGGATCGGCCAGCGGTCCTCGCCCTCCACCTCGTCGCCGTCGTCGATCGTCTCGCCCAGCAGGTTGAAGAGGCGGCCCAGCGTGTCCTTGCCGACGGGCACGGTGATCGGCCCGCCGGTGTCGCGCACCTCGGTTCCGCGCGAGAGGCCGTCGGTGGAGTCCATCGCCACGGCGCGCACGCGGTCGTCGCCCAGGTGCTGCTGCACCTCGCAGACCAAGCGCCGGTTCTCACCGTCCGATTCGAGCTCGACCTCGAGGGCGTGGTTGATGTCAGGCAGCTCGTCGGCCGGGAAGACGGCCTCGATCACGACGCCCTGGACCTCCTCGACGCGCCCGACGGCGCCCTGGCCGTCCTGCTGCGCCTCCTGGCCCTTCTCCTTCTCCTGCTCCTGTCGCTCCTCTGTGCCTGCTTCCACGCTGATCTCCTTCTATCGAAGTCCCTCGGCCCCGGCGACGACCTCCATGATCTCCTGCGTGATCTCCGCCTGCCGTTGCCGGTTTGCCTCCAGCGACAGATCGTCCAGCAACTCGCCCGCGTTGTCCGATGCGCTGCGCATCGCGGTCATGCGGGCGCCGTGCTCGGAAGCCGTCGACTCGAGCAGCGCCCGGTAGATCGAAATCTCGACGTAGTCCGGGACCAGGCGCGCCAGGATCTCCTCCGGGTCCGGCTCGTAGATCCACAGCGAGCGCGACTGGTCGGCGCTCTCGCCGCCTGACTCATCGCCGCCGTCGTCCTGCTCGTCGTCCTCTTCGCCCAGGACGTCCGCGTGCTGGAGCGGCAGCAACGTCTCGTGACGCACCTCCTGGCGCATCGCCGAGATGTACCCGTTGTAGATCACCTCAACCCGGTCCACCTTCTCGTCCACGTAGGCCGAGGTCACGGCGTCGGCTATCTGGCGCGCGTCCGCGAAGCTCGGCCGGTCGGTGAAGCCGGTGAAGCCGCCGGCGACCTCCCTGCCGCGGAACCCGAGCGAGGAGACGCCGCGGCGGCCGGAGGCATACCAGAGCACCTCCGCCCCATCGCTCTCGACCTCGGCCGCGCGCCGGTTGCCGGCCCGGATGATCTGCGAGTTGAAGGGGCCCGCCAGGCCGCGGTCCCCGGTCACGAGCAGCAGCCCGACCTTCGAAACCTGCTCGCGCTCCTGCAGGATCGGCAGGCTGGGGATGCTCTCGGCCGCCTCCGAGGCGCGCCGCGTCATCCGCCGCAGCGCGTCGGCATAGGGCCGCAGCGCCTCGATCCGCTGCTCGGCGCGGCGCAGCCGGGCGGCAGCCACCATCTCCATCGCGCGCGTGATCTTGCGGATGTTCTTCACGCTCGAGATGCGGCTGCGGATGTCCTTCAGGGTGGCCATCGGCTACTGGCTGGCGCCGGCCTCTTCCGTCTCGCGGTCGGACTCCTCGCCGGAGTCCTCGTCCTCGTCCTCGTCCTCGTCCTCGCCCGCGCCGTCGGAGGACGCGGCGCGGCCCTCCTTCTCGCGCTCCTCCTCGTCCTTGACGCGGTCGGACTCCCCCTCCTCGAGCGGGTTGCCCTCCTCGTCGAAGTCGGGGCCGAAGTCGTCGATCGCCTCGCCGATCGCGTCGCCGAGCTGCGACTCCAGCGAGTCGTCCCAGTTGCCCTCGGCGATCTTGTCCATCAGGTCCGAGCTCTCGGACCGAAGCCGCTGGATCAGCATCTCATGGAACTCGCCGATCCGGTTCACCTTGATCCGGTCCAGAAAGCCGCCGGTGCCGGAGTAGATCGCGGCCACCTGGTCCTCGATCGCCCACGGGCTGCGCTCGTTCTGGTTCAGCATCTGAACGAGCCGCTCGCCGCGGGCCAGCGTGCGCTGGGTGTCCGGATCCAGGTCGGAGCCGAACTGCGAGAACGCCTCGAGCTCGCGGAACTGCGAGAGCTCGATGCGGAGCTTGCCGGCGACCTTCTTCATCGGCGTCGTCTGGGCGGCCCCACCGACGCGCGAGACCGAGATGCCGACGTTGATGGCCGGGCGCACGCCCGCGCGGAACAGGTCCGCCTCCAGGTAGATCTGCCCGTCGGTGATCGAGATGACGTTGGTCGGGATGTAGGCGGACACGTCGCCCGCCTGGGTCTCGATGATCGGCAGCGCCGTGAGGGACCCGCCGTCGAGCTCGTCGGAGAGCTTGACCGCCCGCTCGAGCAGCCGCGAGTGCAGATAGAAGACGTCGCCCGGGTAGGCCTCCCGCCCCGGCGGGCGTCGCAGCAGCAGCGACATCTGCCGGTAGGCGTACGCGTGCTTCGTCAGGTCGTCGTAGACGACCATGGCGTGCTTGCCGTTGTAGAGATAGTGCTCGCCCATGGCGCAACCGGCATACGGCGCCAGGAACTTGATCGGCGCCGCCTCGTCGGCGGGAGCGGCCACGATGATCGTGTGGTCCAGCGCGTCGTGGTCCTCGAGCTCCTGGGCCACGTCGACGACCGTGGACATGCGCTGGCCGATCGCCACGTAGACGCAGACCAGGTCCTTGTCCTTGTTGTTGATGATCGCGTCGATGCAGACCGAGCTCTTGCCGGTCTGGCGGTCGCCGATGATCAGCTCGCGCTGGCCACGACCGACGTTCGTCATCGC
>JBHELQ010000073.1:0-43016 GCA_046262995.1 Thermoleophilaceae bacterium
AGTGAAGAGGCCTGGCCCTTGCGCCATCCAACATGGTCGCCCAGCGGCCTTCGGCGCGTCCGCGAGTCAGGCGTGCGCGTCCTGGCGCTGCCGGTGCGGGTCGGCTGCCGGCTGCCCACCCTCGACGAGGCGATGGCGCCGCCGCCGCCTGCGAAGTGCCCGCCCACCTGTGTCCCTGCGGCTCCGTGCCTGTCGCACCTGGCGTGCCCGGGCCAGCGGGAAGCCGCCATCGCGGCGAAGTCGTGGGCATCGAAGCAGCACGGCATCGCGGCTAACCCCGAGCCTCGGCGGTTCGCGGCGCCCGAGCTGCGCGCCGAGCGGCAGTGGCTGTGCGACCTCGTGAGGGCGCGATGAGCGTCCTTGCCGGGCGCGTAATGCGGCAGCGAATCAGGGCCGCCATCGCGCAGGCCACCGAGGGGCAGCGGTTCGCCGCCGAGATCAGCGCAGCAGCCGACGCGGTCGCCGACGCGCTTGGCGTGTCCATGTTCGGCCTCGCCGGCATCGACGCGCCGATGACCGAGAGGGTTCCGGCGCAGGCGCTCGCCCTGCGCCTCATCCGCGAGGCGGTGACCCAGGTCGAGGAGGACTTCAACGCCGCGATGGCGAAGGTCCTGGGGGCGCGGTCATGACCGCCGCCGAGGCGAAGGCCCACCAGGCGCTGCTTGACGACCTCCTGGGCATCGTCCGCCGCAACCGAAGCAGCATCTCGTCGCGCTACTACGACATCGAGGACCGCATCTTCGAGGGCCAGCGCCAGATTAAGGCGGCGAGGGCCGCCTGCGACTGCGGCGAAGCCAGCTGCAAGAGCGGCCACAGCGGGCCGGGGTGGTCGCGATGAACCGCTCGGTGTTGGCGTTGCTCGAAGTGCCGTACCTGGGCCTCCCTGGCCGCTTCTGGGAGAAGGTCATCTACCCAGCCGTCGAGGGAACCTCGTGCTGGCTGTGGTCGGCGGCGAAGCGGAACGGCTACGGCTACTTCGATCGGCAGTACGCACACCGACTGGTCCTGTCCGCGGTCCTGGGCCGGCCGCTCACCCCGGGAATGGACGTCATGCATTCCTGCGACGTCCGCAACTGCGTGAACCCCGCCCATCTCAGCGAAGGCACGCGGCAGGAGAACATGCGCGACTGCTGGAGCAAGGGCCGCGCGTCGCCGCCGCCGCGCAACGGCTTCGTGCCGCCGCCAAGGAAGGGCGGCGACCATCATGCTGCCCGCCTGACCGAGGACGAGGTAAGGGAGATTCGACTCTCGACGGCGAAGGGATCCGAGTTGGCCGTCAAGTATGGGGTCACCCAGACCACCATCTCGGGCATCCGGCGGCGGCGCCGCTGGAGGCACGTCCCATGAACCGGACGCTGCGCACCGTCGCGATTGACTCGCTCTGTTTGCCAGGAAATTGGCGCCAGCGCCTCGCCGCCCCCCACGTGCGGGCCCTGGCCGACAGCGGGGAGATTCTCCAGCCGCCGGCCATCCGCAAGGCTGACCGCTCAGTGATTTATGGCGCGGACCGTCTCGCGGCCCAGCACGTGCGCGGCGACGTCGAGGCCCTGGTCTGGGTCGTGAACTGCGACGACGACGAGGCTGCCCGCCTGCGCCTCATCGAGAACCTGCACCGGCGCCACGACGACCGCGACGCCCTGGCTGACGCACTGGTGGCCCTGGAGCTGCGGCGACTGGAGGCTGCGACGGCCGCCTCCCAGGGAATGACGCCGCCGGTAATTAGCGGTCAGCCCGACCGCAAACCCGGCCGCCCCGTCACCGACAAGGGCAAGGCCAGGGAAGCGGCGGCGAAGGCACTGGGGACCACCAAGGAGGCCATCAGGAGCGCCGAGAAGCGGGCGGCGAAGGACACCGACCAGGTCATCGACTTCCACGAGGCCCCACCTGCGGTGCCCGGCCTCGACGTGGCCACCGCCCTGGACGAAATCGACCGCCACCTGCGGGCCGCGCTCACCGGCATCACGAAGCTGGCCAAGGAGCACCCGGAGCTGACCGAGCGATTCCCCCTCGGCGACGTGAAGTGGACACTGAAGGAGAAGGTCGCGCCGGGCATCCGCGCCTGCAAGCCAGAGGGCCGCTGCCCCTACTGCAAACTGGTTGCATCTGAGCTGCCCAACTGCGCCGCGTGCAAGGGCAGCGGGTGGGTGACCGGGGACCAGATGCGCGACGTCCCCAAGGAGTTGCTGCTGGACGGCCCCGGGGAGGGCATTTTCGTCGGCGGCAAGTTCGTCACGCTGGCGGAGCTGGAGAGGCAAAAATATTCTCCCCGTGCTGGAAGTGGTGGCAGGGCTCCTAGGGCCGCATCACACCACACGCAGAGCCCGGGCCCGGGCCGAACAGAGGGTTCGATTCCCTCGACGGGGGCATTTCCGCTGGACCACACGCGGCCGGTGCTGGAGGCGCCGACGCCCAGCGATGACGACTGGGCGGGCGCGTGGGAGATGGAGGGCGACGAGTGAACGCGCAGGCGTCTCTCTTCGAGCGCCCCGCGCCAGCGCCGCGGCAGACGGTCGAGCTGCGTCCGTACCAGCTCGAGGCCCTGGCCGGCGTCGACGACGTGCTCTCGCGGGTGCGGTCCGCGCTCATCGTCGGGGCCACCGGCACCGGCAAGACCACCACCTTCGCCGAGGCCATCCGCCGCCGCCACCGGGAGGGCCCGGCGCTGGTCATCGCCCACCGACAGGAGCTGATCGACCAGGCGGCCAGGCGCATCCGCATGCAGACGGGGCTCAGCGTCGGCGTGGAGAAGGCGGAGCGCTACGCCGAGCGCGACTGCGACGTGGTGGTGGCCAGCGTGCAGACCCTGGGCACGGCCGACGACCGGCGGCTGAAGTCCTGGCGCCGCGACCACTTCAAGCTGGTGGTGGTCGACGAGGCCCACCACGCCATCGCCTCCAGCTACCGGCGAATCCTCGACTGGTTCGAGACGGCGAAGGTGCTGGGGGTGACCGCCACCCCGGACCGCGCCGACGAACAGGCCATGGGGCAGGTGTTCGATGAGGTGGCCCACATCTACGAAATCGGCGACGCCATTGCCGACGGGTACCTCTGCCGCATCCGCGCCCGCTTTGTTCACTGCGAGGCGGTGGACCTGTCGAGCGTCCATACTGTCGCGGGCGACCTGAACCAGGGCGAGCTGGAGATGGTCATGTCGAGCGAGGCGGCGCTGCACCAGGTGGCGCGCCCCACGCTGGAGCTGGCGGGCGACCGCCCCACGGTGGCCTTCACCACCAGCGTGGCCAACGCCCATCGGCTCGCCGAGGTATTCAATCGCTACCGGACCGGCTGCGCGCGGGCGGTGGACGGCGAAACCGACGACACCACCCGGCGCCGGCTGCTCAACGACTACGACCAGGGACGCTTTCAGTTCATCGTCAACGTCGGCGTGCTGACCGAGGGGTGGGACTGCCCGCGGGTCGCCTGCGTGGCGATGGGGCGGCCCACGTCGAGCCGGTCTCTCTACGCCCAGTGCGTAGGGCGCGGCACGCGTGTGTTCCCCGGCAAGGAAGACCTGCTGGTGCTGGACTTCGTCGGCAACGCCGGCAAGCACAAGCTGGTGAGCGCGGCCGACGTGCTGGGCGGCAAGTACCCCGAGGACGTCGTGGCAGCGGCGGCGGCGGCCGTCGAGAAGGACCCCGGCAAGGACGTGGCGCAGGCCCTGGCCGATGCCCAGAGGGCGAAGGAAGAGCGCCAGGCTGCCCTGGAGCGCGCGCGGGAGGAGGACGCCCGGCGTAGGGCCGGCGCGAAGACCACCGTCCGCTACACCACGCAGGAGGTGGACCCGTTCGGGGTGCTCGACATCGAGCGCCCGAAGTACTCGGGGCGCTTCGGCGACGAGGTGGCCAGCGAGAAGCAGGTGGCGCTTTTGCAGAAGTGGAAGGTCCCCCTGCCGGAGAACGTCTCGAAGCGCGACGCCAACCGCCTCATCGGCGAGTGCATCGAGCGCGGGCGGCGCGGGGAGTGCACCTTCGCGCAGGCGAAAACGCTGGCCAAGTACGGCTACCCGAAGAACGCCACGCGAGCCCAGGCGCGCGCACTGCTCGACGGACTGGCGGCGAATCAGTGGCGGCGCCTGCCGCAGGAGCTGGTGGCGGCGATTCTGCATCCGCCGCCGGGGAGCGAGGGATGATGGAAAACAGGGCTGCGGAGATCCTGGAGAGGCTACTCATGGACGTCGCCTATGCGCTAAGCCTGAGAGACTCGCGCCTGGCCATGACTGTCCTGCTCGACGATTACGAGGAGGCGAAGGGGAAGTGGGAGCGCGCGCAGCTGCTCGGCGAGGCGAAGGCCCCATGATTCTCCGCTGGCTGCGCACCTTCGTGCCCGTGGCCATCGGCGCCGTGCTGCTGGCGGCGGCCATGGCGTACATCCTGCACCGGGGGCAGCGGTGAAACGGGAATTGACGTCCGCCCAGCGGACCGCCATCGGCGCGTACGTGGTGGCTGTGCGCGACTACATCCACCTGGAGAAGGTCGGCGACGAGGCCACGCGCAAGGCGCAGGCGGCGGTGATGTTCGCTGCGTACCGGGCGCTTGACACGCGGGAGGCGCGCGTCGCCGCCTACGAGCGCCTGAACGACGGGTGGCGGGCGCCGTGATCACCCCGGCGATGACGTGCCCTTTGTGGCACCGCCACATGGCGCTGATGGACCGCATGCGTGCGGCCGGCGCGTGCTGGGCCTGCGCTTCGGCGCTGACCGCGTGGGTGGTTGACGGCAGCAAAGGCGAGCCCACGATGCCGTTGCCGTGTGCGCAGCCGCCGTGGCACCGGGGGCGATGCCGGGAGTTCGTACGGGCAGCGTGGGCGCGACCGAAGCAGCAGCAGCAACAGCAGCAGGAGGAGGCGAAGGCAGCATGAGACGGGCAATCAAATGCGGTAGCTGTGGCAGCCCGGGGCGGCGGCGGGATAGCTGCCCGCGGTGCAGCCCGGGACGGCTGGAGGTGGAGGGCGGGGACGCCGACATGGCGCAGGCGCGCTTCACGGTGACCGACACTGAAGACCGGGCATGGGTCATCGTCCGGGAGCCCGGCTCGCGCGAGCTGCGGATGCGGCGGGTGGACGTTGAGCCGTGCACGACGTGCGGGCTGCGCGGGCACATCGCGGGGGACCAGGAGAAGTGCTTCCAGCCGCTGTCGATGCGGATGGGCGGCGAACAGAGCGAGCAATCACCAATGAGGAGGACAGCGTGAGCAAAGAGAACGATCGTGTGGCCGTATTCCTGATGCCGTCGAAGGACCTAGAGAAGCTCATCGACGAGCACCGGGACCACTGCATGAAGAGCATCACCGCCTGCAACGAGTACATGGGGAAGCTGCAGGCGAAGGATGAAGACGTCGACAAGATGTGGGGTACGCGGGTGCCGGCCATCCGCGAAATCCTGGAGAGCATCATCCGCTCCCTGAAAAACCGGGTGGTCGAGTGCGGGTGGTACCTGGAGTACCTCACCGGCAAGGACCTGCCCCTCACTGCCGCGGAGCTGGTGGGGTTTCAGCTGGCCTTCGCCCCGGTGGTGATCAACGTGGAGCGCGCCCTCCTCAGCGTGCAGGAGGCGCCGAAGCCCATGGGACAGGCGGAGCGCGCGTTGGCCAGCACCATCGTGCAGGTGCCGCGGCTGTCGCTGCCCGACGCGGTGCTGTCGTAACGTGACGCCCGGCCAGCTGAAGAAGCTCGAGCGAGAGTGGGCCGCCCGCCTCCGCGCCTCGGGGTTCCAGGACATCGAGAGCCCCAGCGGCATGCTCCAGTCCTGGGACCGCCGCAGCGACGGCAACCTGCAGGACCTCTCCGCCCTGGCCGAGGACAAACGCCAGGGCGAGAGCCTGCGCTTTGACAGCGACTTCGAGCGGCGCGTGTGGCAGCTGCACACCGAGGGGAAAAGCAACCGGGCGATCGCGACCCAGCTGTGCGTGTACCGCAAGCTGGTGAATCAGACGATGTGGCGGCTCACCGCCCGGGCGGAGCGGCGGCGCCCTGGCCCGAGGCGCAACCCGGAGGCCATCCGCCACGACGGCTGCAACCTGACCATTCGCTTGTCGCGGGATGCCGCGGCCGCACGGGAGGAGCTGGACGCCGCACTGACCGGCGTCACCCTGGCCGACCTCCTGAGGCAACACATTCTCGATTTGGCGCGGAAGATTCCGCGGAGAAGGGCGGCTTAGCGATGGAACCCGGCACAACCAGGACAGCGGAGGAGTGGTCAGAGGCTGACTTCCGCGCCCGCGCGGCCATCAGGGGGCGGCTGAAGGAATTGCGGGCCATCCACGCCAGCTACCTGGCGTACCAGGAGCACCGGGTGAACGAGCGCGACCACCACGGCGCCTGGGATGTGGCCATCAACCTGGCCGAGACCGAGGCAGAGGCGGCCGGGCTGCAGTTCGCGCTGAAGGCGATGGACGTGACATGAGCGCGCATAGCCCCGGGTCGTGGCGCAACGGGGATGGCTACGCATCCATAGTCCGCGCCAACGGCGATCCCGTGGTGCATGACTGCGGCTGCGGTGGGTTCGTGAGCGAGGATGAAAGACGCTTGGCCGTCGCCGCGCCGGAGTTGCTGGCGATGCTGAAGAAGGCCCGCACGTTCGTGCCGTTCCACGACGAGACGAGCATTGCTATCGACTCGCTCGTCCGCCGCATCGAGGGCGGGACATGAGCCTGAGCGACTGGGACAGATGGGCAGCGGCCAGCCAGCTTGCAACGCTCATCGAGAAAAACCATCGCCACGAGCCCCAACTGGCGCTGCTCGCGTGGGCCCGCTGGGCGGAGCGCCTGGACCTGGAGCGGTGGACCGAGGCGATGGCGATTCACCACCTCGCCCGCACGATGCTGGTCGCCCGGGGCGTGGACCTGGCCGCATGAACGCCGCTGACCTCCTCCGCCGCCGCCTGGATGAGCAGGCCGCCATCCGCGAGGCGGTGCTGGCGGAGTTCGAGGTCACCGATTCGAGGAGCGACAGGCTGCGCCGCATGGTAGTGGTGGTGTCAGTCGCACAGAGACTGGGCGTTAAGCCCTTCAACTGGCGATTTGTGGGCCGCGTCAGCAGGGTGGTGCAGGAGCTGGGCGCCGAGCCCATCATCCCGTTCAACCGCCGGATGTGGCGCAAGCTGCGGAGGCGGGGGTGAACTGGGGCGACGTCCTGGCCTGGCTGCAGGCAAACGCGCCGTCCACGAGCGAGGACCACCCGGTGCCCTGCCGATGCGGGCGCCGCCTGCGTTGGGCCTCGTCGGAGCTGTGCCCATCGTGCGTGCTCGGGCCGATGCCCAGCGACGCCGAGATGCGAGCGCGCTTCGACAGCAGCCAGAAGCTTAGAGGGGAGCATGACGGCGAAGTCCGCCGCCTAGACCCCTCAACCGTGGTGGCGACCCCACCGCGGCTCATCGGCCGGGGAATCCGGCCACAGGGTGCGGGAGTGCCGCGGTGGTGACATCGCGGCTGTGGACACGCGAGTGAAGGCGATTCCGAGCGCAGCCGGCAGCGGACCTCCACCCCAGGGCGACCTCCATCGTCGCGCTGGGAACGGGGCGAGCCTAGAGATGGGGAGCCATCGAGACCGGGCATCTCGGCACACCGAGCCGTCGCAGGCACCGCGAGTTCCCACCGCCCCCGTCCTACCAGCCATCCGGCGCGCATGGAGCGCGTTGGGGTGGATGCCGACATCGGCAGGGACGGGTACGTAACGTAAAGCGCCCCTGAGCGGGGGCTCACTGTCGCTCTACTCTCCGACCTCCGTGCAGGGGAAGGAAGGGCTCGGGGCTCTCGGGCTCAGGCGCTACAACTGTAACGCTACAAACGTAGCGCACGATGACGCAGTGAGCGTCGACCGGGGGCCACGGCGCCCCCTGGTGATGGAACCATTGCAGCAGGGAAACGTGGCGCCGCCGCCCGAACACATCATGCAGTTCTTCGCTTGGGAGCATCTCCCGCCCCACCTGCAGGAGGTCTCGCGCGCATTCGCCACGCTGGCAGGGGAAATCGTCGAGGCCCTGCCTCGGAACCCGGAGCGCACCGTCGCGCTCCGCAAGCTGCTGGAGGCCAAGGACGCGGCCGTGCGCGCCCGCCTGGCGAAGTGATGGCCAAGGCGATCGACCCCGACGAGGCGCTGCAGCTCGCCTTGCAGGTGGCAGCCCGCGAGGTGAAGCGCCTGGCCGACAAGGCAGAGCTGGTGGGCTGGGAGAGCGCCGACCTGGAGCGGTACGTCGGTATCTTGGTGAAGGCGGACCACCACAAGCTGAACTGGCTGGCGAAGCTCGACCCGGGGAGGCTGCCCGAGGAACTGGTGCGCCGGGTGCTGGCGATGACCGACAAGGAAGAGGAGCCGAAGCGTGGGCGACGAGCAGGCGCCTGAGTTTCTCATCCAGCCGGTCGTCTACCCCGAGCCGTCGCCTGACGCCGTGGTGGTGCTGCGGCCCTGGAACGAGGGGGACCGCGACTTCATCGAGAGCACTTGGCGGCGCAACTACGAGCGCGTGGGGCGCTGGACGTCGTGCCCCGGCGGGCTGCAGGAGTACATTGCGACCCAGGCGCAGGTCATCGCCACCTGCCTGGCGACCAGCGACGTGCTGGTGGCGTGCCCGGCGGAGCGCCCCGAGCAGATTCTCGGGTGGTGCTGCTTCCGCCGGCCCAGCACCGTGCACTACGTCTACGTGAAGCCGTATTACCGGCGCAACGGCATCGCCACGCAGATGCTGACCGAGGCCCTGCAGTGGACGCCGAAGTTCCTCGGCCCCGTCTACGTCTCGCACGACTGGCGTACCGGCCTGGGCCTCGACGGCATCAACGGCATGGCGAAGGCGACCGAGGGAATCGGTCTCAACATCGAGTACAACCCGGCGCTGATTTTCGGCGCCCAACGACAGGAGTGGATGCCACGATGAGCATGAATCTGACCAACGAGCAGAGGGCGCAGGAGGCGCAGCACGTGCGAGGCCTCGCATCGCCGGCCGCCATGGAAATTGCCGCCGAGATGGCCAAGGACGCCGACCCGCTGAACGACGAGCTGCAGGCGATGCGCTCCATCGCGCGCACGCTGGATAAGCTGCCCTACGAGGCTGCGCAGCGGGTGCTCACGTGGCTCAACGGCCGCACGGCTGCACGCATCCTCGGGCTGGCCCAGGGCGGGATCGCGCCGGCCGGCTACAAGGGCTACCCGTGACCATCCGCAGGCTGGCATTCACGCACGTGCTCTTCGTGGGCGGCGGGGTGCAGGCGCGCTCCGTCGACACCGCCACGCACGAGATTCGGCAGTTCGGGCCGGGGTACCTCTGCATCCCCAAGAACAACCGGAAGGTCGGCTACCTGGTGCACGCGTCGCTGGCCGTGCCCGAACTGGACCTGTCGGCGGAGGAGGACGAGGAGAAGCCGGCGAAGAAGGGCAAGGCGGCGTGACCGCCGACAAGGCATGGAAGAAGCAGGTGCGCAAGCGGATGGCCGAGACGGGCGAGTCCTACAGCTTTCGCCCGCGCGCATCTCCTTGCCTGCGACGGATGCTGGCCGTATGTCGCTAGCCCTGCCCCCGCTGCTTCGGGAGCGGTTCCGGGCGGAGGGGGCGAAGCGGCAGACCCGCAAGAAGTTCCGCCCGGCTGACCTGTGCCGGCGGGGTAAGCGCCTCGCCGAGCAGCAGCTGGCCTTCATCGCGGACCCCGCGCGCCGCAAGGTTGCGAGCTGCAGCCGGCGCGCAGGGAAGACGCACGCCTGCGCCATCCTGCTGCTGGCCTTCGCCCTGGAGCGCCCCGAGAGCCTGGCACTCTACGTGACACTGACCAGGCTGTCGGGCAAGCGCATCGTCTGGCGCCGCCTGCTGGCGCTCAACCGCGAGTACGGCTTGGGCGGCGTCGCCGACCGGGGCGAGCTGACGGTGACGTTCCCGAACGGCTCGGAAGTCCGCATCATGGGCTGCAAGGACGAGGCGGAGGCGGACAAGCTGCGCGGCATCGACCCCTCGCCGTCCCTGGTGGTCATCGACGAGGCGCAGGCGTTCAAGGACTACGTGCAGGACGTGGTGGAGAGCGCCCTGGAGCCGATGCTCATCGAGACCAAGGGCACGATGGTGCTCATCGGCACGCCGGGCCCCGTGCGACAGGGCTACTTCTACGAGGCCTGCCAGAGCGCGCCCGCGGCCCTGCTCGAGCAGATGAACGTCGCGCCCCCGGCCAACGACAACGGCGGCGAGGAGGAGGCCCAGGAGGACGCGGCGTGGAGCGTCCATCACTGGACCATCGCGGACAACCCGTTCATCGACGACGTCGACGACGAGCTGGCCAAGCTGCGCCGCCGTAAGAAGTGGACGGCCGACCACCCGACCTACCAGCGCGAGTACTTGGGCCGCTGGGTCACCGAGAGCGACGCCCTGGTATACAAGTACGACCACGTGCGCAACGGCTACCAGGAGCTGCCGGAGCACGGCGGTCCGGAGTGGCGCTGCATCCTCGCCGTGGACCAGGGGTACCACGACGCCGATAGCATCGCGCGGCTGTGGTTCCGCCCGAAGTTCCCGGGCGTATGGGTCGAGGAGGTGCACCACGAGCGCAAGGCCAGCGGCGGCGACCTGGTGGCGGCCGCGGACCGCTGGTGGCAGCCGGTCAAGGGGCGCTGCATCGCCGTCGTGTGGGACATGGGCGGCGCCGCGGAGAAGAACGCCGAGGACGCGCGCCGGCTGGGCCTCAACATCGAGGCGGCCGAGAAAGGACCGGGCAGCAAGGTAGCGGGGGTGGAGATGGTCAACACCGCCCTGCTACACGGCTGCCTGCTGACCCCGCTCGACGGCTGGGCGGCCAGCGACGCGGGGAAGGTGACCTGGGACCCGAAGGCGCGCGGCGTGAAGTTCTCCGACCGCTACCACACGGACATCTGGGACGCCATTGCCTACGGGCTGCGGCGCATCATCGGCATTGTGCCGCTGGACCGCCCGGCGGAGCTGCCCGAGGTGCTCACCGGGAGCGAGCTGGAGGCGCGGCGGGCGGCGGCGGAGCGGGCGAAGCGCATCGCGGCTCGGGGGAAACCGAAGAACTGGGTGAAGGCGGCGCTGGGGGCCAAGTAGCCCTTGGGTGGCAAGCACGCGGCCCTGCGCCGCGGATGCTGCTCCCTGCGGCAGTCCTGGGGGCCGCTGGCGGGTGCCCCGGCCGAAGACGGGGTGAAGCACCAGCCGGCCAGCGGCCGAAGACTTCGGGGGCCACGCCGCCCTTGGGCATGAACGAGGAGCAGCCCGCGCCTGCCTGCCCGCTGCCCAGCGACGACCGCCGGCTGGCGGAGCGCCTGGCCCGCCTCAACCACCGGACCCGAAACGCGTACTGGTCGGAGCGCCGGCACGGCAAGAGCGAGGAAGCGGCCTTGGCCGCCGCCGAGAGGACGTTGCCGCGGTGACGGACCACGCGGACGTCATCGCCCTGCTGGCTGACCTGCGTGCGCAAGGCGTGCGCCAGGCGGTGTTCGCAGCCGGGAAGCTGCAGATGGTGCAGTTCTTCCCGGCCGGGCCCACGCCCATCGCCGAGGAGGACCGCCCGGCGCCGAAGCCCCCGCGCACGATGGAGGACCGCCTCCTGAAGCCGCTGGGCATCGGGAAGGCGGGCGCGTGAGCCTCAAGACCAGCTACCTGTGCGACGTGTGCGGCGGAGAGACCAGCGGCTCGGCCGTCACCCTCGCCAATGGCCAGGTTCACGTCTGCGGCGCCTGCAACGTCGACGGCGTGGCCAGGCTGGTGCGCGCCATCCAGGCCCACCCGCCCAAGACGTGCCGCTGCGCGATGTGGCAGGGGCAGCAACAGTTCAACGGAGGTGGCGGGTGAACCGGCGCGGCTTCTTCGGCACCATCGCCGCCCTGCCGGCGCTGCTGCGGGGCGGGTGCCCGCTGCCGCCCGTGGCAGCCGCTGCGCCTGTCGCGCTGTCGGGGATGTCCGCCTGGCTTCCTGTCACCGTGGACCCGTGCTTCGGCATCGACCGCACGGTCACGGTGCTTCAGTGGACGGATGCAGCCGGCCGGATTCATCGCTCGGCGCCGATAACCGGGGAGCTGACGCCGGTGCTACTCCTGGAAGCGTGCAACCGCGCCCGCCGGGAGACGTGGTGATCGCCCTGGTGCTCGGCGCGGCCGCGTCCTGGGCCACCTTCGAGCTGCTGGCGGCGTCGTACCGCGCCTGGGTGCTGGACCACGCGCACGAGTCGCTGCGCCAGGCCATGGCCGAGGTGCAGGCGGACGAGGGGCGCTGGGCGTGCTGACCGCCTACATCGCCCTGGGCATCGGCGTTGTCCTGGGATGGGCACTCCGCACGCTGCTTGGAGGGCCGCTGGAGTGACCCTCGACTACTCCGAGCGGCAAACCCTGTGGTGGGAGGAGACCGACCCGCGGCGCGCGGCCGGGCTGATGCTCTCCGTCGCTGACCTCCTCTACATGCAAGCGCAGTCACGCCGGCAGGTGAACCTGCGGAACGCGAAGCTGTTCGCGAACCAGGACCTCAGCAGCATCTACGACTGCGGCGTCGGCAACTACGAGGGCGCGGGCGTCTACCTCTCGGTCAACGTCGTCGAGAGCTGCATCCAGACGCTCGCCGCGAAGATGACCCGCAGCCGGGTGCGCCCGGTGCTGCTCACCGAGAAGGGCTCGCGCTCCCTGCAGCAGCAGGCGGAGGCGGGCACCGACTTCATGGACGGCATCGGGGTGGCCAACGAGCTGCACGAGACCGAGGGCCAGCAGATGTTCGTCGACGGCGCCCTGTTCGGCAACGGCTGGGCGTACACCGAGGCCAGCACCGACGACGAGGAGCGCCCCATCACCGTCGAGCGCGTGCTGCCCGACGAGATGCTGTTCGACGAGACCGAGGCGATGTACGGGCTGCGCTTCCTGTACACGCTGTACCGGCGCAAGTACATCCACCGCCAGCGGCTCTACCGGATGCTGGACGAGAACGGCAAGCCGTTCGCCGACGACAAGGAGGTGCGCGAGGCCATCAAGCGCGCGCCCGCCGTGCAGGCCGCCGGGAGCATGTGGGCGGACCAGGGCGGGCAGATGGTGCCGGTCACCTTCGGCTGGCGGCTGCCCACGAAGAAGGGCGCGGGCGACGGCCGCATGCTGGTGGCCATCGGCGGCCAGTCCACCGTCGACGGCCTACTGCTGAGCACCGGCGTGGGCGACGGGATGAAGCTCTACGCCAAGGAGTGGAGGCGCACCCGCTTCCCCTTCGACTGCTTCACCTACCAGCGGCGCCCGGTGGGCCTGTTCGGCCGCAGCCTCGCCGAGATGCTGGTGCCAATCCAGCTGAAAATCAACGAGCAGCTGGAGGTCATCGACGAGGGCCAGCGGCTGCTGGCGATGGCGCGTGTGTTCTACAAGCAGGGCGCCATCAACACGGACAACTTCGACAACGAGGTGGCCCGCTTCATCGAGATGGCCGCCGGGTTCGACCCGCGCACGGACGTCTTCGTGGACCCGGGCAAGGGCGCCGCGCCCGAGATGTACGAAGACCTGGAGCGCTGGATCAAGCGCGCCTACGAGGTGACCGGCGTCAGCCAGCTGTCCGCCACCGCGGAGAAGCCGGAGGGCATCTCGAGCGCCGTCGCGCTCCGGGAGCTGCTGGACCGCGAGGACATGCGCTTCTCCGACCTGGGCCAGCGCTGGGAGGCGTTCAACCGCCGCCGCGGCGCCACCACCCTGGACACCGCCGAGGAGGCAGTGGCCGAGGGGAAGCGCATCATCGTCACCCTCCCCGGCGACCGCCACGCCAAGCAAATCGACTTCAAGGAGCTGGGCCTGGAGCGGCGGAAGATGGTGGTCGACGTCAGCGCCGCCTCGTCGCTGCCCACCACCCCCGCGGCCCGCAAGCAGTACGCCAACGAACTGCTGGACCGCCAAGCCATATCGATGAGCCGCTACCTGGAAATCATCGACGAGAGCGGCGACGTCGAGGGGGTGACGTCGCTGGTGACGGCGGTGCAGGAAAGCATCGACCTCGACATCGACGGCATCCTCGACAAGGCGAAGTGGCGCGCGCCCGAGAAGCTGCGCGACCCGGCGCTGGCCCGCGACACCGCCCTTGCGCGATATGCGCAGTCGGTGCACATGGATGTGCCCGCGAAGAACCTGGAGCTGCTGCGCCGGTACATCATCCTGGCGACCAAGTACGCGCTGCAGGCCACGCCGCCGCCGGCCGGCATCCCGATGCCGCTGCCGAGCGGGGCGGCCGCGCCCACCACCGGCCAGGCCATGCTCCCCATCGACCAGGCCGCGGCTGCGGCGGGGGCGCCTCCAGGGGGGCCGCCTGTCCCCGGCCCGCCGGGCGCCATGCCACCGGACCTCGCGGCTCAGGCGCCCATGCCGGTGCAGCCGGTCGCGCCTGCGGGTTGATGGGAACCGTGTCCAACCAATTAGCGGTCGACTTGCCCGGTAATCCATGAAGCTCCGCGTCGCAAGGAAGATGCTCGGCACCGGCTACCTGGGTCGCGTGCGCATCCGCTGGGGCTCGTGGCGGCGGGCATTCGACAGGGTTGCAGGGGCCGAATCGCGCGCGTTCGAGCGGCGCGAAGGGGCCACACCGCCCCTAGGTAACGATGACCGACCCGAGCACCCCCGCAGCGCCCGCAGCCGCGACGCCAGCGCCCGCCGCTGACCCCATCGAGGCAGCGGCCAACGCCTACCGCGCGCGGCAGGAGCAGGAGGCTGCGGCCGCCGAGGGAAAAGGTGCCGGTGCAGCTGCGGGTGCCGCTACCCTGTCGGCGGACGGCGCCGGAAATGCGGCATCTGCGTCACCCTCTGCCAACGGTAAGCCGCGCCCCAAGGTCGCTGACATCGCGGCGCTGGCCCAGCGCGAGTGGGCGGCCAAGCAGCGGGAGGACGCCGCCAAGGCCCTGGAGGCGCGACACAAGCCCTTCGACGAGGCTCTGAGCAAGAAGGACCTGGTCGGCGCGATGACCGCGCTGGCCGAGAAGCACGGGTTCACCTTCGCGGACTTCGTGGCCGCCATGGCCAACGCCAAGCCGGACGAGAAGACCCCCGCCCAGGTCGCCGAGGAGACGGTGGCCGCGAAGCTGAAGGAGCGGGACACCGCCGCCGAGGCCGCGCGCAAAGAGGCCGAGAAACAGGCCTTCGAGCAGCAGCAGCAGCGCACCCGCGACTCTTTCGTGCAGCAGGCGGAGGCCGGCACGCAGGAGGACCCGAACCGCTGGGAGATGACCGCCCTGGCAGGAGCCGCCGGCCAGGCGTGGGACGTCATCTGGGGGCACTACCAGGCGACGGCAAAATTCGATGCGAACGGGAACGTGATCGCCGAGGGCGAGAAGCTGACCCGGGAGCAGGCACTGGACTACCTCGAGTCGAAGCTGAAGGAGAAGCAGAACGCGCGCCGGGCGAAGCAGACCCCGGCCGCCTCCACCGCGGGGGCGCAAAACACGGAGCGGAACGAAGCAGCGGGAGCGCAGACGACAGACGGACGAGCAGCGGCGCCGTCGTTCACCAATCGCGCAACGTCCGGAGTCCCGGCCGCGGTGGGCACCACGCCCGTCGAGGACCGCCTGGACCTCCCGGACCACATTCGCCTCGCGCGCGCCGCTGCGAGGGCGGGTATCCGCCTGCCGTAGCCGAGTGCCGCCGGGGCGGGGAGACCCGCCATGCTTCGCAAAACAGATTTCGACGTATTCCTGAAGGAGTACTGGACGCCGCTCGCCGAGGAGGCGCTGACGTACCAGTACCGGCCGTTCATGGCCATGTGCCCGAAGAACACCGGGCTCGGCGGTGAGTACACCGTTGTGCCGGTGGACGTGGACGACGGCGCCGACGGCAGCGCCACGTTCTCCGACGCGCAGGCCGTTGCCCAGACCGGCGGTACCGATGCCCTGCGCCGGCAGTTCCAGGTGCAGGTGGTCGAGGACTTCCAGCTCGCCCAAATCGAGAACAAGCTCATCCGTCTCTCGCGGAAGTCCCCCGAGCTGGCCCTGCAGCGGGCCGTCGAGGAGACGACCAAGAAGAAGAACATCCTCGCCGCCCGCATCGCGCGGGACATGTACCGCTCGGGGTACGGCGAGATTGGCACCGTCAGCACCAGCGTGTCGGCGACCAGCACGAAGGTCATCGGCCTGTCGAACAAGCAGGACGCACGCAACTTCCGCGTGGGCGGGCGCTACGTCTTCGCCTCGTCGTTGACCGCGGCCCTGCGCGACGGCGGCGACTACGTCACGGCGACGGCCATCGACTACGACAACGCCAAAATCACCACCGACGCCCCGGTCGACCTGGCCACCAGCATCACCGCCATCGCCGACGGGGACATCATCTTCGTCAAGGGGAAGCGCGACGTCGGTTCGAACCCGACGCTGAAGACCATCCAGGGACTTGGCGCCTGGATTCCCTCCACCGCCCCGACCCTGGGCAGCGACAACTTCAACGGCGTCGACCGCGGCGTGTGGCCCGACCGCCTGGCCGGCCTCCGCTACCAGGCGGGCGTCGCGCAGAGCGGGCCCATCCAGGAGATTCTCATCAACTCCCTGGTGGACGCCGCCATCCGCGAGGTCTACCCCTCGCACGTCTTCATCGACGCCAGCCTCTACGGCCAGGCCCTGCTGGCGCTGGAGGGGACCGCGACCCGCATCCAGGACGAGAAGGGCACCAACGGCCGCGGTGACAAGACCACCATCGGGTTCCAGGGCTTCAGCCTGCAAATCGGGTACGGCAACAGCGGGACGAAGGTCTTCCCGGATGCCAACTGCCCGGTGAAGACGCACTACGCGCTGACGCTGGACCGCTTCAAGCTCGGCTCCGCGGGCGAGCTCATCCAGAACGACCTGCAGAGCGGCAGCAACCGCGACGTCGAGAACGCCTCCGCGGTGGAGTACCGCTACGTGTTCTGCGGCTCGTTCTACACAAACGCGCCCGGCAAGCAGCAGGTGGTCAAGTACGCCTGATTTCTGACCTGGGTCGGGCGGCTTGTTAAACCGCCCGGCCTGGGTTGGTTCCGAAAAAGGACCAACACCATGAACCGAGTTTTCAAAGGCCTGCGCACCCTGATTCCGGGTCAGCGCATCGTCCACTGCAAGGCCACCACGACCACCGTCGGTACGCTCGCCGCCGGGCAAACCAACTGGGGCCTGAAGCTCACGAAGACGGCCGGCAAGACCGGCCGCTACACCTGCCAGCTGGTCAACCAGGACGGCAGCAACGCCAACGCGGTGGCCTTCGTCAACGCCATCGTCACCGTGACCGGACCCGACGATGCCGCGTACACCGACGCCAAAGGCATCGTCGCCCTCATGCGGGACGACGACATCGGCACGGGCGCCAACGACGGCACGATCGAGGTGCAGTTCATCGACCCGCGCGTGAGCCTAGCCGACGCCGAACTTGCGGACGGCGCCATCATCAACATCAGCCTTTACCTCCGCGATTCCCTCGCGGCCTGACCGGGAGACCAAGCCATGAATTTCAACTTCCAGCCCGAGAAGATGGGGACGCAGAGCCCCGGCATCGTGACCATCACCGGCCTCGTCACCACGGGCGTGGCCGGCGTGGTCAGCTCCAGCAACATCCCCGGCGGCGGGGCCTCCATCGCGAAGACCGCGGCGAAGACCGGCCGCTACACCATCACGCTGGCACTGCCCACCACGCCCAACCCGGGCGTGGCCCTCTCGAACCTCACCTTCCTGGGTGGGTTCGCCGGAGTGCTGGGGCCCGACGACACCGCGATGACCGCGGCGAAGGGGCTATTCGGCATCTTCCGCGACGACGACATCAGCACCACCGGGGCGAAGGACGGCACCATCGAGCTGCAATTCGTCCGCTACAACGGCACCACCGACGTTGCCGACACGGAGCTGCAGGACAACGCGTCCTTCTACTTCACGATCTTCGTCGGCTGCCCCTCGGTGACCTGATGGCGCTTGCCGACGAGGTGCTGGCCGACCTGAAGAAACGCGGGTCGGCCAGCAGCGGCGGCCCGCCGCCGAAGGGAGCCCCGCCCGCACCGGCCGATGACGCCGGGGACGATGGCGGGGAGTACGCCTCCGACGAGGAGGCGGCGATGCAGGACTTCGAGGACGCGACCACCCCCGCGGACAAGGTCGCCGCCCTCAAGGCGTTCATGAGCATCTGCTATCCGCAGCTCGGCAGCCAGGGGGAGTGACGGTTGGACGCCCGCTTCTTGGCCAAGGTCGACAAGGAAGGCGCCGGCAACGGTTGCTGGCTGTGGACCGGCTACCGCGATCGACACGGTTATGGCCAGGTGAGGCGCCAGCAGCGGACTCACCTGGTCCATCGCCTGGTCCTTGCGGAGAAGCTGGGCAGGCCCATTGCCGAGGGGATGGAGTGCCTCCATTCCTGCGACAACCCCGGCTGCGTGAACCCGGAGCATCTCTCCGAGGGCACCCACGCCGACAACATGCGCGACTGCGCGGAGAAGGACCGGGCGAACAGCGGGCCAGGGGTCTCCAGGAACGTCGGCTCGGCCAACCCGGCCGCGAAGCTGGACCCGGAGAAGGTGCGGGCGATTCGCGCTGCAGGTGGCCCGCAGACCGCCATTGCCGCGGCCTTCGGGTTGCGACAGCAGACGGTGAGCGACATCCGTCGACGGCGCATTTGGGCGCACGTGGAGTAGCACGTGGCGACGACGGTGCAACAGATTCTGGACCAGGTCGCGTGGCAGACCGACCTGGAAGCCTCCGTCGGCACCAACAAGCGGCTCGACCCTGCGAAGCTGGTGCCGGAGGTGGACGCCCTCTACAAGGAGGCGTGGGAGGTGGCCGTCGACGGCTACGACGACCTGTTCATCAAGAAGGTGGCCGACTTCGCCATCACCGGCGGGGTCGGCGCCAACACCTACTCGCTCGTCGCTGCCACCGACTTCTACAAGCTGAAGTCCATCCAGCGGCTCACCGGCGCGACGTACGGGCCGCCGCTGCCCACGCATCCCTGGAACCAGATTGGCGACGTCGACGAGCTGTCCTATCGCCTCCAGGACAGCAACCCCGCCACCGTCTACTTCGAGCCGGAGCTGAGCTGCGCCGGGACTTACCGCCTGTACTACGTCTACCAGCCGGCGGACCTGACCGCGGCCGTGGATCAGATTGTCGATTTCAACGGCGCGTTCAGGCGTTACATCATCGATGCCCTCTGCGCCCGCGTGCTCTCGCGCGAGGAAGAGGACCCGGGCTTCCAGGCGCAGCTGATGGCGCGTTTCACCCAGCGCATCGCGAAGATGGCCGCCACCCGCAGCAACGCCGGCCGCGGGAAGAAGGTGGCCGACGTCCGCACGAACCGGCGGTTTCGCTTCATGACTCGCACCGGGTACTCGCTGCCGTAATGCCGCCCCGGGGGAGCGCGTTCCGCGAGACGCAGACCAGCGACTTCACGCTGCGGGCAATCCAGAAGGACCTGCGCGACACGCTGACCCAGCTCGAGGACCATCGGCGCGGCCTGGTCATCAGCGACGTCCGGGTGGTGACGACCAATGCCGATCTCGGCGAGGACCTGGTGGTGGTCTACGTCGGCCCCGGCGCCCACAAGCTGCGCCTACCACCGGCGTCTCTGCGCGGGAGCGGCCGTGGCCAGGTGCTCCAGGTGGTCAACACCGGCGGTGCGGCCATCACGCTGACGCCCAGCGGGCGCGACATCCTCAACGGCGCCGCTGCGTCGCTGACGCTGGCGAAGAACGGCGCCGCCACTCTCGTCAGCGACGGAAACACTGCCTGGTTCGCGGGGCGCGGCCCGAACGCTGGCGCTGGCGCGGGGACGAAAGGCAGCACGTCGAACGTCATCCAGGCGCTGGTGCTCGACGAATACGGCGCGGTCACGTCCGTCACCTCCAGTGGCACGCCAGACGTCTTCCGCTGGCTGGCGACGAAGGGAACGGCACCCGTGGCCGCGGACTTCGCGCTCTCCGCTGGATGGGGCTCCACCGCAGCCGTCGCGGTCACCGCGGGGTCGCGCGACAGCCGGGGGCGCATCACCGTCACCAGCGCTGGCGTCGGCCAGGCCGCCAACCCGACCATCACGTTCACCTACAAAGACGGCCTCTACGCGTCGGCTCCGTTCGCCATCGTGAAGCGCAACGGTGGGACTGGGGCGACGACCGAGCCGACCTGGACCACGGCCACCGGGCAGACGGTAATCACGTGGCCGGCGACGCCCGTTGCTGGGCTGACCTACGTCTTCGAGTACCTGGTGCAGGGCTGATGGAAAAGCAAATCATTGGCATTCCCCTCCGCGGGTTCACGGCGCACGCCGACTCGAAGAGTACGGACCCGAGTGACCTCACCGTTTGCAGTAATCTCGTATTCAAGCGCACCACGCGCGGAGGAGGGGCGGAGCTACGCAAACGCTATGGCGGAGCCTCCCTGGCCAAGACCAGCGTCGACTTCGGGCCGTCCGTGACTTCCGGGCGGAAGCTGGCCACATACGACAACGAGCGCCTGCTTCTGAGCGACGATACGCTCCTTTCTTACAGTCCCAATTTCACCGGCTGGGCTAGCAAGGGCGGCATTTCCGGCGCTGGGCTGACCATCGAGCACATCGCCGAATTGCCCGACGCGAGCCTGGCTGCCACCCTGCAGAGCCTTGCCGCTCCGGACATCGCGATCAGCGGCAACTTGATGGCGGTAGCGTGGACGGACACGGGAACGGCGAAGGCCGGCTCCGTCGCAATCTTCGACATGACCACCGGCGCGCGCGTGTTTCAGGACACCGTGATGGAAACCGCCCTGACCGCCGCTGGCTGGGTGCGCGTCGTCGCCCTGGCGTCGTCCTTCATGGTGGTTGCCGCCAAGGGCTCGACCAACCAAATCACCGCAAACACGATCACTTACGTCGGACTGAACTGGAGCGGAGGAAGCACGGCCATCGTCGCCGACCTCAATGCCAGCTGCAAGGGCGACGTCACCCGCAACGGCGCCAACGACAGCGTGCTCATCGCCTACCACACGACCGTCCCCAACTTCAAAATCCTGGTAATCAACAGCAACAAGACGGCCGGCGCGTCGACGACCGTTGCGCAGAATCCATCGCAGGCCATCGGATGGCTGCATTGGGACTTCTCGGACGGAAAGGCGTATTACGCTTACGTCTCCGCCGCCATCGGCCTCATCCACGGCAGTACCCCGGTGGGCGCGGCGCCCGCGGCCACAGAGTTCACCGCGGACGGGGCCGCCACCGCCGCCGCGCAGGTGACAGGATTTCGCACCGGCGCCACCAATAACCTGTACATCGAAGTCCGCGCCGCTGCGACCTACAACGCCGTCGTCAAGTGGTGGAGCACCACGACCGCGGGTGCCGTGGCGACGCTAATTCGCAGCGTCGGCATCGGGGCCCGCGTCTTCAAGGTCGGCGCCAAGTACTACCTGCCTTTCACCTACGAAAGCAGCCTTCAGTCCACCTATTTCATCGGCACCGTCGACGGGACGGGGACTCGCCCTGTCATCGCGGCGAGGGCTCTGTATGGGCTCGGCGGGGGCCTGTCGGTGACGGCCAACGTGGGCGGCTGCCCGGTCCTCGCCGATGGCGTAACCGCGCTGGTGCCGGTAATGCGCCTCTCGTCGAAGCCCGCCGGGACCGCCTTCTACGGCATCTGTCTCGCGCGGGTCGACTTCAGTGGAGCGAACCTGTCCAGCCCGAAGCGCGTCGGCGACAGTCTGCACCTGCCAGGCGGTGCGGTGCGCGCATACGCCGGAGAAGGCGCGGCCGTTGATCGCACCGCAGAGCTGGGCTTCTATCTCTTCCCCGAGACGCCGACGCTCGCACAGGGCGGCGGCGGGGCGCTCACGCTCCTGGGAAGCTATCAGTACGCCGCGGTCTACGCCTTCACGGACAACAAGGGCCAGGTACACCGGTCGGCGCCGTCTCCGCTGGCGTCCATCACGCTCACCGGCGCAAACCAGACTGTCACCGGCACCATCCCGACGCTGCGGGTGACCGAGAAGCGCGGACTCTTCAGCACGACGGTCTGCTCGGTTGAGCTGTACCGTACGCAGGCGGGCGGAACGACCTTCTATCGGGTGCCGACGTTCATCGTCGGCAATGACCCGACCACGGACACGGTGGCATTCACCGACACGTCCAGTGATGCCGTAGTCGGCGCCAACGAGGAGATCTACACCACCGGCAAGGTGCTTCCGCACATTCCAGCGCCGTCGGCGAAGCTGATGGAGTCGTGGCGCAACCGCCTGTTTCTCGCGGGCACCGAAAACCCCCTCGAACTGTGGCCTAGCAACGAGCACACGCCCGGCGAGGGGGTGTCCTTCAGCGACGCCCTGGTGGTCACGATGGAGGCAGACGGCGGGCCCATCACCGCGCTCTGCGAGCTGGACGACCGCCTGCTCATCTTCAAGCGAAACAGCATCTACGCGCTCGGCGGCAACGGCCCCACACTCACCGGCGGCGACCCGTACGAGCAGCCGGTGAAGGTCTGCAACTTCGTTGGTGCCATCGGACCGGCCGGCATGGTGAAGACGCGAGACGGGGTCATGTTCCAGAGCGCGCGCGGCATCTACCTGCACACGCGCGGCGGGGAGACTGTTTTCGCCGGGGCCGCGGTGGAGACAGTGGCCGCCGTCACGGGCGCGTGCGTGCTCGAAGACGAGGAGCAGGTGCGTTTTACCGTCGCCAACGGCAACACCCTCGTCTACCACTACGGGCTGCCCGACGAGCGCGGCGTCGGCGCATGGACGACGTTCACCAACCAGGCCGCTGTGGATTGCATGATGTGGAACGGGGTGTTCGTCAGGCTCGCCAGCGACGGCACGGTTACCGAGGAAACAATCGGGGCCTACAGCGACCCGGGAGGGGCGAGTTACCAGGCCATCTTCCAGACGAGCTGGCTCAACCTCACGCAGTTCTTCGGACGCTTCAAGCTCTACGGCATCCAGCTCCTCGGCGAGATCATGGCCAGCGTCACGATGACGTTCCGCCTCGCGTACGACTACTCCGGCACGGTGGTCGAGACCGACACCATGGCCGTCACCGTTGCGACGCCTATGCCGCTACAGGTGAGCCCCGGGCGCCGCCGGGCCACGGCCATTCGCTTCAACGTCTCGGAGACCAGCGCCACGCAGGGGTTCCGCATCTCTGGGTTGGGCCTTGAGGTGGGCATCGAGCCGGGCGCCCAGAAGGGCGGCATGGAGAAGTTCTTCACGTGAGCGGGGCCAGCCCGCCCCTGGGGTAGGACCATGGCCACGACGATTGCCCCCTATCAGTCCGGCGGCTGGGTCGGCGTCCCCGGCAGCAGCGGCACGACCGAGCAGCCGACGAACAGCGTTCCCATGCCCACCTCCGCCGCGTTCTCCGGCGGGCGCAACCCCAACAGCCTGACCGCGCCCGAGCGCGACCAGCTGCTGCAGAACCAGCTGATGGCGCAGTACAACGCCACGGGCCCGCGGACCGCCCCATCGGCCACCGCTGCGCAGGCCTCCCAGGCGTCGCAGGCGGGCTACCAGGCCGCCGGCAGCGGCGGCTCGAGCAGCTACACCCCCTACGCCTCCGAGCGGGCCCCGGGCGCGCAGCAGGCGGCCTACAGCCCCTTCTCCGCGGTCAGCGCGGGTCCCGCAGCCCAGGTCGACATGACGCAGCTGGGTCAGGCGGCCCTGGTCCGCGCCCCGAACATCAACGCCACGCTCGCCGACTACGTCGACGTCCCCTGGGCGGAGCGGGTGACCACGCCGACCGTGCTCGGGGTGACGGAATACAACGGCCAGGTCCTCCGCGACCCGCACCTGGCCGAGGCCACTACGGTCGGCATGGGCGACGCCCTCCGGTCCCGCCAGATGGAGCTGCTGGACTACCTCGAAGGCGCAGCGAAGGGCACCAACGGCCCATCTGCAGCCGAAATGCAGTTTCAGCGGAACCTCGACAAGTCGATCGCGGCCCAGCACGCCCAGGCCGCCAACGCCCGCGGCACCGGGCGCGTCTCGGCCAACCTGCAGGCCGGCTACAACATCGGCGAGCTGTCCCAGGACGCCGCCGCTCAGTCCGCCATGCTGCGGGCCCAGGAGCAGCAGCAGGCGCGCGGCCAGCTGCTCGCGGGCCTGGAGAGCACCCGCGGCCAGGACATCTCGGTCGAGACCGCCAATGCCAACCTGAAGACGGCGGTATCGCAGTTCAACGCCGGCCAAATCAACCAGACCCAGCTTGCTCAGGCGCAGCTGCAGCAGCAGGCCGCCATGCACAACCAGGACCTGCAGGCGCAGAAGAACGCGCTTCAGGCGCAAATCGACCTGCAAGGCGGCATGTTCAACGCCGACCAGGAAAACCAGATGAACCGGCTGCAGGCCCAAATCGAGGCCAATCGGCAGATGTTCAACGCCGGCCAGCAGAACGACATCGCGAAGGCCCAGGCCGGCATGCAGCTGCAGGCGGGCACCTTCAACGCCGGCAGTCAGAACGCCTTCCGCCAGCAACAGGCCGCGCTGAACAGCTCCGAGCGGCAGTTCAACGCCGGGGCGGAAAACCAGGTCAACCTCTTCAACACCGGCCAGCAGAACCAGGTCGGCATGTTCAACGCCGGCCAGTACGCGGACACGTCGCGCTTCAACGCCGGGCAGACGAACAGCGTGAACATGTTCAACACCGGCCAGCAGAACCAGGTCGGCCTCGCGAACGCCCAGAACTCCCTGCAGAACTCGCAATTCAACATCGGCCAGACGAACCAGCTGGGGATGTTCAACGCCGGGCAGTTCAACCAGAACCAGCAGTTCAACACGGGACAGACGAACCAAGTCAACGTCGCGAACGCGGGCCTGCAGAACCAGGTGAACCTGCAGAACGCCGACGCCGTCCTCCGGCAGCGGGCGCTGGACGACGCGCAGAAGCAGGCGCTGATGAACCAGTACCTGCAGGCGACGCAGCTGCAGCAGAACGCCGCCCAGTGGGAAGGGCAGTACGCGCAGAACAAGAACCAGCGTCTCCTGGGGTTCATCGGCAACAGCCTCGGCGCGGGCAGCGGCCTCGTCTCGACGCTGGTGTCCGACGAGCGGACGAAGACGGACGTCAAGCCGCTCTACGGCGACGAGCGCGGCAAGGCGGCGAAGGCGAAGCTGATGGACGAGGTGGGCGGCAAGGGCGACGACGTCGAGCGCCTGCTGGACAACCTCACCGCCTACAAGTTCCGCTACAAGGACCCGTCGCAGCCGGGGACCGCGCCGGGCGAGCGCTACGGCATCATGGCGCAGGACCTGGAGCGCTCGCCGATGGGCGCCTCCATCGTCGTCGACGACGGCGGCCGGAAGAAGATTGATGCGGCCCAGGCCGTCGGTGTGCTGCTGGCCGCGATGTCGCGCATGAACCAACGCCTGAAGAAGGCGGAGGGCCGGCGCTAATGGGCCTGCGGGTGAATCCCGTCACGGGGCAACTCGAGGACGACGGCCAGGGCATGCCGCAGACCTTCGGGCAGGTGCAGGGCGTCCCGCTCGACCAGGTGGCGCCCGCCGCCCCTGGCCCGGCCATCCCGCCCGGCGTGCTCGCCGCCAACGCGCGCGCCGGGCAGGACCTCTCGCAGCCGGTGGTGATCGACCGAGGCGGCAACGACGCTCCCCCGCTCGCGCTGCCGCCCCAGACGCCGGTCGCGTCTCCCGCCCCGGTCACCCCCCAGCCGCCGCCGGGCATGGTGCGTGAGAGCGAGACGCGCACCCGCGAGGTGGTGTCCCCCGAGGAGCGCCGGGCGATGCAGGCGCTGCGCGGGACCGACCAGGAGGCCGTGCGCCTCGCCGGCCAGCAGGGCGAGGTGGGCCAGGCGCAGGCGCAGGCGACGCTGGAGAGCGCCCAGCAGCGGGCGCAGCTGGGCCAGCAGCAGGCCGCCGAGAAGCAGGCGCAAATCGCCGAGGGCCAGAGGCTCGCCGCCGAGGCGAAGGCGCAGTACGACGGCGAGCGCCAGAAGCTCGCTGGCATGGACGTCAAGGACTTCTGGTCGACCCGGACGACGGGCCAGAAGGTCGCCGGTGCCATCGCGCTTGCCATGGGCGCCGTCGGCGGCGTCCTCACCGGCAAGGGCGGGAACGTCGCGATGGACGTCATCGGCAAGGCCATCGACGACGATTACCGGGTCCAGCGCGCGCACATCGAGGTGCAGAAGGACAAGGTCGCGGGCGCACGTGAGAACCTCGCCATGTCCAACGAGGAGCGCGCGCGGCGGCTCTCCGAGTTGGACGTCAAGCAGACGGCTATCTGGCAGGCCGTGGGCGACGCCGCCCAGGTGAAGGCCGCCCAGGTCGGCACGCAGGCCGCTGCCGTGCAAGGGCAGGTGATCAAGAACGCCGCTGACCAGAAGGCGCAGGCTCACTACCAGCAGTGGCTGGAGGGCATGCGCACGAAGGTACAGAGCACCAGCGTGCAGGGGACCGGAGCAGCGGGAGGCGTCGCCGGCAAGGCCTCCAGCGAGGACCTGGCCAAGATTGGCTCCCTCGACAACGACATCAAGAACGTCGACCGGATGATCGCCACCATCAAGGCGAACCCCGGGGCCTGGAACGAGTACCGCAAGAACGAGGAGAGCTGGCAGCGCGCGGAGGCCTTCGGCAAGACGAAGCTGGGCGGCGAGCTGCGGGGATACGCTCAGGCGGCCGGCGCGGGAGACGTCACCCCGGAGCAGGGCCTCAAGTCCCCCGAGGCGAAGCAGATTCATCAGGGCCTGCAGGCCGTGAAAATCGGCCTGGCGAAGGGCTACGGCGGCGTCATCACCGGCGGTGACCTCCAGGCGGCCAGCACCGAGATGACCACCATGGCCAACGACCCCAGGCAGGCCATGGAGACGCTGCTGCGTCTGCGCGATCGGATGTCGACCAGCCGGCAGGTCTACCTGCAGAATCGCAACGTGCAGGCGCCGCAGACCGCGCCCACCCCGAGCATCGGCGGAGGTGGGCAGGGCCCCGACCCGGCGAAGGTGCAGATGGCCCGTCAGCGGCTGCAGGCCAACCCGAACGACCAGGTCGCGAAGGACTGGTTGGCCGCCCATGGGCTCTGACCCGCTCGCCGACGACCTGGCGGCGATGCGGCCCGCGGCCGGCGGCGGAGACCCGCTCGCCGATGACCTCGCCCGCATGCGCCCGGCCGCCCCTGAGCAGTCCGACAAGGGCGCCCTGGATGCCTTCGGCCGGAGCGCACTGCAGGGCGCCAGCTTCAGTTTCTTCGACGAGGCGGCGTCGGCGCTCAAAGCGCTGGCCGAGGGGCGCGACACCGGCCGGGGCGGGCCCAGCTTCGGCGAGCGCTACCGGCGCAACGTCGACGAGGAGCGGGCCCAGCTGCACGCGGCGGAGCAGCAGCACCCGATCGCCTCCACCCTGGGCCAGCTGGCCGGCGGCGCCGTGGCGCCCATCCCCGGGGCCGGAGCGCTGAACGCCGTCCGCGAGACGACGCCGCTGGTCCGCTTCGCGGTGAACGCGGCGCGGGGGGCGGGCGCGGGCATCCTGCAGGGCGCGGGCGCCAGCGAGGCGAAGGACCTCGGCGGAGTGGTCAGCGACGCCGGGAAGGGCGGGCTGGTGGGCGGCGCCATCGGGGGGACCGTCGGTTACGGCCTGGAGCGCGTCCTGAGGGGCGCTCCGGAGCGCGTGGACCAGCGGACCATCCAGGCCATCACCGGCGGCCGGGCGACCACTGCCGGGAAGAAGGTCTACGCCGACGACGACCTGGTGCTGGCCGCCGCAAAGAAGTTTGGCCTGGAGCCGGAGGGGGCGAACCCGCGCGCGCTCGCTGCCGCCACCGAGACCGCTCGCGAGAAGGTGGGGAAGCAGCTGGACGTGGCATACAACGCCATCGACCACGAGGCGTTGGGCGTGCGCACGTCGGACATCCGCCGAGCCGTCGGGCGGGTGAAGGCTGACCTCTCGTCCCCGTCGGACGCGCCCGTCCGTCGCCAGCTCGAGAGCTACAGCCAGGCCATCGCGGACCGCTGGGGTGAGGGGGCGCGTGACCGCATCCCGTTGCAGGCGCTGAACAAGGAAATCACCAAGCTGCAGAATGTTGGCTTCGCTGGCGCGGACCTCTCCCCCGCAGCGGGCGCGCAGCTCAAGCGCGACCTGGCCGGCGCTCTCGACGTCGTGCTCGATCGCCGGCTGGAGGAGATCAAGGACCTCGGCGGGCGCATCGCCAAATCCTCCCTGGGCCAGCGCGAGGGGTGGAAGGGCATGGCCGCCGCCGCGGAGGCCTCCCAGGCGCTGCCTGCTCTAAATCGCGACTACCGGGGCCTGCGGCTCATCCAGGACATCGCCGACCAGCGCGCGGCTATGCCCGCGGCCAACCAGGCCGCGGGAGGCCTACGGAACGCGCTCAGCAACACCCTCGACGTGGGGCTGGCGCTCACGCACCCCATGGCGTTCGCCGGCAAGAAGCTTGCCCTGCCGGTCGCCGCTGCCGGCGGGCGTGCTGCCGACCGGGCCCTGGCGCGCCTCTACCAGGCGTCGCAGGCGGGGAGCGTCCCCGCGCAGCTGGTGCAGGATGCCATGGAGGCGGGCGTTCCCCGGGGTCTCATCTCGCGGCTGGCGCCCGGCATAGTCACAGACCCTGCAGCGGAGCAGCCGTAAACGCGCCGCCCTGGTCGAAGCATCCGAAGGTCGCCGTCGCACCGCCGGTTGGCATCTCGCGGAGGCGGGAGAGGGTCACGAGGCCACCCGTGGTGATCAGGGTGAGGACGTCGCCGTCCAGCTTGAAATTGACGCCCCAGCCTCGTTGTGCGGTCGCGGGGCATGTCGTCTTGGCTGCGGTGAAGCGCAGGCTACCGCCATCAGCCGTGAACGTCCCCGTCGTGGCGGCCAGTCCGAAGCTGCCGCCAGGGAGCTGACAGATGAGGTCCTGCTCAAACTCCCCGCCGACGAACCCGAGCGCGCTGAGGCAGGTGGACGTGGTCTCCCCGATCCACTTGCCCTGCAGTTTGTCCGCCGGGTCGTCACCGCCGCAGCCGCTCGCCAGGGCCGCCAGGAGCATCATCCATCGCATGGCCGCCATGGTCCCCCACCCCGCCCGCCAGCGGTAGCGGAACAGGCGTTCAGCGGGCTTCGAGTTTGTCCGTCTGCGTCGCAGGGTTGGTGGGGTCCCGCGGGGTGGCCAGCTGCGGCTCGGCGCCGGGGTCCTTCGGCGGCTTCTTCCCGGCGCTCTCCCGCTGGCGGGCCGACTCGAAGGCCTTGCCCAGCTCGGCGCTGAGGGCGGCGTCCACCGTCTCCGTCTGGAGGAACACCTCCAGCGCCGTCTGCTTCGCGTAGGGCAGCCGGTAGCTCTCCTTGGCGGCCACCGCGGCGATCATCTCCTGCTCGAGCGACGTCCGCATGGCCGCATAGAGTTCGGGGTACACGGTGGAGAGGGCCTCGACCTCCTCCGGCACGAGGATGCCGGCGCAGAGCGCATCGAGCGCGGTCAGCGGTCGGTCGACCACGGCGTAGCGGCGGCGGAATTCGCTCACGTCCAGCTCGCCAGGGCGGACGCCCGTCCGCTCGGTGGCCACCATCTGCACCATCGGCTCCACGGGGGCGATGCTCTGCAGGTAGCCGACGGCGGTGCCCAGGGACTCGGCGTACTCCATGGCCAGGTCGATGTCGTAGAAGCCGCTCACGTTCTCCACCTGGCGCACCTCGTTCTGGGCGTTGGGCAGCAGGGCGATCACCTCGTCGTAGTCCCACTCCGGCAGGTCGGGCACGTCGGCCAGCTCGGGGGCGCGGCAGAAGCGGCGCATGGCCCGGCGGACGTGCGTGGGCAGCCCCTCGGCCTTGCGCAGGACCTTCATCGTGATGGAGACCGGGCCGGGGCGCAGCGCGGCGGTGACACCGGTGGTGGCCAGCAGGGACTCGCCTCGGATGGTCGACGTCATCTCGCCATAGGGCGCGGCGGCCCCCAGGGGCCACGCGGCCCCTGGGCATGCAGGAGAGCATCGGGCCCGGGAATCTCTACCGCACCGCTGGCGGGGCCGGCGACACGGAGGGGGTAGCGGTCAGCGGAACGACCACCTACTACGGGACGCCGATGGACCTGCTGTCCATCCTGAATCCCTCGTTGCACCTGGAGTGGACCGGGACGCCGACGGGGACGTTCACCATTTGGGCCAGCAACAAACGGCAGCCCAACCTGGCCAACGATGCCGACTGGTTCAACCCGCCGCTGGCCGTCCCCATCGTCCAGCCCGCGGGAAGCGCCTCCAAGGACTTCGTGGACCTGACGGGCTGGCCCTTCCGCTGGTGCCGACCCAAGTACGTCAACGCCAGCGGCACCGGCACCATCAACGCCTACCCGGCGGGGAAATAGAAATGGCCCAGTACAAGAGCCGGGGCGTCGGTGGCCTGTCCCTGGTCGGCACGGTGCTCACCGTCGGCGCGCCCGCGACGTCGTTCGCCATCCCCAACAGCGCCTCGATGGTGGACGTCGCGCTCCAGGTCGCGGGGGACCCGAACACCGGCATCGGCCCCATCGCGGGCGCTGACAAGCTGTCGGTGGTCTGTGCCGGCGTGCAACAGGTCCAGTTCCAGGCGACTCAATCGGTATTCCTGACAACCGCCCTGTTCAATTCCGGCGTGGCGATGTCTGATGGTGTGAACATCGCCGCCGGAACGGGGACAGGCAGCAGCTTCGGCGCGACGACCGCCCAGAAGGTTGGCATGCACGGCGCTCACGTCGCACAGGAGACGGTAAGCGGCAGCCGGAGCGGCGGAGCCGCTCTGGCCGACTTGCTGACCAAGTTGGCCAACAAGGGAATCATCGCCGACGGGTCGAGCGCATAGGAGACACCAGTAATGCCCAGTGGAGATATCACCCCCAGTGTCGCCAAGACCGTTTCGTCCTGGCCGCTAGCAGAGTTCACCGTTACGCAACTGCCAACCCCGACGATCACCGTGACCTGGTTCGAGGGCGGCATCGGCGGACCTTCGCATTCGGCGAAGCTTTTCGATGGTTTCTGCGTGGGATTCGACTACAGCGCGGGCGTGTTCACCGACAACCTCATGCGAGCGATCAGTGGCGAGCGAGCGAAGCTCATCGGACTGCTATTCGGCGCGGGGGCGAACACCCCGGCGCAGCGCCAGACGGCCGCCATTCAGGCCCTCCTCGCCGATGGCGTGATCAACGTGAGCGGGGCCGTCGGGTGACCACCGATGAGGAATTCGCCGCGCAGGTCACGCGCGTGACCGACGGACTGACCGCCCTGGCCGACGCCATGGCCAACGATGGTTTGCTGGTGTCGAGCGGCATCGTGCTCGGCGGCCGTCAGGCGATACGCTCGCTGTGGACGCGGCTCGGCGTGCTCGAGACCGAGCTGGAATCCGCCAGGACGCCGCCGATGGCAGCGCCGAAGAGGCCGAGGAGGAAATAATGCATGACCCACGAGAGCAGCACCGGCACGCAGTTGCCATCGGGGCCTTCGGACTCGCGGGCCTCGGATTCTTCCTTGTGGTCGCGGGAATCGCTGCCCGCCCTGCTGTGCGGGACCGCTGTGTCTCTCCTGTCGGTGTCCATTCTCGCGTACGCGTGGTTGGCGACGGACCGGTTTTCGTCGGCCCCCTGGTGGGCGGGCCCGACAGCGATCGCAATCGCGGCGCTGCCGACGAGCGTGCGAGCGGCGGCCGTGCGCAGCGTCCTGCACCGAATCCTCCCGCCGAAACGCTGACCCCGAACAAAGGAGACATCCCATGAGTCATTGGTGGCACAAGCTCGGCGCGGTCCTCGGCCCCGTCGCAACCCTCCTGCCCGTCCTGGGCGCAATCCCCGGCGCGGGCGCCGTGGTCAACGTCGCAATCACCATCGTGGGCGTTGCGACCACGCTGGTCACGTCGCTGGACAAGGCCTTCCCGCCCAAGTCGTGAGGCGGCTTCTCGCCCTCCTGGTGCTCGCCGGCTGCGCGCGGATTGCGCCCTACGTCCGCACCCCGCAGCCGTGCCAAGACCAGGCCGTCGGCATCGTCTGGCACGACGTCTACCGCCGCACGGACCCGCCGCCGGACATCTGGTGGGTGCCGGCGGCCGACCTGAACTGCCAGGAGCCGGGGCACGAGAAGGGATACGGTGGGGCCCGGCTCTGCATGGGCGGCAACAGCTGGAAGGATGGCGTCAACCTCGTGTGGTACGGGAACTGGACGCGCACCAGACTGGCGCACGAGGACTGGCACGTGGTGCTGCTCCGCAACGGGATGGACCCGGACGCCCAGCACCAGACGGCGGCGTTTCAGCCGGGCGGCATCGTCGAGCAGGCGAACCGCGCGCTGGCGGCGATGGGGTGCCGGTGAACGCTCTCCAGCGCCGCGTGCTCGAGCTGGCCGCGGGCGAACTCGGCGTGCGCGTCGAGATGTACCAGGCGGCAGCAGGCGGCGTGCCGGGCGAGCCCTATTGCGTGGACTTCATCATCTGGTGCTTCAAGGAGGCGGTGCACGAGTTGAACGTCGAGATGCCGCTTCCCGTGGTCCGCAGCGCGGTCCGGCTGTGGCAGCAGACGGATCCGTGGACGCACTGGCATGCTCCCTCGCCGGGCAGCATCTTCGTCCACGACCACGGCGGCGGGCTGGGACACGCCGGCCTGGTGGAGGCCGTGCGCGGCGACGGCACCATGCTGACCATCGAGGCGAACACCTCGCCGAGCCCCGGCGTCCCGCGCACGGACCGCGACGGCGACGGCGTCTACCGGCGGCACGACCGCCGCGTCGATGACCACCGCCTCATCATCGGGCAGGGGTTCATCGACGTGAGCCGGCAGCGCGCCTAGCGGCGATAGAACTGCACGAACGGCCGCGGGCGCAGCCACAGCAGCGTCGGCGACTTCACCAGCAGCGCGTGGCCCTCGCACGCGCCGGCCGCTGGCGAAAGCACAACGTCCCTGGCCGGGTCGCCGTAGTCGTCGATGCTGTCGACGAGGCGCCACATCCCGCGCTCACCGCAGCCGCCGCCGCGCTCGTAGGCGTCCCCGGCGAAGGTGATCCACGGCGCCGGGGAATCGACCAGCCCGAACGGAACCAGCCAGCGCCCCTCGGGGCTCCACGAACCGGCGTCGGCGGCCGTGACGACGGCGGACTCTCCACCGCATCCGGCCAGTAGCACCGCGAGACAGAGAAGTCGCCGCATGCAGACGAGGATACCACGGCCCGCGCGGTCGTTCGTCCCAAGATTGGGGTTGACGCCGTCCCAAGACACGGCCATCTTGGGACAAGGAGATTACCAATGACCAATCTGCACCGAAGTCCGCGGGGGGCCATCGCGCCCCTGGGCAACATGAGACCCATCGTTCTGCTCGTCGCACTGCTCGCCGCCTGCTCGCCACCGCCAGGGGCGCCCAGCCAGCCCGATGACCCGCCGCCCGGCATGGTGAACCCGTTCACCGGGGTTCGGGCCGGGGACGTCCAGGCCATCCGCCAGCCGCTCACCTACGACAGTTCCGTCAGGCTCCTGAAGCACGTGAACCAAAACCCGAACTGGGACCTGACCCTCAACAGCGGTGGCGGCGGATTCGGCTCCCCCGTTGCCGGTGGTGCCCAGTGGGTCAACAACTGCCCGGACATGTGGTACTCGGTTTGGCGCCAGGACGACCCCGGCGTCATCTACGCGTGGCACAAGCTGCCCAAGAAGTCATTCTCGTTCGCAGGCGCCGGGTACTATCCGACCGGACAAGGGGGGATTCCCACCTTCACCGGCCCGGCCGGATGCGACTACGAATTTCGCAACGGCTGCACCGGCGGCAGCTGCACGTACATTCCCGTCAACCACGGGAATCTCTACGCCGCCGTGTGGCCCGTGTGCCCTGACCCGTCCGTCGGTATCTCCGGGGTTCACGCATTTGACCCGATCCTGGTGAACGTTCCGGTCAGCGGGCCGGGCGTCGACATCCAGATGCCCACCGGGAATGGAGCGTACGGCGACAGGATCAACTGGGAAAAGGTACTCAGTCAGTGCGGCGTCTCGCACGACGTTTTACTGTGGCAAGGCGGCGCCACGCTGAAGGTCGACTGGCAAGACAACAGCTGCCAGCCGAGCCCGTGCAAGCACCACCAAGATACGGCCTGGTGATCGTCCCCGGCGCACATCCCGCTGACCCGGCACAAGCTGCCGCGACGTCCGCCCTGCTCCGCGCGCTCTGCATGAGCCCGGAGCAGGCGGCGGCCGCCGCACGTGTGCCCCTGGCCGACCTGCAGGCCCTCCTGGACGGCACAGGTCATGCGCTCGCGTGGGCCGCGCTGGCAGAGCGCCTCTGCGCCGCCGCGGGCTCCGAGCGCGACCAGACTCCGCCCCAGCCCCTGCGCCGGGCCAACCTCAGGCAGCTCCGCCGGCAGGCCAGCGCCTACGGGACGGGCGTCGGGTGACCGAGGGGCTGCTGCGTGCCGCGGCCTGGGCCCGGCGCTGGGCAGCCACCAGTGCGCACGCCGCGGGTGGACGCGCGGAGGCGATCGTCGAGCGCGCCGCCCTCACCCGCGAGGAGCAGAGGATGCTGGAGGCCCACTACGGCGCCCTGGCGCTGCAGGCGCTGGCCCGCGCTCTCAGCGCCGAAGCGGACCGCGAGGACACGGACCCCGATGTCGAGTTCGACGCCCCGACGCCGGTGCGCCGCTAGCGCTCGCGCATGTAGCGCGCGTACCGGTCCAGGCAGGGCCGGCAGTCGCGGCGCCCCTTCTCCGGGGGCCTCTCGCCGCAGGTGGGGCACCTCCCCTTCTCCACCCGCTCAGCGCGCCGGGCCCGCTCGTACCTGACGACCTTCCGGCGGCAGGCGTCGCACCGAGACCGGTCCTTCTCGGCCGGCTCGGTGCCGCACATCGTACAGAGGCCCGCCTCGCGACGGGCCTGGTAGCGGCTAGTTTCGGGCAAAAAATGCCTCGCGGGCGGCCGCTACGTCGGCCTGGCGAGCCTTGTAGGCCGCCTCGGCGGCGGCGATGGCGCCTGCGTCAGGATCCTCTGCGCGTTCCAGCGACCGCAGCTCGCGGAAAGCTAGGACTTCGGCTTCGTGGGCGGCGGCATAGGCGGGGTCACGGGACAATGCGTCTGTCTGCAGGGCCGTCTTGGCTCTCCGGTCTGCGTCCGCATCGGCGGCGGCATTCTGCTGCGCAATCAGCTCGCGCTGGATTTTGTTGGGGCGATGGAGGGTGACCGCGCTCGGGACGCCGTACCGGTTCTGTCGCTTAGCCTTCATGCATTTCAATGTAGCCACTTCAATGGGGCCGGTCAACACAAAAGCGGTGAATGAGTGAATCGGTGCCTCATCGGCGGCGTGGTACCCTCCCCGGCCGTGACCGCCGCCCGCCTCCGCGAGCTTGCCGACCGTGAGGACGCCGCCGCCCTGCGCGCGCTCGACCAGGGCCAGGAGAAGCAGGCCCGCGAGTACCGCGCGTTGGCCATCCTGCACCGCGAAGCGGCCGACGAGATGGACCGGCTGGGCCTTCGCAGCCTTGCAGACCGTCCCCAAACGACGCATGATGGGACAATGGACGTCGGGACCAGCGGGGACAGCAGGGCGCTCAAGATTGCGAAGACGAAGACCGCCGGGAGCAAGCGCCACAAGGCGGTCCAGGCGCTCTACGACGCCGGCCTGACCCCGCAGACGGCGGCCCAGCTGTGCGGCACCACCCGCGACGTGCTCAAGCAGGCGTGGGCCCGCGGCGCGCAGTTCCGCGAGATTCGCCCCGAGTGGGAGAAGACCCTGGAGAAGCGCGGGGTCCCCTCGACGGTCTGGCCCCGCAAGGGCTGAACACCCGTCACGTAGTTTTGTCCCAACACTCATGTTGACGTCGTCCCCACATCGTCCTAGTGTAGGGACATGGAAAGGGGACATCGAGAGGCGCTGAGCCGGAGCGGCCGGGTGGAACTGCCCGCGATGCGCGCGGCACGGGCGGCGGGCATCCCGTCGCTGCGGGCCCTGGCAGAGGTGCTCGGGATGAACCCGGGGTTTCTCTCGAAGTGCATGCGCGGCGTGAAGTCAATGCCCGCCCACTTCGCAGCGAAGTTTCAGCGCCTGACCGGGTATCCGGAGGCGCGGTGGAGTCGCGGAGGAAACGACTGGGAACGGGCCACCGATGGCGTGGCCGAAAGGGGACGGGACATGAACAAGACGACGAGCGCCGCGCTGCTGGCCGGCGGGATTCGAGGGTGGAGGCCGGAGCCGCAGGCCAAGCCGGTGGTGTACGGCGCGACCTGCGCCATCTGCGATGCCTTCGGGCAGGCCTGCTGCAAGCTGCACCGGGGGGAGGTGGTGCTGTGAAGCTTTACGCCTCCGCCACCATCCCGCCCGCCGTGCAGCTGCTCGTCTGCGGCGAGAAAGCGGCCGTGTCCATCGCCCTGGCACTGACCATCGAGCAGGCCGAGGCACACGCCGCCGATGTGCTGGCCGCTGTCGCCACCGCCCGCGAGATGCGCTCCCGGGTCACCACCCGCAGGGCCTGCTCGGTGTGCCTGCGGGACTGCAGCGCCTGCACCTGCTCGAGCGCGAAGCGCGGAGGTGCAGCGTGATTGTCCACGCCACCATGCGCTGCAAATGCTGCCTCAACATCCGCCCCGTGTGGATGGAGTACGACGGCCGCCACTTCTGCTCCTACAGCTGCGCCGAGGCGTGGGGTGAGTGCATCCAGGGCCGCCATCTCATCGCGGCGGCGCGGGCGAAGCGGGACGCGGAAAGGAGGGCGGCGTGACCACCACGGCGCTTGCACTGGTCCCCGGCCAGCAGCGGTTCACCGAGGAGCAGGTGGCGCTCATCAAGCGCACCATCTGTGCCGGCGGCACCGACGACGAGTTGGCCCTGTTCATGGGCATCTGTGAGAGGACGCGGCTCGATCCGTTCGCGAAGCAGATTTACGCCGTCAAGCGCTGGAACGCGAAGGCCCGCCGCGAGGTGATGGCGCCGCAGACGTCCATCGATGGCTTCCGCCTCATCGCCGAGCGTACCGGACGCTACGCCGGCCAGCTGGGGCCCTTCTGGTGCGGCTCCGACATGGCCTGGCGGGAGGTGTGGCTGGAGAAGGACCCGCCGGCCGCGGCGAAGGTGGGCGTCCTGCGCAGCGACTTCAAGGAGCCGCTGTGGGCCGTCGCCACCTGGGAGCAGTACGTCCAGACGACGCAGGAAGGGAAGCCCACGTCTATGTGGCAGCGCATGAGCGCCCTGATGCTGGGCAAGTGCGCCGAGTCCCTGGCCCTGCGCCGAGCCTTCCCCCAGGAGCTGTCTGGCCTCTACACGGGCGAGGAGATGTCCCATGCCGATGCCGCACCCGAGTCGCCAGTGGAGCCTGCCTACACCCCGCCGAAGCACACCGCCGGCACCGAGAACGCCCCGAGGCGCGAGCCCATCCGCGGGTTCGACGACCCCGACGAGGAGGAGCAGCGCCTCACCGCCGAGTACACCGAGCCGGTGCCTGTGTACGACGACAGCACCGGGGAGCCGGTGCGCGCCGAGCCCGGCATCACTCGCGCCCAGAACGCGAAAATCCACGCGTTGCTGCACGACATCCGCAACACCTACCCCGAGGAGAGATACCGCAAGGACCTGCGGGGCAAGTTCCACAAGGAGCACACGAACGAGCTGAGCGTGCGCGAGGCAGCCCGGGTCATCGACGTCCTGCAGAAGCGCTGGGACAAGGGCAAAGCAGAGCGGGAGGGCGCCGAGAAGGAGCGGCTGGCCGCCATCGAGCGAGAGAAGGCACAGGCCGCCGCCAGCGACACCGGCGAGGCGCCGACGCCCGCCCAGCTGGCGGAGCTGCAGGACGTCTTCGAGTCCATCGAGTGGAAGAAGGACCAGCAGCGCCTGTGGTGCATGGAGCGCTTCGGCCACCCGCCGGATGCGCTGACCGCCCGGCAGCTCCAGACGGCGGCGAAGCTGCTGCTGGCCTGGGGGCAGCCCGAGGTGTACGCGCGCATCCTCGACGAGGAGCGCGCCGCCGGGAGATGCAAATGAGCTGGGACGACGAGGCCCACGAGGCGGCGGAGTACGCGGCAATGCCGGCCGGCTACGATACCTGGAAAGGCGCCACGCCACCCGAATACGACGAGTTGGAGCCGCGGCCGGCGACCAACCGGCGGGCGGACCTGCAGCCGTGGATGTGCGGGCAGCGGGTGCAGTTCTGGGCCTGCTCGCAGCGCAAGGGCCACCCAGGCCGCTGCAACACCTTCGCGGAGCTGCCATGACCACCGAGAAATTTCGCGCCCGCGTGGACGTCCTGGTGACGACGCTGGCGGAGCTTCACGAGGACGCCTTGGCGCTGGCCGACTCCGGACTGGGCGAGGAAACCGCGACCACCGTGGAGGCGGCAGCGGGCGGCGTGATGGCGGCGCTGCGGCTGCTCGACCTCGCCGTTGCCGCGTGTCCCGCGGGAGGGTTCGCGCCATGAGCCTGGAACCGCTGACCCACGAGGAAGCGCTGGATGAGATCCTGCGCCTCCACGCCCTACTCGAAGGCAAGTCGCAATACGTCGACTGCTGCTGCCCGGGCTGCCCGCGCAAGGTCCCCGAGGCGTGGGCGGCCGGGATGTGCGAGCCCTGCGCCGCCGAGGACTGCGAGCACACCGACGGGGCTAGGGCGGTGGCGGCGGAATGCGACGAACTGCGCGCAGAGGTGGAGCAGCTGCGGGCGGAGAACGAAGCGCTAGGGACAGCGCTGGCGGCTGAGCGCGACCATCTCACCGAGGAAGCGCTTGCCGACGCCCAGGCGCGGCTGACAGCGGTTGCCCGAGAGAACCACCGCCTCGCCGCCGTGCTGGCCGAGACGGAGGAGAACGTGGAGGCGGTGGCACGAGTGCTACTGGAAGCCGTCGACGGCGGCGCGTGGGAGACATGGGACAAGGACGCGCAATGGGTGGCGATGGACGAGGCCCGCGCAGTCCTCGCCGACCGGCGCGCCCGGGCCAAGATGGAGCCGACGCCATGAGCCTGACTCCGGGGGTTCCGAAGCGGATGGTATGCGTGGACTGCCTGCACAAGCTGTTTGCCACACTGGCGCAGGCGAAGCGACACGGTTGGGCCCTGTGGGTCGGCGGCGCCCGCTGCAAGCGCTGCGTGGAGCGTGCCTCGGGGCGAGACGGGGAGCCGACGACATGAAGCCCCGCGAGCTGGCCCGCCGCCTGGCAAAGGCTGACGGCCCCTACGAGATGTACACCGTGCTGGACAAGGCCGGCGACGCCGCCCGCCGCGAGCTGCGCCGCTGGCTCCAGCGCGCCGTCGACTTCGAGGACAGACAACTGCAGCTGCTGGACGAGCACGCGGGCGTCAGCGCTGGGAGGGGGTCATGAAGTCGCAGCCAGACCTGGACGCCGCCGGCAACGTCATCCGCTCCGAGGTGGCCATCCTGCGCAGCCTGGTGCGGGCCCAGCAGCGTGTCATCGATGCGCTGTGGGCGGGTGACGATGCGGCGCCAGCGGAGCGGAGAGCACAGCGCTACAGGGACGAGTGGGACGACCGGCGGGAGTACGACCGCCCGCTGGTCTCCGCCCGGCGGCGGGTGATGTACGGGGAGGCCAAGTCATGACCCGCCGCCCGCTCACCGTCGCCATCGAGGTGCTGGCCTGGCTCGCCATCCTCGTGGCCGCCTCGTTCCTGGCCGCGTGCTCCCCCGGCCCCGAAGGCGACTACGCCGGGGACGTCGACCCCGCCGGCTGCCACGTCACCGTGGGCCTGCACGCTGGCGGCGCCTACACCACCGGGCGCGTGTGCCCTGACGAGGCGCACGAGTTCGTCGGCCGCTGGTCCCTCGACGGTGACACCGTGCGGGTCAGCTTCGACGACGGCACCGCGTACGACCTGCGGTGGAACGGCGACGCCCTGGTGGACGCCGACGGCGCCAGCTACCGGAGGGCACCGTGAAGCCGACGAAGGAGCAGCTGCTGATCATCACCGAGGCCCTTGAGGGACACTGGGCGAAGCGACACGGACGAGCCGAGCACGCCTGGCGTGTCATCTCGGAGATGGTGCTGGAGGCGGCGGCGAAGGAAGTCGAGGCGCTGAGCCCCGACCACGACCCGCCCAACTGCGCCATGGCCATCCGCGCCTTGAAGGGCACCCCATGAAGCGGCTGGAACACCTGGAGTGGCTGGCCGGGCGAATCGTCGAGAGCCTGGGGTGCACGCTCGACTGCGACGGCAACGAGCCAAGCACGAGCGACGAGACCTTCAACCACCACGCGCACGACCAGGAGAACGCCGACGGCACCGTCGGTTGCCTGCGCTGCCTAGCCGTCGAGGCACTGGAGACGCGGCCATGAGCCACATCAGCGACGCCCACCTCGTGCGGGTGCGCGCCTTCGAGGAGCTGACCGTCGGCATGACCGTCGTGGTGAAGAACTGCGTGGAGACCAACGGCAAGGACGCGGTGATGGTGCTGGTGGCCCACGAAGACCCGGGCCGATGCGTGCTCACTGGCAACCGTGGCTTCAAGGTCGCGCCCAACTACGGCGACCCCGAGCAGGGCTGGTGCTTCTGCGGCTCCCTGTACGAGGGGACCCTCTACCGCCTCCGCGACCTGGACGCCGCCGAGGAGGAGGGCCGCCGCATCGCCACGGACATCGACGACCACAAGCGGGCGCGGCGACGGGAGCGGACGGGATTCCCCCTGTCCGGGAGGGCGCGATGACCTGGGAGGCTCCGCACGGCCCGCACGACAAGTGCACGGCGTGCACGGACCCGGCGTGCCGTTGTTACTGCGCGGAGTGCGGGCGGGCGCGAGCCGCGGGACCGGCGCTGCTGGCGGCGCTGAAGGCGCTGGTAGACCCGCTGCCGCACGACGGCCGCGATACACCTGCGCAGTCCCACGCCCGCGTCATCATCGCTGAAATCGAGTCCGCCTAGCTTCGCCCGGCCGGGGCAACCCGCGCCGGGTCTTTTCGCGCCCCTACTGATGTAGGGCGCCGTCACACGTTGTAAACAGGGGGTTCACATGCCGAAGAAGAACGGCGACAACGCCGAAGATCTGCGCCGAGTCATCAAGCGCTGCTGCGACGAGGCCGATGCCGCCGGGCAGCTCGCGCTCCGTGCTCTGCGCGCCGTCGAGCGCGAGGGGCGCCGTCGAGCGGACCAGGTGCGCGAGCTGCGCAGCCGCCTCGCCTCCGTGGAGGCCCGGGTAACCAATCCACGGACGAGGTGAGAGCCGCAATGCCCACCCGAGGATTACGTACGCGACAGTTGGCGCTTGTGCACAACGATGTCACACGCATACAGTGCTGCGCTCGTGGCTCTGTAGCCGGGGTGCCGGAGCCGGACCGCCTCTAGTTCGTCCCACAGGTCAAGCAGTTGAGCCAGCCAGATCCCCTGCTCGTGCAGGCGGTCGCGGCGAAGCTTCTGGAGCAGCTTGGACAGACGTCCAGCCCGCTGATGGGCGCCGTCTGGGCTGCGTACTGGGAGACGTCCGGCCGTCATTGCGACTCCGCCCGCGATATCCGCGGGTGCTGGCGCCGTCTGAACGCCTACCCGTTCACCGACGGCCGCCGGCTAGACCAGGTGCGCGCCGCCGAGCTGGACGTGATGTTCCCTGCCCGGTACCGCGAGTGGCGGGGCGCCACCACCACCCGGCGAGGGAAGGCGCCCATGCCCGCCACTGTCAACCGGGAACTCGAGCGGCTGCGCGCGGTCCTGAACTGGGCGGTGGAGGCCGGCCAACTGCCGCCTCACCCCCTCCAGCGCATCCGCATGGTGGCCGAGGACAACGTCAAGGAGACGAAGATTGGCAGCGGCGAGGACTTCGAGTCGCTTCTGCGCGCCTGCGGAGACGCCCACGATGTTCTCCCCGCCCTGGTGCTGCTCTACTTCGACGCGGGCCTGCGCCGGCTCGAGGGGATGCGCGCCCGCTGGGACGAACTCGAGGCCAAGTCCGGCGGCGGCGGCCGGCTGCGCCTCCCCGGGCGCAAGACGAAGAGCGGCAAGCCGCGCTACGCCCACCTCACCGCCCGGACCTGGACCGAGGTGCAGGCGCTCCCTCGCATCTCGGACTGGGTCTTCGCGAACACCAGCACCGAGAAGAAGCACCGGCGCCACCGCGGGCGCCCCTACTCCCCGGGCTACCTCTACCGCCGCTTCCAGGACGCCGTGGCTGCGTCTGGGCTGCAGGCGGCGGAGGGCGAGACCATCACCCTCCACACGCTCCGCCACAGCTTCGCCTATCGCGCGCGCCGGCTGTGGAAGTGGTCGGAGCCGGTCATCATGCGCCAGGGGGGCTGGAGCACCCGGGCGGCCTTCGACCGCTACGGCATCGTGGACGACGAGGAGCAGGACGAGGCCATGGTGGCCGCCGAAAGCGCGCTGGCCCGCGAGCGGCGAAAAGCACCCCATCGTGCGGCCCCTCACGTTCCCGAATCGTTACCCGTAGTTACAAAAAAGTAGCAGCGAGTGCTTGCGCTCACCGCGGACCTGTGAAACATTCACAGCGTCCAGACAATGCCTATTCCCAACGACCGTGATTCAGCGACCCTGCTCCGCCACGTTGGGATGGTCTGGACAGCTACTTTCGGCGTGTGAGCGGGGTCGCGCTTTTGTCGGTGAGGTGAGGCGATGGCCAGTGTAGGGCAAAGGTTTACGAAACCTTTCACTGTGGGGCGTCATGGGACTCAGGGGGAGTCTGTAGACGCAGGTAAGAAACATCGGAGCCGGCGCTCGGGATTGAACCGAGGACCCTCGCTTTACGAAAGCGATGCTCTACCACTGAGCCACGCCGGCCTGGACGCCGGCACCTTACCACAGCTGTCCGACGTCGAGGTAGCCCGCCTCCGCGCCCTGGCGCGCCGGGTGGTCCGCGGCGCCATCTCCCTGGCCACCGCCGAGGCGAAGGCGGTGCGGCTATGAGCGGCGACGTCATCCACAAGGGCGAGTACGGCAATCGCGTGCTCGCGTGCGGTCAGAGCGGGCAGGACTGGATGGACAAGTGGGACGACCCCGAGTTCCCCGTCACCTGCTCCGCATGCCTCGCCACGCGCACGCCCGCCGTCAAGGTCGGCGACATCGTCCGCGACCCCGCGCTGCTGGTGGACGGGATGCTGGTGGAGTGGGCCGCGCCCGTCGACTGGACGCCGGACGGCGGAAGCTGGAGTGAAGAGGCCTGGCCCTTGCGCCATCCAACATGGTCGCCCAGCGGCCTTCGGCGCGTCCGCGAGTCAGGCGTGCGCGTCCTGGCGCTGCCGGTGCGGGTCGGCTGCCGGCTGCCCACCCTCGACGAGGCGATGGCGCCG
>JBHELQ010000074.1:0-9122 GCA_046262995.1 Thermoleophilaceae bacterium
CGAAAATCCCCCGGAGCTGGACCTGCCCGTTCGCCCGCTCAGCGAGGCGAGCGGTACCTACGATGCGGCCATCGCGACCTGGTGGGCCACGGCCCTGGCGCTGTGGCGGGTGCCGGCCCAACGGCGGGTGCTGTTCATGCAGAGCCTGGAGCAACGCTTCTACCCCGACTGGAGCACGTTCGACCGGCTCGGCGCCGCCGCGGTCCTGGGACTCCCGCTCGACTTCGTGGTGATCGCGCGGTGGATGGAGGAGCTGCTCGCCGAGCTGCGCCCCGGGGCCCGCTGCGAAGTGGTGCGGAACGGAGTCGACAAGCGGATCTTCCGCCCGGCGGACCGCGCGACAGACGACGGGCCGCTCCGGGTGCTGGTCGAGGGCCACCCCGGCCTCTGGTTCAAGGGGGTCCGCGAGGCGGTCGAGGCCGTACGGGCCATGACCGAGCAGGCCACCGTGACGCTGGTCGCGAGCGATCCCGCGGCCGCCGGCGAGCTCGGCGCCGACCGCGTCGTCGGCGGGCTGGATGCTCCGGGGATGGCGACCGTGTATGCCGAGCACGACCTGCTGCTCAAGCTGTCGCGCGTCGAGGGACTGCCGCTGCCCCCGCTCGAGGCGATGCACGTCGGGCTGCCGGCGCTCGTCACGCCGCACACCGGTCACGAGGAGTACATGAGCCACGGCCAGAACGGCCTGGTGGTCGGCTTCGACGACACGGCGGCCGTCACGGCCTGGCTCGACCGGCTGGCGCGCGAGCGCGAGCTGCTGGAAAAGCTCCGTCAGGGGGCTCTGGCAAGAGCGAAGAGCTGGCCGAGCGCCGAGCGGGCGGGCGACGAGTTCGTCGCGGCCATCCGCGACATCTGCGCAGCTCCGCCTCCCGACCCGGCCGACGCTGCGGCGCGCCTGGCGGCCGATCTCGAGCTCGGCCTGGCGCTGGGCCGGCACCGCGCCCTGCTGGCAGGCTGGAGCGACGCCGACGTGGCGGCGCTGCGCGCTCAGATCGATCAGCTCGGCGCGCGGCTCGAGCGCATCACGGGGTCGCGGCTCTATCGCGTGGCGAGCGCGGCCAGACGGCTGGCACGCAGGGTGCGCGGATGAGCCCCCTGCTGGAGATCGTCGCGGAGCGCGAGGACGCGGAGCTCGCGGGCTTGGCCGGCGAATTCGGCTGGGGCCGCGTCCGCTGCGCCGCGCAGCCTGGAGACGACGCTGCCGCCGTCGTGGCGCTCGGCAGCGCGCCGCTGCCGGCCGCCGCCGTGCGGGTGCGCTGGCTGGACGGCCCCGCCGGCGCGCCGGAACCCGGCACGCGCACGATCGCCCAGGCGGGCGAGGGGCTGTGGCGCAAGGCTCCCTGGCCGGTGGCGGACTCCCTGTTCGAGCTGCGCGACCCAGGCGGACCGGCCCTGGTCGTCAGCGCCGATCGCGAGCGCCGGGAGTTCTACAGCGGCGCGATGACCGACAAGGGCCTTCCGGTCGTCTCCGCGGGCAGGCTCACGTCATCCGGGCTTGCGAAGGCCGCCGTGGTGGTCTTCCCGACCGAGGCCGGCGAGCCTCTGCCCGCGACGGCGATGGCCGTGCTCGCCGCCCGGCGCGTGCTCGTGACCGGACGCTGCGGCCCGGCCTTCGGCCTTTTCCCGGAGGTCGACTGGTTCACCGCCGAGCATCGCGACGACATCATCCAGTACGCGGACTCGGTCCTGAAGTACCCGCATGCCTTCGCCACTCCGCGGGCGCTGGGCGCGCGCGCCGCCGCCCCGCACCGCGCGTCGCTCGCCTACGGCCGGCTGATGGCCGACCTGGCGCTCGAGGGGGCGAGGTCGCCGTCCTGAGAGCCACGCGGAGAGGCGAGGAAGTCCAGGAGGGCCTGCTCCAGCTGGTCCCCCGCGCGCGTCCAGCTGCGCTCCTCGACGAAGCTTCGGGCGCGGGCGGCCATCGCCGAGGCTCGTTCGCGGTCGTCGAGAAGGCGGCCGACCGCATCGGCGATCGAGTCCGGGGTGGGCTCGGCCAGCTCAGCGACATCGCCTGAAGCCCCCAGCACCTGTGCGACGTTGTCCCCTTGGAGCTCCACCACGGGCAGGCCGGAGGCCATCATCTCCTGGCCGACAAGCGAGTGGTTCGTGAGCGACAGGACGATCCCCACGCTTGCCCTGCGGTAGAGGGCCGACAACTCCTGCGGGGAGCGGACCCCCAGGTCCTCGCGGGGGATCGGAGCCTGCAGGCCGTACTTCGTGCCAAAGGCGGCGACTCGCACCCCCGGCCGGCGCTCGAAGAGCGTGCCGAGGCCGGCCATGGCCAGCTGGACCGCGCGGCGCCCGGTCTCCATCCGGCCGTAGACCGCCACCAACCCGGGCTCGCGTTCCTCCTCGCCGGCGAAGCGGTAGGTCTCGAGATCGGTGCCGCCGTCGAACCAGCGCGCTTCGAGCCCCCATCGCTCGCGGAGCATCTCGGCCAGCCAGGGCCCGTACGAGACACAGCGGTAGCCCATGCGGTAGACCTCCTCGGCCCACAGCGACTGCGCGGAGCTCGGGTAGAACTGCGGCTCGTCGTCCTGCACGAAGTGCACCTTCTCGCGACAGCCCGGGAGGTCCCGCAACGGGAAGGCGGTGCGCCACTCGGTGGCGATCGCCACGTCCGCGCCGGAAAACCCCTCCAGCGAGTGGAACACGGGCGCCTCGATCGCCACGAAGTGCTCCCTGATCTCCTCGCGCAGCTCAGCTCCAGTGCGATCCTCCTTGCCCTCCGGGTCGAACAGGTGGATCGAGCAGCGGTGGCCGCGCAGCTCCAGCTCCCGGACCAGGCGGAAGATCGTCATGTGCCCGCCCGAGCCGATCTCCCAGACGGGCACGAGCCAGGCTGCCGTCAACGCTCCCGGTGGGCGCGGCGGCCCCGGCTCGAGCAGCAACGGACGGCGCGGATAGGCGCGGCGGACGAACTCCCATTGCCAGTCGGGCTCGAACGAGGACATGTCCATGTCCAGCAGGCTGGCGGGCACCTCGTAGGGGTCGAAGCTGGCGCGGCCCTCGAGCGAGAGCAGCCGGCGCGCAGGCGCAGGGAGGCGGTCGGCGCGCGTCCCCACGATCGCGCCGGCCACGCGGATCGCATGGTGGCGCGCGGATGTGAGCAGGGCGCGCACCAGCGCCGTCCCGCGCACTCCGCGGGCGCGTAGCCAGCGCCTGTCCGCGCCCATCAGGCCCCTCACGTCCCGAGCCGCCCTCGCGGGGCTCAACGGCTGCCGGAAGCCGAGCACCTCCCGGAGCCCGCGGAACTCGTCGAAGTAGCGGCGGAAGAAGTCGAGCGCCGGGTAGTCGTGTGAATGCAGGACGCGCGCCTCGGGATGGAAGACCTTCGCGTAGCCCGCCTCGATCAGCTCACGCCCGAGCAGCTGGTCCTCGGCGTACGGCACCTCGCGATAGGGGACCTGCTCCCATGCCCGCCGGTCGAGCGCGCAGTTCACGTCGCTCAGGAAGGTGAGCTGACCGGGCAGCCGACGGTAGGCGGCGATCCCGGAGGGCGAGCGATCGAGCCGCTGCACGTCGATCTCCCGGCCGTCTCCCCAGCTCGCGAAGTGGCGGTCCATCTCGGAGGCGATCATGTGGCTCGCCCCCGGTCGCGCCTCGTGGGGCCCGAAGACGGCCGCGACGTCATCGGCCAGGTCGAAGCCCTCCAGCAGGGCGGCGAGCCAGCGCTCGTGGACGGGAGTCGCGTCCTGCGCCAGGAACGCGACATGATCGCCGGACGCGAGCTGCATCAGCAGGTTGCGCGTGCCGCCATGTGAGAACTCCGAGCGCGGGATGTCGTGCACGTGGGCGCCGTGGCGCTGCGCGATCTCCCGCGAACCGTCGCTCGAGCCCGAGTCCACGATGAGGATCTCGAGCTCGCGGTCGACCGTCTGCCCACGGATCGCGCCCAGCACCTCGTCCAGGTACCGAGCCCCGTTCAGCACCGGGATGGCGACGGTCACCGCTCCAGCCACGCGGGCGCAGGCTACCCACCCGGAGCGTCAGCGCTTGAGCAGCCGCTCCAATCGCGTCGCCAACGCGTACAGGGCGCGGGGCGGATCGCGCAGAGCCTTCTGGAGCAGTCGAAGCGGTAGGCCCGCGCGCCACCATGCCGAGCTCTCGATCTCCGCCAGTCGGCGGCGCATTCGCTCGGCGTCGCGCAGCGCAGCCTCGCGGCGCTGGAGCTCCGCCCAGGTGCGGGCGCGATCCGCCATCGCCTCCTCCAGCGCGCGCTCGGCCCGCTCCGCGCGTTCTTCGGGGCCGGCGCCGGGCTCCGCGCTCACAGCTCCTCCGCGATCCTGGGCGCCTCGCGGTTGAAGACCCAGAAACCCAGGACGAGCGTGCCCAGGACGATCGCGGCCGGAACGACCAGATGGGAGACGCCGCCGGCGGCGTCCCAGGCGTGCGGCGCGGAGGGGTCGATCAGCACGTGGCGCGCCTCGACCAGGATCGTGGCCAGCGGATTGAACGTGGCGATCAGCTTCTGGAGGTTCGCGCTCGGCACGATGTCGAGCACATAGAGGATCGGCGAGCCATAGAAGATCACCTGCGTCGCAACCTCCCAGATCGGCTTCACGTCTCGAAAGCGCACGTACAGGGCCGAGAGCAGCATCGCCAGGCCGGCGGCGAAGACGCCGAGGGCCAAGAGGAGCAGAGGGAACAGCAGCCATTCAGCCTGAGGGCTGACGCCGCTCGCGATCACGAAGACGAGCACGGCGATCATGTTGAGCGCGAGGTTGAAGTATGCGGTCAGCAGGACCGATAGCGGCACAACCAGGCGCGGGAACTCGATCTTTCGCACCAGGTTCTCGTAGCCCTCGACCGACGTCACCGCTCCCCCCGTCGCCTCCGAGAAGAACGTGAACATCACGATTCCGGTGAGCAGTATGGCCTGGTAGTGCGGCACCCCGGCGCCCACGCGTACGAACTTCGTGAACACCAGGTAGAGGACGCCGAACAGCATCAGCGGCCGCATCAGCTGCCACAGGTAGCCGAGCACCGACCCGAAGAAGCGCAGCTTGAACTCCATCACCGCGAGAGTCACGGTCAGGTGCAGCATCCGGCGGAGGTCCCCCCCGAGCGCGCTGGGGCCTCTGATCGGCTGGCCGACGCCCGCCACCGCGCCGGTCACGACCCGGCGCTCCCCGCCAGCACGCTGCCGGGCGCTTCGAGCCGCACGTCGTGGGGCAGGTCCACGAGTCCTCCGGAGAGGTGCGAGCCGGTTACCACCGCGGTCGCCATCTGTGGCCTGCGGTCCATCACGGCGCTCGAGTTGCGGTGGGACACCCACGGCGAGGCGTAGATCCGACCAGGAGCGAACGCGAGCTCGAAGTGCACCGAGAAGACCACCTCGTCGCCCGCTCGGAATGAGCCGGTCCGGTACCCGGCCCAATCGGTCGACGTCGCCATCAGCGGCTGGAACGACTCGTTTTCGAAGACCACCGCGACGGCGGGGTTCTCGACCTCGCGACTGAAGCGCACACGGGTGTAGAACGCGATCGACTCTCCCTGGCGGAGTGCCGATTGCCGCTCGCCGCCCTCGTCCTCCCACCAAGCCTCGACCAGCTCTGCGGCGCCGTCGCCGCTGCGCTCTCCGACACTGACCGGCTGGGCCGCCTGGCGCTGGAAGTTTGTATCCAGGTAGCGCGCTGCGACGTCGGCCGGCTCGCCGATCATGCGCACCTCGCCGCGGTCGAGCAGCAATGCGCGGTGACAGAAGCGGCGCACCGAGGCCATGTCATGGGTCACGAACAGGATCGTTCGCCCCTCCTCCCGCAGGCGGTTGAAGATGTCGAAGCATTTCTGCTGGAAGGCGGCGTCGCCGACCGCCAGCACCTCGTCGATCAGGAGGATGTCGGCGTCCACCTGGATCATCACCGAGAACGCCAGGCGCACATGCATGCCGGAGGAGTAGTTCTTGAGCTTCAGCTCCTCGAACTCGCGCAGCTCGGCAAAATCGATGACGCGGTCGTAGCGACTGCGCGCTTCCTGCGGCGACAGCCCGAGCATCACGCCGTTGATCAGCACGTTGTCGCGCGCGGCCAGGTCCGGGTTGAAGCCCACTCCGAGCTCGATGAAGGTCGACACCCGGCCGTTCATCCAGATCTGGCCCGCGTCCGCGCGGTAGATGCCCGCCAGGCACTTGAGCAGGGTGCTCTTGCCGGAGCCGTTGCGGCCGAGGATCCCGAAGAACTCCCCCGGCTGGACGGCGAAGGAAACGTCCTTGAGGGCCTCGAGCCGTTCATAGGAGGTCCTCCGGAAGGGGTGAAGCGCTCGCTCCTTCAGCGTCGAGACGCGCTCGTGCGGCAGGCGGAAGGTCTTGGAGACGCCCTCCACCACGGTCGCGGGGCCCCCCTGGTCGCGGTCGTGCACCTGGCGGATTATGCGTGACTAGGATGCGGCTGGACCGTGACGCCGGGCCAGATCGGACCGAGGGTCGTGATCGACCCGGGCAGCCACGCCTTGCTCAACATCGGCGATGTGACGATGTTGCGGGTGTGCCTGGACCGGCTGCGCGAGCGCTGGCCGGGGGTCGTCGCCCAGGTCCTGACCACCGACCCGGACGCGCTTGCGCGCCTCTGCCCCGGCGCGGTGCCCCTGGCGGCGGCCGGCCGTTACGCCCTGCTCGATGAGCTCGACAGCGGTCCGCGTGCGGCCTCGGTCCCGCGCTCGAGGCTCGCGTCGCTCGCCGCGCGCGTTGGCCGGCGGCTGCGCCCGCCGGCCCGCCGGCTCCCTTGGGCGGAGCCGGAGCTGTCCGACGTGCGCAGCGGGCCCGCCGGCGAGCTCATCGGCGCCCTGCTGGGGGCCGACCTGCTGCTGGTGGCGGGTCGCGGCGGGATGGCGGACGCCTTCAAGGAGGACGGGTTGGCCGTCCTGGGTCTCGTGGAGCTGGGGGCGGACCTCGGCGTGCCGGTCGCGATGGTCGGGCAGGGGCTCGGCCCGGCCCGCGACGAGCAGCTGCTCTCACGGGCGCGGCGGGTCCTGCCGCGGGTCGGCCTGATTGCCGTCAGGGAGCGACTCCACGCTCCTGCGCTGCTCGAGGCGCTGGGCGTGGACATGCGCCGTGTCGCGGTCACCGGCGACGACGCCGTCGAGCCCGCCCTGGCGCTGCGGCAAGAGCGCACGCCCGAGCCGCTAGTCGGAGTCAGCCTGCGGTTCATCCACTACTACGGCATCGGGCGAGAGGACATCCAGCGCCTGTCCGAAGCCCTCGAACGGGTTGGACATGCGACCGGCGGACGCCTGCTGGCGCTCCCGATCTCCCGTCATCCGTACGAGGCCGACGCGGAGGCGATCGCGGCGATCGTCCGCTCGGTCGAGCCCGGCCCACCGGAGGACACGATGCGCAGGGCCGGCGAGTGCCGCGTCGTCGTGACCGCCACCTACCACGCCGGCGTTTTCGCCCTGTCGCAGGGCGTGCCCGTGGTGTGCGTCGCCCGCTCCGACTACCAGGGGCAGAAGCTGCGCGGGCTCGCCGATCAGTTCGGGGCGGGCTGCGTCGTGCTCGAGCTCGATGACCCGGACTTCTCGGACCGCCTGGTCGAGCAGGTGTCGATCGCCTGGGGGGAGGGAGCCGAGCTGCGCGATGCGCTGGCCGAGTCCGCCCGCCGGCAGGTCGAGGCGGGACGCTCGGCCTATGCGGCGGTGGCGCGCCTGCTTCCGAGCTGAGCGGTCAGCGCCGGCGCTGGGCCAGCCGGCGAAGCTCCCTGCCCAGCCGCAGTCGCACCTGTCGACGGGGCCCGCGCACGAGCGGGTGCCGAGCCACGAACGCGATCCACATCTTCAGCTCGTCGAGCTCGGTCTGACGGCGATCCCAGCTCATGCCGCGCTCCGGCTCGGGCCAGCGATACCACCCGAGCGGACGGTTCACGTAGTCGAAGCGCCAGCCGGCCATGATCAGCTTGGAGTAGAGCTGGTAGTCCATGACCTGGCGCAGCCAGGTGGCCCAGCCCCCCGCCTGCCGCACCGCCTCGGTGCGCATAGTCGCCGCGAGATTCGGCACGGGGTTCCCCTCGGCGAACCTCGGGAAGCGGTCCATCGGGTGCACGGTCGGGTCCTCGATGTACAGCTCCTGGCCCGCGGGATGCCCGCGCAGGCGGACGTTCGCGTATACGAGGCCCACGTTCGGATCCCCGAAGCGCTCCAGCACGGTCGCGGCGTAGTCCCGCTCCCAGCCGTCGTCCGCATCCAGGGGGGCCAAGAATGGGGCGCGCACATGACGAAGCCCGGTGTTGCGGGCCACCGACAGGCCTCGACTGCGAGCGTGCCGGATGATCCGGAGCCGCTCGTCGTCCACGCCCGAGAGCGCATCTGCGACATGGAGGCGCGAGCCGTCATCGACGACTATCAGCTCGATCCGCGGCTCGCTCTGGGCCAGTGCGCTCTCGACCGCCTCGCGGATCGTCTCCTCGGCGTCCCGAGCGGCCATGATGACCGACAGGCGCGGCCCCTCCGCCGTCTGACTCCGCGCCCCGTCCGCCACCCCTCAGGAGGCTAGTGCCGCCGAGCCGACGGCCGGCCGTGGCTTCTCAGGACTTGCGCGTGCGCCTGCCGCCGCGGCGCGCGCCGCCCGAGCGTCCGCGGGAGCCGCTGGAGCGGGCCCGACCCTGAGTCGAGCGCCGTCCGCCCGAGGACGTCGAACGCCGTGTCTGCGCCTTGCCGGAGGAGCCCGAGCGCCGCCGCGTCCGCGGCTTGGCGGAGGACGACGAGCTGCGGCGCGTCCCGGACTTGCTCGAGGAGGAGGACGAGCGCCGTGCGGTGCGCCGGCGCGCGGTGCGCCGCTCGGCCGCCGGGATCTCCTCCTGCGCCACCGCCTTCGTCAGCGGCGTGATCTGGCGCTCCAGGAACTTCGCCATCCGCTCCTCCTCGCGCCGGATGCCGCGGGCGAGCTTGGCGGTCTCCTTGTCGCCGACGGTCTCGGCCAGCGCCTCGATCGCCGAGTACGTGGCGATCTCCTCGAACTCGTTCCAGTACTCCGTCTTGACGTTCTTCAGCATCTTCTCCTGCTCGCCGGTGCCGCGGATCATGTGGAGCGGTCCCTTGGCCGCAGCCACGGCGCGGTTGGCGACGCCAACGGCCGCGCTGGCGGCCTCGCCCACGACGTCGGGTCCGGGAGCGGGCATGGCCTCGGCCTT
>JBHELQ010000075.1:0-22279 GCA_046262995.1 Thermoleophilaceae bacterium
ATCCACAAGCGCCTGGAGCGGCTGGTGCTCGAGGAGCGCGGGCTGGACGAGGTCGTGCGCGCGCTGGCGGCCGCGATCGGCGGCGCCGTGGCGGTGCTCGACTCGCGCGGGGACACGGTCGCGTCGGCCGTGTTCCGCCGCGAGCTGCCGGAAGCGGCACTCGAAACGGTTCGCGCCGAGGTGCGCCGCAGGGCCGGCGGCGGCGCGGAGCGCCAGGCGCCGAGCGCAGCGGAGTTCTCTCCGGCCAGCCCGGAGCTGGCCGGGCGCTCGCTTGCGCTGCCGGTCTGGACCCGCGGCCGCGGCGCGCCGCGGGCGTGGCTGCTCGGCTCGTGCGACGCGGGCGGCCTGGGGGACTTCGAGCGACTGATCCTGCAGCAGGCCGCGACCGTGGTGGCCCTCGAGCTGATGCGCCAGCGCGCCATGCGCGACACCGAGCGGCGCCTGGCGGGCGACGTGCTGGCCGAGGCGCTTGGTGGCCGGCTCGAGGAGCGCGACCTGACCGCGCGGCTGCGGCCCTTCGGCGTCGGCTCGCCCGCGGCCGTCCTGGTGTTCGGCGGGCCGGAGCCGGGAGAGGTCCCGCCCCCCGCGGAGGGGGATCTGGACCGCTTCCTGGCGGACGCCGGGATCGGGGCGCTCGTCGCGACCCGGGGGCCGATGCTGTGCGCGGTCGTGGACGCCGGCGACGAGCTCGATCCGGTGGCGCTCGCGGGCCGTGCCCGCGACGCGCTCGCCTCGGAGCACGGCGAGCTGCGGGCCGCGGCCAGCCGCGCCGCTCCGATCGGCACGCTGCGCCGGAGCTTCCATGAGGCGCGCTGCGCCCTCGAGGCGTCGGCGCTGACGAACGGCGCGGCTCCCGCCGTCGCGTCCTATCGCGATCTCGGGGCCTTCAAGCTCCTGCTCTCACTCCAGGACGAGGAGGCCCTCAGGCTGTACTGCGACAGCGTGCTCGGCCCGCTTCAAGAGGCGAGCGAGTACGGCGACGAGCTGATCCGCTCGCTCGAGGCGTTCATCGAGCAGAACGGCCAGTGGGAGCGCGCGGCACGGCGCCTGTACTGCCACAGGCACACGCTGCGCTACCGGATCAGGCGCGTGGAGGAGCTGACTGGCCGCGACCTGTCGAAGGCGCGCGACCGGATCGAGTTCTGGCTCGCGCTGCGAGCCAAGGAGCTGGTCGCGTGAAGGTGGGCGTCGCCACCGAGATCAAGCAGGACGAGTACCGCGTGGCGCTCACGCCCGCGGGCACCCGGGAGCTGACCGAGCACGGGCACGAGGTGCTGGTCCAGACCGGGGCGGGAGTGGGCAGCACGATCGCGGACGCCGAATACGAGAAGCAGGGCGCGCGCATCGTTCCGGACGCCGAGGCGCTGTTCGAGGAGGCCGAGCTGGTGCTGAAGGTGAAAGAGCCCCAGCCTGAGGAGGTCGAGCGGCTGCGGCCTGAGCAAACCCTCTTCGCGTACCTCCATCTGGCCCCGGCGCCCGAGCTCACGAGCGCCCTGTGCGAATCGGGCGCGACCTGCATCGCCTACGAGACGGTCGAAGACTCCCGGGGACAGCTGCCGCTCCTCGCACCGATGAGCGAGGTGGCCGGCAAGATCGCCACCCAGGCGGGCGCCTTCTTCCTCGAGAAGCCGCTCGGCGGGCGCGGAGTGCTGCTTGGGGGCGTGCCCGGTGTGGAGGCCGCGACAGTGATGGTGATCGGCGGAGGCGTGGTGGGCATGAACGCCGCTTTCATCGCCATGGGGATGGAGGCGGACGTGTTCATCTTCGACCGCAGCCTCGACCGCCTGCGCGAGCTCGACATGGCGTTCGGGGGGCGCGTCTCGACCGTGTACTCGACCACGCTCGCCGTCGAGGAGATGCTGCCGCGGGCCGACCTCGTGATCGGCGCCGTGCTGATCCACGGGGCCCGCGCGCCGCACGTGATCCGCCGTAACCAGCTCAGGCTGATGAAGGAGCGCGCCGTGCTCGTGGACGTGTCGATCGACCAGGGCGGCTGCTTCGAGACCTCGCGCCCCACGACCCACTCCGATCCGGTGTTCGAGCTCGAAGGAGTGACCCACTACTGCGTGACCAACATGCCGGGCGCCGTCCCGGTCACCTCGACCTTCGCGCTCACGAACGCCACACTCCCATATGTGCTGGCGCTGGCCGACAATGGCCCCGGCGGAGCGATCGCGCGCGATCCCGGCCTCAGGCCGGGCGTGAACGTGGCCGGCGGCAAGGTGACGCATCCGGCCGTAGCCGAGGGCACCAGCCTGCCCTTCACTCCGGTCGATGAAGTCCTCAGTCCTCAGTCCACAGCCCTCAGGAGGTAGCCCCCAGTGGCAACAGCGACCAAGACCAAGCTCCAGAACTTCATCAACGGCCAATTCGTCGACCCTGCGGGCGGTGAGACGGAGCCCGTGCTGAACCCGGCCACGGGCGAGCAGATCGCAGAGGCGCCACTGTCGAGCGAGGAGGACGTGAACCGGGCGGTGGACGCGGCCAGGCGCGCCTTCGACGGCTGGGCCACCACCACGCCCGGCGAGCGCTCCCTCGCTCTGCTCAAGCTGGCCGACGCGATCGAGGGGCACGCCGACGAGATCGGGGACCTGGAGGCCTCGGACGCCGGCAAGCCGCGTCACGCCTTCCTCGAGGACGAGATCCCCTTCATGGTCGACAACCTGCGCTTCTTCGCCGGCGCCGCCAGGTCGATGGAGGGCCGCGCCTCGGGCGAGTACACGGAGGGCTACACGTCGATCATCCGGCGTGAGCCGATCGGCGTCGTCGGCCAGATCGCGCCCTGGAACTACCCCCTGATGATGGCCGTCTGGAAGATCGGGCCGGCGCTGGCCACGGGCAACACCGTGGTGCTGAAGCCCGCGGAGACCACGCCGCTCAGCACGCTCAAGCTGGCCGAGCTGGCGGCGGACCTGTTCCCGGAAGGCGTGCTGAACGTGATCACGGGGCACGGGCAGCCGGCCGGATCGTCGCTCGTGACGCACCCGGACGTGGAGATGGTGTCGCTGACCGGCTCGCCCGAGACGGGCAAGTGGATCGCGCGGGCGGCCGCCGACACGCTGAAGCGCGTGCACCTGGAGCTGGGCGGCAAGGCGCCGGTGGTCGTCTTCGACGACGTGGATATGGAGACCGCGATGGAGACGATCGCCGGCACCGGCTATTACAACGCCGGGCAGGACTGCACCGCCGCCACAAGGGTGCTGGCGTCGAAGGCCGTCTACGACAACGTGGTCGGCGGGCTGTCGGAGCAGGCCCAGGAGCTCACGCTCGGCGACACGCTCTCGCCCGACACCACGCTCGGGCCGCTGAACTCGAAGCGCCAGCGCGAGCGGGTCGAGGGCTTCCTCGAGCGCAAGCCCAAGCGCGCGGAGGTCGTGACAGGCGGAAGCGAGCCCGAGTTGCCCGGCTTCTTCCTCGAGCCGACCGTGGTGGCCGGCCTCGAGCAGGACGACGAGATGGTCCAGAAGGAGATCTTCGGGCCCGTGATCACCGTGCAGCCGTTCGACTCCGAGGAGAAGGCGATCGAGTGGGCCAACGGCACGCGCTACGGGCTCGCGGCCTCGGTCTGGACCCGCGACGTCGGGCGGGCGCTGCGCGTGTCGAACGCGCTGCGCTTCGGCTGCGTGTGGATCAACGACCACATCCCGCTCGCGTCGGAGATGCCGCACGGCGGCTACAAGGAGTCCGGCTACGGCAAGGACCTGTCCATGTACGCCCTGGAGGACTACACGCACGTCAAGCATGTGATGGCATCCCTGGCTTGAGGTATCGCTTCCTCACCACCTGGATGCTGGAGGCCCCCCGGGAGGACGTCTTCCAGGCGCTGTGGGACTCGGAGAGCTGGCCCTCGTGGTGGCGCGGCGTCGAGGAGGTCGAGAAGACGGAGCAGGGCGACGAGGAGGGCGTCGGCAGCCTCGGGCGCTACGTCTGGAAGAGCCGCCTGCCCTACCGGCTGGAGTTCGAGATGCGCACGACGATCGTCGACCGGCCGCGCTACATGGAGGGCGCCGCCGACGGCGAGCTTGCCGGCACGGGGCGCTGGCGCCTGTTCGAGGAGGGCGGCGTGACCGCGGTCATCTACGACTGGGACGTGCGCACGACCGCGCCGTGGATGAACCTGCTCGCGCCGATCGCCAGGCCGCTGTTCGCCTACAACCACGACGTCGTGATGGGTTGGGGCGGAGACGGGCTCGCGCGTCTGCTCGATACGCGGCTCTTGACCCGCGGCTAACCCGCGACCGGCGACCGCGGCGTCTACAGTTCCGCCGCGGTGCGACGGCGAATCCTGGCCTTTCTGCTGCCCGTAGCGCTGCTCGCGGGCGGCGCCGGTGTCCTGATCTCGCGAAACGGCGGGGGTGACCCCCAGGCGGGCCCGGACAGGGAAGTCGAAGGGCCCCCCGTCGTCGTCCTGCTCCAGCTCGACGAGTTCCCGGTCGACGCGCTGCGAGACCCCAACGGCCGGATCGACGCCGCCCGCTTTCCCCATTTCGCCGCCCTGGCCCGCACGTCGACGTGGTTCCCGAACACATTCGCGGCCCACGACGAGACCCCCTACGCGACCCCCGCGATCATGGACGGCCGCAGGCCCAAGCGGGGGCGCCCGGCGACGGTGGCGGGCCACCCGCGCTCGGTCTTCACGCTCTTCGGGGACCACGGCTACAAGGTCGTCTCGAGCGAGGAGGCGACCGACATCTGCCCGAACCGCCTCTGCCCGGGCGCAGCCAAGCGTCGCAAGGGCATCCTCGAGAACCTCGCGCGCGGGCGCCAGAGGCGCTTCAAGGGCTGGCTGCGCAAGATCAGGAGGCGCCGCGGGCCGGCGTTCTACTTCAAGCACGCCCTGCTGCCGCACCACCCGTGGGTCTTCCTGCCGACGGGGCGGCGGGTGCATGTGACATTGGCCCACCTCAACAGCCCGCGCGGCTTCTACGACCCCTGGCTCACCCGCACCAACGAGGAGCGCTTCCTGCTGCAGGTCGGCTACGTCGACTGGGCGGTCGGCCGGCTGGTGCACCGGCTGCGGCAGCAGGGCCTGTTCGACCGGGCGCTGATCGCGATTACCGCCGACCACGGCATGTCCTTCGACGTGGGTGTCCACGACCGCCGGGCGGTGACCAGGCGCGACATCGACGAGATCGCGCCGGTGCCCTTCTTCCTCAAGGCGCCGGGGCAGACGGCGGGGAGAGTGGAGCGCGGCTATGGCGGGACCATCGACATCGCGCCCACGATCGCGGCTTTGATGCAGCTGCCGATCAATTGGCATGTGGACGGGCGCTCCAGGCTCGGCGGCCCGCGCCGGCCACGGATCGTGAGGATGCCCACGCGGTCGTTCAACGGAGTGCTCCGCATCGGGGGCCGCGAGCTCGAGCGTCGCCGGAAAGCGAACATCAGGCGGCGCGCGCGACGGTATGGCACGGGGGCGGGCAGCTTCCTCCACTTCGGGTCGCCTTGGACGACCGTCTACCGAGAGGGCCCGCGGCCGAGCCTGGTGGGGAGGCGCCTGAGCGGCCTGCGACGCCTGCCCTCAGCCGAGGCGGCCCAGTTCGCCGGGGGCGAGCGCTGGCGCTCCGTGAGGCCTCGCGCTGCGGTCGTGTCGACCCAGGTGGCGGGCTGGATCCCCGGCGGCCGGCGGGCGGGACGGCGGATCGTGGCCGCCGCCGTGAACGGCCGCATCCAGTCCGTCGCGCGGACGTTCCGGTTCGAGGGGGCCGCCGTCGAGCTGTTCTCGCTGATGGTCCCGGATTCCTCGCTCCGGACGGGCCGGAACCGCGTGGAGCTCTTCGAAGTCAGGGGCCGCGGGCGCTCGCTCAGATTGCTGCGGCTCGCCCGCAGCTCGTGAGGCTCCCCCGGCTGGCGGCCTGCGCGGCGCTCATCGCGGCGGCGTGGAGCGCCCCTCCGGCTCACGCCGAGCTGCGACTGCGCGTCATGACCTACAACGTCCACTGGGCCGTGGGCGTGAGCGCCGCGACGGGCAGGTCGACCGGGCGGGTGGAGCTGGCGCCGGTGATCCGCGACATCCGGCGCTCGGGGGCACAGGTCGTCTCGCTCCAGGAGGCGCAGTCGTACCGCTTCGGCGACGGAACGACCTTCTCGGAGCCGCGAGAGCTGGCGAAGGCGCTGGGGTGGACGGCGGGCGGGGTGGGCCGGCACTACTTCTTCCGCGGCGGAGTGCCGATCGCGAAGTGGTGCAGGCGACTCAGCGACGGGCGTGCGGTGGTGCGGCGGATCGGCAGGCGCCGGGCCCGCTGCGTGCGGCACGGCGAGGCGCTGCTCAGCCGCCACCGTCTGGCGGGCAAGCGGAGCTTCAGCCTCTATCGCGCCGACGGCGACGCCGCCGACGGCGACGCCCTCGGCACCCACGAGGGACGAGTGCTGGTGCGGGCGCGTATCCGTCTGGCGGGCGTGCGGTTGTGGCTCTTCAGCGCCCACCTGGCGCGGGAGGCCCCGGTCGCCTCCTGCCAGCTCGCGACGGCGCTACGGCGAGCGGGCTTGGGGCGGCCCGCGCTGCTGCTCGCGGACCTCAACATGACCTCGATGACTCGGGCCGAGCCGAACTGCCCGGAGGCGCCCGAGCGGCCCTTCGACCTGCTTCGCGAGGCGCGCTTCCACGAGCGCCGGCCGGTCCCGTTCAGCTACCCCGCCTACGCCCCCGTTCGACCCGCCGACCACGTGCTCGTTCGCGGCGCCTCGGTTCTGTCCACGCGGACGCTCCGGAACTGCCGGCCGCGCAGGGCCGGCGGCGCGCGCGTCTGCTCCTCGGACCACCGACCGCTGCTCGCCCGACTCGTCATCCGGCCGTGACCGACCACTAGTGGAAGTCCTGCGGGGAGTTCGGCTGCGAGCTCGGGTCCTTGATCACGCTCGTAGGCCGCTTGTTGGCGTCGATGAACACGCACCACCAGCGCCGGCGGTCCCGGAACGGGATGCAGGAGCGGAAGTAGCCGTCGGCCAGCCGGGTGGTCTCGACGGCCCCCTGGTCGTTGTTTGAGCGGATCTCCGCCGGCGCCCGCGCATGGACGTAGGTGACGAGCGCCCGCGCCGCGCGGTTGCGGGCGTCGGTCTCGCCGTTGATGAGCGGGATCGAGGCCAGCCCGCTGGCCAGGACGCCGAGGAAGCCGAGCCCCAGGAGCGCCGTGCCGAAGCGGTCGGCCATCACCTCGCGCAGGGCCTGGGGCGGCACCTGGGCCTCGCCCTCGGCGGAGCGGCGCGCAACCAGACGGCGGGCGAGCCAGGGGGCGATCGCCCCGATCAGCACCAGGTTTCCGAACGTCGCGATCAGGATCCCTGCCGGAAGCGACAGCCCGACCTCCGAGAACCCGAAGCGGAGTGGCGGGAGCAGGTGCAGGATCACCCCGTCGGCCAGGGTCATCACGACGAAGGTGGGCCACATCCAGGCGCCGCGCAGCCGCCAGCGCAGCCGGGAGCTCCAGAAGCGCTGCTCGCGGGTACCCACTGCGCGCAGGGTAGCCTTCAGCGCGATGGCCGCCGAGCTGTGGGTAGCCCACCTGGGCCGGATTCCCTACCGCGAGGGGGTCGCGCTCCAGGAGCGCCTGCGAGACCGCCGGCAGGCCGGCGAGATCCCCGACGCGCTGCTGCTGCTGGAGCATCCGCCGGTCTACACAAAGGGTCGCCGGACGGAGCCCGGCGACCTGCCGATGGGCGAGGACTGGTACCGCCTCCAGGGGATCGAGGTCGAAGGGGCCGACCGCGGCGGCCGTGTGACCTACCACGGGCCGGGCCAGCTCGTGGGCTATCCGATCGTGGAGGTCCGCGACGTGCCGGCGTACGTCCACGCGATGGAGCGCGCCATCTGCGAAGCCCTTGCCGCCGAGGACGTCCCGGGGCGCACGATCGAGGGCGAGACCGGCGTCTGGACCGGCGACCCGCCCGCCAAGATCGGCTCGATCGGCGTGCATGTGTCGCGGGGGGTGACCACCCACGGCTTCGCCATCAACGTCGACAACGACCTGCAGCCGTTCGAGTGGATCGTGCCGTGCGGGCTCGCCGGCGTGCGGATGACCTCGCTCTGCAAGGAGAAGGGAAGCGCCGGAGGGCTGCCGTGCTTCCGCCGCCGCATGGCATACGCCTTCGCCGAGGCGCTGGGCCGGCGGCAGCGGCTGGTCTCGCTGGAGCGCCTGGCCCTGCCTGAGCCGGTGGCCGCATGAGCACGCGCTCGCGCTCGAACCCCGGCGGCGCGCGAGTGCTCGAGATGGGCGAGGTACGCCCGTTCGGGGAGCGCAAGCCGTCGTGGTTCAAGCGGCCGGCCCCGGGCGGGCCGCACTACCGGCAGCTACGCCACATGATCGAGGGAGAGGGACTGCACACCGTCTGCCAGGAGGCGGCCTGCCCGAACATCGGCGAGTGCTGGGAGCGCGGGACCGCCACCTTCATGATCCTCGGGGACACCTGCACGCGCCGCTGCGGCTTCTGCAACGTGAAGACGGGCAAGCCGACCTTCCACGACCCGCTCGAGCCGCTGCGGGTGGCCCAGTCGGTCAAGCGCATGGGACTGCGGCACGCAGTGATCACGAGCGTGGACCGCGACGACCTGCCCGACCTGGGCTCGGGCGCCTTCGTGGGCGTGATCCGCTCTATCCGCAGGGCCGCGCCGGGGTGCAAGGTCGAGGTGCTGACCCCGGACTTCCGCGGGGAGGAGATGCCGCTGGCGCGCGTGGTCGCCGAGCGGCCCGACGTGTTCAACCACAACGTGGAGACGGTGCCCCGCCTCTATCCGCTTGCCCGGCGCGGCTCGGGCTTCCTGCGGTCGTGCCGCGTGCTGCGCAACGCGAAGGAGATGGGCGGGCACGATGTCGTGACGAAGTCCGGTCTCATGACCGGGCTGGGCGAGACCCGCGAGGAGCTGCTCGACGCCTTCGCCGCGCTGCGCGAGCACGGCGTTCAGGTGCTGACGGTCGGCCAGTACCTGCGGCCGACGCGCAACCACCTCCCGGTGGTGCGCTACTGGCACCCGGACGAGTTCGCCGACCTGGAGCGCCAGGCCTATGCACTGGGCTTCGAGTCCGTCGCAGCCGGCCCCCTGGTCCGCTCCAGCTACCACGCCGAGGAGACCCTGGAGCAGGCGCACTCCGAGCGCGGCATCGCCCGCGCCTGAGCCCGGCAGGCGGCCCGACCGCCCGCACGTCAGTCATGATGGCGCCGGAAGCGCGTGTTCCCGCTGAAGGACAACATCCCGACCCGCCGCTTCCCGATCCTGACGGTGCTGATCATCGTCGCCTGCACCGTCGTCTACTTCGGGTTCGAGCACGGCGGCATCGGGCTCGGGGGCAAGGGAAACGAGCGCGTCGTGCAGTACGGCGCGACCCCCTACGAGATCACCCACCCGGGCAAGCACTGCTTCATTCCACCCGCGGACTCCCAGGCGGCGCGGATTGCCCGGGCCGCGCGGTCCCAGGTCCTCTGCGAGGGCCAGAAGCTGAGCGTCCTGGGCGCGAGCGCGCGGGTTCCCGACAACGTCCCCTCGCGGCTCACGAAGGGCGACCCGTCGTGGTGGGTCACCGCCTTCACGGCGATGTTCATGCACGGCGGCCTGCTGCACCTGGCGGGCAACATGCTGTTCCTCTGGATCTTCGGGAACAACATCGAGGACTCGATGGGAAGACCGAGGTTCGTCCTCTTCTACCTGCTGGGCGGGCTGGCCGCGCTGGCGGCGCAGGTCGCCGTGGGACCGAACGCCGCGGTGCCGACGGTTGGCGCCAGCGGGGCGATCGCCGCCGTGCTCGGCGGCTACGCGCTCTTATATCCGCGCGCGCGAGTGGTCACGGTCATCTTCATCATCCTGTTCTTCACGATCCTCGAGCTGCCGGCGCTCGTCGTGCTGGGCCTGTGGTTCGTGATCCAGCTGCTCTATGGCGCGAGTGACCTGGCGCAGCCGGTCGGCACCAGCGGTGGGGTCGCCTACTTCGCACACATCGGGGGCTTCGTCTTCGGGCTCCTGCTGATCAAGCTGTTCGCGAACCGCATGCGCGACGACGCGGGCGAGCTCCAGCGCCGCATTCCCGTCTACTGATGACGCGCACGCTGGTATTGGTGGCGAGCCTCGCCATGATCTGCCTGCTCGGATTTCTCACGCTGACTGTGGCGGCCGAGCACGGCGTGGACGTGCTGGTGGTGATCTCGCTGATCGTGCTGGCGCTGCTCGGCTTCGGCGTGCTCGGCGCGCTCACCTCGTCGCCTCCGGATGACTAGCTTCCTCCACGGGGGCAGGAAACGGCGGCGCTTCCGCGGCAGGCTCGCCGTCCTCGTCGCGGTGGTCGCTCCGCTCGCCGCCGGCGCCACGTTGTACTTCGTGCTGATCCGCGGCGACGGTGGCCGCGACGCCGCCCCGCGCCTGGCCGCCGTCGGCCCCGCGCCCGGGTCCGACTCGCACTCGCCCCTGGCCCGGCTCCAGGCCCCGCGCACCCCTCACGTACCGCTCTTTCGAGCCGACGCGTTTCGGCTCCGCCTTCGCAAGCCGCCCCGCGCGGGCCTCGTCTTCGACGCCAGGACGGGAAGGGTGCTGTGGCGCCTCCATCCGCTGAAGCGCCTGCCGATCGCAAGCCTGACGAAGATCATGACGGCGCTGCTCGTGACCGAGCGCGCGGGGCCGGACGAGCGCGTGCTGATCACCAAGGACTCCCTGCACTACCAGGGCTCCGGCGTGGGCGTCCTGCCGAAGCGGAAGCGGGTGCGGCTGGAATCGCTCCTGAACGGGCTTTTGATCGTGTCCGGGAACGACGCCGCAATCGCGCTGGCCGATCACATCGCCGGCACGGAGCGGCGCTTCGTCCGGCTGATGAACGCGCGGGCGCGCGGATTGGGCCTGCGCTGCACCCACTTCGTCTCCTCCCATGGCCTGCAGCCGGGCAACCGCTCCTGCGCGCACGACCTGGCCGTGCTCGCACGGCTGGCGATGGCCAGGCGGCGCATCCGGCGCGTCGTTCGGCGACGCCGCGCCGTGCTCCCTTTCCCGATCAAGGGAGGGCGGCTGTTCCTGTACGGTCACAACCCGCTCATGAAGGAGGGCTACCGCGGAACGATCGGCCTGAAGACCGGGTTCACGGACGAGGCGGGACGCTGCTTCGTGGGGGTGGCGAAGCGCGGCGGGCGCACGCTCGGAGTCGTGCTCCTGGGCTCCCCGAACCCCGCCAAGCACGCCCCCCGCCTGCTCGACCTCGGCTTCCGGGCCGAGCGCGGCTGATGGAGCCCGCCCATCGTCAGGTTCCGGTCAACGGCGTCGAGCTCCACGTCGCCGAGCTCGGTGACGGACCGCCGGTGGTCCTCTGCCACGGCTTCCCGGAGCTCTGGTACTCCTGGCGCCACCAGCTGCCCGCACTGGCCGAAGGGGGCTACCGCGTCCTGGCTCCCGACATGCGCGGCTACGGGGGAAGCTCGGTCCCCAGCGAGGTCGAGTCCTACGACGTGCTCACGCTCTGCGGCGACCTGATCGGCCTGCTGGACGACCTCGACGAGGAGAAGGCCGTGTTTGTCGGTCACGACTGGGGGGCCAGCGTGGTCTGGACGCTCGCGCTCGCCCATCCGGACCGCGTGGCCGCGGTGGCCGGGATGAGCGTGCCGTTCGCCCCACGCGCGCCCGCCCCGCCGATCGACATCATGCGCCGGCGCTTCGGCGACGACTTCTACATCGTCTGGTTCCAGCAGCCGGGGGTGGCCGACGAGGCGCTCGGCCGGGACGTGCGCAGAACGCTGACGACCTCGCGCGTGTGGACCTCCGAGTGGGCTGAGGCCGAGGAGGAGCCGCGCCTGCCGGAGTGGCTCAGCGAGGACGAGTTGCAGCTGTACGTGGAGGCGTTCGAGCGAACCGGCTTCACCGGCGGCCTGAGCTACTACCGCAACATCGACCGCAACTGGGAGCTGACGGAGCAGCTCGCGGAGCGCCGCGTGGAGCAGCCGGCGCTGTTCCTGACCGGCTCGCGCGACCCAGTCCAGCGCTTCATGCCGCTGGAGGTCATGGACGGCTGGCTCACGGACCTGCGCGACACGGTGGTCGTCGAGGGCGCGGGCCACTGGGTCCAGCAGGAGCGGCCAACCGAGGTGAACGAAGCGCTGGTGAGGTTCCTTCGAGACGTCGCCTGACGGCGCGTCAGGCGACTTCGGTCGCCGGCGTCGCCACCGGCACGGGGCCCTCCGAGCGCGGCTCGCGCGCCTCGGCGGCACGCCGCACGCAGTCGCGTCCGGCCGCCTTGGCCTCGTAGAGGGCCGAGTCGGCCTGCTCGAACAGCGGCTCGTAGTCGAAGCCCTCGTCCTGCTCCGATGCGGCGACCCCGAAGCTCATCGTCACGCCCTGGCCGCCGGCCCGGGCACCGGCGACGGACAAGCGAAGCTGCTCCGCGAGCTCGGCCGTCTGCTCGATGCCCGCGCCCGGCAGCATCACGAGGAACTCCTCGCCGCCGATCCTGTAGGCCAGGTCGAAGGCCCGGAGCGCCTTGCGCAGCACGTACGCGACCTCCTTGAGGACGGCGTCGCCCGTCGCGTGGCCGAGGCTGTCGTTGATCTGTTTGAAGTGGTCGATGTCGCCAACGACCAGGCCGACGGGCTCGCCCGTCATGCTCGACTGCTCCTTGAGCTCGAGGGTCCGGGAGTCGAGAGCCTTGCGGTTCAGCATGCCGGTGAGGGGGTCGATCACAGCCTCCGCGCGGGTATCGACGTCGGAGCGCATCAGAACCGTCTGGAAGATCGAGATCGAGATCACGAGCGCGAACGGCGCGATCACGAGCGGCGGGTTGTCCATCACCGCCTGGGCGTCGACGCCGAACGCCACGCCGAGCATCAGCGCGATCGTTATGGCCACGCCGAGCGCGATGCCGCGCTCCGAGAAGCGGGCGCTCAGCGAGATGAGCGGAATCGCGAACCACGCCATCGTCGGCACGTTCGGGCCGCCGGTCATCGCCACGGCGATCGCGGTGATCGCCTGCGAGGCGGTCCAGGCTACGAACAGCCCGATTTCAGGACGCTTGGCCTTCTCGATGCGCGTCTCCGCGATGCGGAAGGCGACGCCGGCAAGCGCCAGCGGAAGCACGGTCCAGAAGCCGAGCCACGGCCCGGAGGCGATCAGTGCGAGGGCAAGCACGAGAAAGGACGCGCGTCGTACTGGACCGATACGCCGGTCCATATCGAGCATCCGCTCCCGATCGACCCCATCGGGAAAGAGCCACGATGTCTCCATCCCTCGTCTCTACGGCACGTCGATGGGAAAACTTGAGTCTGGGACGGGAAGTAGGCCGACCGCCCTTGAGGTCGACGGCTTCGCTTGCCTGCCATGAAAAGTTGCAGGACTGTTGCTCTTATAACCCTCGGATTCGCTTTCGATCCCTACGCTCAGGCTGCTGTGCCACTCAATAGAAAGGCGAAGGGCGATCTCGCAGAGCTCAAGATCGCCACGGATCTCGTGGCCCGGGGCTACAAGGGGCCTTTCCCTATGGCGAAGATTCGGACTACGACCTTCTCCTTTGCCAGGAGCGACGCCTGAGCGCGTGCAGGTCAAGTACGGGAGGTCCGACGGCTCGACCCTTGAGATCTGGACTCGCTCCAATTCCTTGACGACTGGGAAGGTCAAAGCGATCAAGCGTTATACGGCCGAGCTCGTGGATTGGCTTGCTGTGTGGGATGCGAGGACAGATCGCTGCTTCTACATCCCGGCTGCGGAGTTAGGGGAGGGCATGAACTGCCTTACGCTTCGCGTGGGACCGACGAGGAACAACCAAGTCCGGCGTGTCCGGTGGGCCCAGGCTTACGAGTCGGTCTGACTGGCGGGCCCGGAGGGCCCGGCCCTACCATTGACCGTCTAGGGGCCATAGCTCAGTTGGGAGAGCGCTTCGCTTGCACCGAAGAGGTCGCCGGTTCGAATCCGGCTGGCTCCATCGCACGGAACGGTCCGATCGCCTTCTCGTTCGAGCGCTGCTTGCGCTTTGGGGTATTGGCAACGAGGATCCGGGGAAGGGAATCCACGGATGGCGGACGAGGCGACCAAGACCAGGGACGAGGCGCGGGCCGAGGGCCAGGGCTCGACGGACGGTTCGCGGCCCGGCACGCAGAGCTCCTCCCGAGCGCAGCGTGCGGAGGTCTCGAACTACGAGATCGTCAGCCACTGGTTCGGAGAGGCCGCGAAGCGGCTCGACCTGCGTGACGACATAGCCAGCGTCCTGCGCTCCTCGTACCGCGAGGTGCGGGTGCAGGTGCCGGCCAAGCTGAGCGACGGCAGGATCCACGTCTACTCGGGCTACCGCGTGCAGCACAACGGCGCGCGCGGCCCCTACAAGGGCGGGATCCGCTTCCACCCCGAGGTGGACCTCGACGAGGTGCGGGCCCTGGCCGAGCTGATGACCTGGAAGACCGCGATCGTCAACATCCCGTACGGGGGCGCCAAGGGCGGAGTCAACGTCTCCCCGCGCGAGCTCGAGGACCACGAGAAGGAGGCGATCACCCGCTCCTTCATGGACCGGATCGAAAAGGTCCTCGGCCCGACCCGCGACATCCCCGCGCCGGACGTCGGCACCAACGCGCAGACGATGGCCTGGCTGATGGACGAGTTCGGGAAGCTGCACGGGCACACCCCCGCGTGCGTGACCGGCAAGCCGATAGCGCTCGAGGGCTCATACGGCCGCGAGGCGGCCACGGGCAGGGGGCTCGTCTACATGTTCCGCGAGGCTGCTCCTCAGCTGGACCTGACGCCCGACAAGACGCGCTTCGTCGTCCAGGGCTTCGGCAACGTCGGCTCCTGGGCGGCGCGGATCATGCAGGACCTGGGCGCCACGCTGGTCGCCGCGTCCGACGCCGGCGGGGCAGTTCGCAACGAAGAGGGAATCGACGCCGAAAAGCTGGCTCGCCACGTCGGCGAGGGCAGAGACGTGGCCGACTTCGACGGCGCCGAGGCGATCTCCGCGGAAGAGCTGCTCGAGACCGAGTGCGAGGTGTTCTTCCCGGCGGCCCTCGGCGGCATGATCCACGAGCAGAACGCCGACCTTCTTCGGTGCAGGATGGTCGTGGAGGGCGCGAACAGCCCGACCACCCCTGCGGCCGACGGGATCCTGACGGACAAGGGAGTCCTTGTGGTCCCGGACGTGATGGCCAACGCAGGCGGCGTCGTCGTCTCCTACTTCGAGTGGGTCCAGAACCTCCAGCACTTCCGCTGGGACGAGCGCGAGGTGAACGACCGGCTCGGCCGGATCATGCGCAAGGCCTTCCGCGAGGTCTCCGACCGGGCGCGGGAGCGCGACCTGTCGTTGCGAATCGCCGCCTACGAGCTCGGCATCGAGCGCGTGGTCGAGGCGGCCACCATTCGCGGCTACCTGAGCTAGAAGCCCGACACCTGTCGAGGTCCGTCCCCCGCTCGTAACGCTTCCCGCCCGGGAGGTCGACGCCCCCTTTACCGACGGCAAGGAGGGTTCCGTCGAGTAAGCGGCACGGGACGCCGCTGAGTTGCAGAGCGGGGGTCGCCGGGGCGGGCGGCCCCCGCCGCAGCTCCTTCCTCAACTAGTCGAAGTCGAAGTCGCGCGGCGGCTTCTGCTCGGACCCGACCCCGCCTTGCTCCGGCGTCTCCGGAAGGAAGTCCGGCGTCTCCTCGAGAACGCTCTCCTCGAGAACGCCTTCCTCACGCTGCGGCGCCTCCGGCTGGACCAGCTCCTCGGCCGGCGCGGCCGGGGCCTGATCGTGGCGGGCAGGCCCGAGGGCATCGCTCTCCTCGCGCAGCAGCTCGTCGTCGCTCGCCCCGTGCCTTCGCTTGAGCTCGAGGTGCTCGCGAATGGCGTCCTCGAGAAGACCCATCGCGCGGAAGCCTATCGAGGGGCTGTCAGCTCGGGGCGGCGACCGCCGACGCTCGCTCGACCCTGTTCTTGCCCGCCCGCTTCGCCGTGAAGAGGGCGGCGTCCGACGAGGCGATCAGGGCTTCCTTCTCGGAGGCACTGTCCGGGACCGCTGCCGCGCCGAAGCTCGCCGTGACGCGCAGATGGCCGTTTCCGTCCATGCGGGGAACGCGCAGTCGCTCGATCGCGTCGCGCATGCGCTCGCCCACCTGGGCGGCGCCCTCCGAATCCGTCTCCGGCAGGATGACCGCGAGCTCCTCGCCGCCGTACCGGACCGGTGTATCGATGTCGCGGGAGAGGTCACGCAGGACGCTGGCGACCGCCGCCAGAATCTCGTCGCCCTGCTGGTGCCCGTAGCTGTCGTTGACCTGCTTGAAGTCGTCGATGTCCACCATCAGCAGGCCGAGCGGGCTCCGGAAGCGGCGGCTCCGCTCGAGCTCGCGGTCGAGCGTGGCATGCAGCTGACGGATGTTCGCGAGGCCGGTCAGCTCGTCAGTCACGGCCTGGCGCTGGACCGTCTCGTGCAGGGAGGCGTTCTCGATCGACTGCACCGCCTGGCCCGCGAGGTAGCGCAGCAGCTCCTCCTCGGAGAGCGTGAACTCGCGACCGCGCCTGACGATCGACATCACGCCCACGTACTCCGCGGAGGAGCGGGAGCCGAGTCGCGCTCGCATCGGCGCGGCGAGCGCGTAGACGTCCTCGCTGCTCGCTCCCACGGCCTCGCGCTGGGTCGGCCGGGGCGCACTCGGGTCGACCGGCTCCAGCAGCTCCATCCCGACCTCGGGGCTGACCTCGAAGGCCCTTCGCTCGGCCTGTTCCACCGCCTCCGAGAGCGGGCGGTCGAAGTCGCCCTTCCGCGTCTCGCCGAAGGCTTCGCGGTCGACCGGCAGCGCGCGGCCCGCGTCGGCCTCGCAGGCCTCGACCGCGGTCTCGACCGCGAGCCGAACCACTCCCTGGCGGTCGAGACCGGTGGCCAACGCGGCGCCGACCCGCCGGATCGTGTCCTGCAGCTCCTGCCGCCGGCTCTCGACCTCCTCGACCTTCTGTTCGAGCTGCTGGGACATGCTGTTGAACTCTCGCCCGAGCTCGGCGAACTCGTCCCGACCCTCGGTGGGGACCCGCTGCTCGAACTTCCCGCTCGCGAGCCCCTTGGCGGCCGCCAGGAACTGGCCGATCTGGCCCTGGAGCGCCCGCACCACGAAGACGGAGGAGGCAAGCGCGAGCGCGAGGAACGCGAGCAAGATCGCGCCGATCAGCAGGCGGCTGTTGGAGATCGCGTCGTCGACGGAGCCCGCTTCCCGGAAGACGGCGATCTCGGTCGGCGGTCCCAGGCGTTCGTCTATGCGGCTGAGCCTGCCGCGGTAGTCCTTCCCGCCCAGCTTGAAGTCGCGCGCATCCTCGGAGGTGCCCCGCTCGGGGGTGCCCTCCGCGCCTCGCACGGTGGACGCCAACCGCCGGCCGCCCGCGAAGACGCTCACCTCGAGCCCCGAAAGCCGAGAGACACGCACCGCGAGCCGATCGGCCGGCGTGACGGACACCGCGAGCCTTCCCCGCGTACGGCCGTCCGGGGAGGCGATCGGAGCGCTTTGGGGAGCGATTCCTAGAGGCGAGCCGGCGCCGGCGAGCTTGCGGCCGTCGGACGAGTAGAGGGCGATCGAGGCGATCGCCGGGTTGCCCGCCAGCAGCTCGCGCATGCGCTTCTGCGCCGGACCCGTGCGGCCGTCGACCAGGGCAGCTCGCAACGGCCCGTCCTCCGCGGCCCGGCGCAGCGTAGGCGCGGCTGCGTCGGAGCCGTCGCGATAGAGCCTGAACGCCACCTGCAGGCCGGTCGCGATGCCGGCGTCGGCCTTGCCGGTCTCGCTCTGGCCCGTGAGCGCGAACAGCACCAGGGCCACGGCCAGCATGGGGACGATCACGATGATCGTGAAGAACAGTCGGAGCCGGCCGCGGAACGTCATGAATCTCGCATCCCGAGCCTAGGCTACTTCCGCGGCCACGGGCCCGCCCCTGCGCTGGCCGCCCGGTGCAAGCGGTCTCGCAGCACGCGGCCAAAGCTGACGTTTACGTCAGCTTGCGATTGGAGATGCTCCATGGATGCGGACGCGCCTGCGCGAAGCGATCAGAGCCGACCAGATCGACTACAAGTGGTGGGCGCTCTCCTGCACGAGCCTCGGGATGCTGCTCGCGACGATCAACTCCGGCACGCTGATCATCGCCCTCCCCGACCTCGAGCGCTCGCTGCACACCGGTCTGCTGCCGCTCGTCTGGGTGATCCTGGCCTACCTGATCGCCTCAACCGTGCTGGTTTTGACCGCGGGCCGGCTGTCGGACCTGTTCGGCCGAAAGAACGCCTACGTCGGCGGCTTCCTGATCTTCTCCGCCGCCTCTCTCGGCGCGGGATTCGCGACCGGCGGCCACGACCTGATCCTGTGGCGGATCGTCCAGGGGGTCGGCGGCGCCTTCCTGTTCGCCAACGCGGCCGCGCTCGTGACCGACGCCTTCCCGCGCCGCCAGCTCGGTCTGGCCATGGGAACGAACACGATGGTCGCCGCAGTCGGGCTCGTGCTCGGCCCGGTCCTGGGCGGCGCGCTCGTGGCGATCTCGTGGCACTGGGTGTTCTGGTTCAACGTGCCGCTCGGCCTTGTTGGCGCCGCCTGGGGCGCGCTGATGCTGCGCGAGCTCGCGAACCCCGACCAGCAGCGCGGCCTGGACCTGCCCGGAACGCTCGCCTTCCTGGCCGGGCTCACCGGGCTCGTCTACGGCATCTCGCGCGGGGGGCTGTCCGGGTGGAACGACTCGCTCGTGATCGGCAGCCTGGTCGCGTCCGCCCTGTTGCTGCCCCTGTTCGTGGTGATCGAGAGCCGCAGCCGCGCCCCCATGCTCGACCTGACGATCTTCCGGAATCGCATGTTCGCGGCGGCGACCGCCGCGGCCTTCATCAACGGGCTCTCGCGCTTCTCGCTGATGTTCGTCTTCGTCTTCTACTTCCAGGGCGTCAAGGGGGACGACCCGATCACGGCGGGGATCAAGCTGACGCCGCTGGCGCTCGGCATGCTCTTCTCCTCCCCCCTTGCCGGGCTGTGGGCGGACCGCCGCGGCTCGCGAGCGCTCGCCGCACTCGGCATGCTCGTGAGCGCCGTCGGGCTGGCGCTGATGACGACTCTGGGCGCGGCCAGCCCGTACTGGCAGAGCAGCCTCTGGCTGCTGATCGTCGGGATCGGGTCCGGCATGTTCAACTCGCCCAACACGGCGGCCATGATGGGCACGGTCGATGCGAACCGGCGGGGCATCGCCGCGGGCGCGCGGATGATGCTCCAGAACACTGGCGCGGTGGTCTCGATCGCCTTCGTGCTGGCGATCGTGACCGCGGCGGTGCCGAAGGACGTGCTGCTGAAGATCTTCTCCGGCCTTGCCACGGGCCTCTCGGACGCGGCGCTCCAGCCCTTCATCCAGAACATGCACACCGCGCTCTGGGTGCTGGCCCTGACCTCGCTGGCGGGAGCGGGAGTGTCGCTGCTGCGGCCCCGCCAGGCACGCGAAGGGGCGCCCCGGGGCGAGGCGACCGCGCAGTCCGTCGGACGGGAGGCCGCGGCGTGAGCGCGGGACGCGAGCAGCTGCGGATCGGCGAGGTCGCCGAGCTGACGGGCACCACGCCCAGGACGATCCGCTACTACGAGGAGATCGGGCTGCTGCCTACGGCTCCCGGCCGGGAGCGTGGATCGCACCGCCTCTACGAGCAGGGCGACGTGGAGCGCCTCGGCGAGCTGCTGCGGCTGAAGGAGCTGCTGGGGGTGTCGCTCGAGGAGCTGCGCGAGCTGGTCGCCGCCGAGAGCGCCCGCGCCGCGCTCCGACGCGAGTGGGACAGCGGCGTGGAGGACCCCGGCAGGCGCCGCGCGATCCTCCAGGAGTCGCTCGCCCACATCGCGCGGCAGCTCGAGCTGATCAGGCGCAGGCGCGACGAGATCGCGCGGCTCGAGGAGGAGCTCGTCGCCAAGCGCCGCCGCGTGCGGGAGCGCCTGCGGGAGCTCGAGCGCCTGCCCGAGGGCGCCGGCGCGTCGGGCTGAGCTTTCCCGGCGACCGGGCGGTCCGCCGCTACCATCCTTCCTCGCGCGCGCGTAGACGTGCCCGCGGGGCTATAGCTCAGTTGGGAGAGCGCCTGGATCGCACCCAGGAGGTCGTCGGTTCGAGTCCGACTAGCTCCATCGCCTGGTTGCCTGCTTAAGCAGCTATCGGTGCAAACGCCCCTTCAAGCCGCTGCCGCTGGGGTACGCGCCCGGGCGGTCACTGCACGGCGGCAGTTAGCTCGGCGACGATCTCGGCCGCGGGCTGGACTTGCGTGACGTGATCCACGGACTCGCCGGCGTAGAGCGCCATCGCCCCGATCTCGCCGCGAACCTCCCGCGTGGCCGGCCGTGGACTGAACACGCCGATCTCGCCGTCGCCAGCGACCCCGACGACGGCGGCATCGAATGCCTCAGCCTCCTCGACAGCTGACCGCAGGACGCGGTGCGGAGCATCCGGCCAGCCGGTCGCGAAGGCCTCGGTGAGTACGGTGTCCTGCGAGGAGGCAGCGATCAGGCGCGCGACGTAGTCCGGGTGCGCATCCGCTTCCTGGGCGGCGACGAACCTCGTGCCCACGCGAACTGCGGCCGCGCCGGCCGCGACCAGCGCGGCAAATCGCTCCGCCGTGCCCACCCCTCCCGCCGCCACGACTGGGAGGTCCACGCTGGCGAGAGTCTCGGCGAGAACGTCGTCGAGGCGCTGCGTCCCGCGCACGTGGCCACCGGCCTCGATGCCCTGCGCCGCCACGTAGTCGCACCCGGCCTCCGCCGCCACTCGCGCCTCGTCGGCGGACCCTGTCTGCCATCCGACGACCGCCCCCTCGCCGCCCGCAAGTTCGACGAGCTCCCGATCGGGGTCACCGTAGAAGAACTCGACGACCTCGACCGATGCCGCGGCGGCTTCAACCGCTTCCGCCACCACAAACGGGATCAGAAAGCCGACCCCGATCGGTTGGCTGGTACGGGCTCGCGCGTCTTGCACCAGCCGCTGCACCTCCGCCCCGGAGGAGGGGTTCGCGATCATCCCCAAGCCCCCGGCCTCGGACACAGCCGCTGCCAGCCGGGGCGTTGCGATCGGCCCCCCGAGCGATGCCGCCTGGATGGGCATCCGACAGCCCACGAGATCGAGAAAGCTTGGCCGCGGCGGCATGAGCAGCCACTGTATGGACTCCTAGTAGGCTCGGCGCCGTGAGCGATGGAGGGGGCATCCTGAACGGTCACCCACCACGGGGCCCCTGTTGAAGGCGGTCAGCTGCAGGAGCGCGAACCTCGAGCTGGTCGAGCTGCCTGCTCCCGCGCCGGCCAAGGGACAGGTGCTGATCGACGTCCTTCGGTGCGGCATCTGCGGCTCCGATCTCCACGCCCGTCACCACTGCGACGAGCTGGCCGAGGTCCTGCGCGAGTCGGGCTACGACGAGTTCATGCGCTCCGACCAGGACGTCGTCCTCGGACACGAGTTCTCCGGCCGGATCGTCGAGCATGGCCCCGGGTGCCGGAAGACCTCGCCGACCGGAACTCCGGTGGCCGTTCTGCCGCTCCTGCGACGGGGCAAGGACGTCCACACGATCGGGCTGTCGACCGCCGCCCCTGGGGCGTATGCCGAGCAGCTAGTGGTCGAGGAGTCACTGGCGATGCCCGTGCCAAACGGCCTGGCACCCGAGCTGGCCGCGCTCACCGAGCCGCTGGCGGTCGGCTGGCATGCCGTGCGCCGAGCCGAGGTCAAGAAGGGGACCGTCGCCGTGGTCGTCGGCTGCGGGCCGATCGGGTTGGCGGTGATCTGCCTGCTGAAGGCGAAGGGAGTGCGCACCGTGGTGGCGAGCGACTTCTCAGCCGGTCGGCGTGCGCTCGCCACGGCCTGCGGCGCGGATGCGGTCGTGGACCCCGAGCAAGAGTCGCCCTTCGCGGCGGGTGGCGACCACGGTCACCTGGACACGCTGCCCGAGGCCCTGGACCTGGCGGTCGGGACGGTCGAGAAGCTCCGCCGGCTGCGGCTGCCCTGGTGGCAGATCTGGCGCGCCGCTGAGGCGCTCGGCGTCAAGCCGAAGAGCCCGGTGATCTTCGAATGCGTCGGCGTGCCCGGTGTGATCGACGGGATCATCGCGGGCGCGCCGCTGTTCTCGCGCGTGGTCGTGGTCGGCGTATGCATGGGGGCCGACCGGATCCGACCCTCCATGGCGATCAACAAGGAGATCGACCTGCGCTTCGTCGTCCGCTACACGCCACCGGAGTTCCGCGAGACCCTGCACATGCTCGCCGACGGCAAGCTGAACGCCGCTCCGATGATCACAGGAGAGGTCGGGCTTCCGGGCGTCGACCGTGCGTTCGCGGCGCTCGGCGATCCCGAAACGCACGCCAAGATCATGATCGACCCGAAGAGCAGCGCGGCCGAGCCGGCGGCCGTCA
>JBHELQ010000076.1:0-3698 GCA_046262995.1 Thermoleophilaceae bacterium
CCGTAGATGCGGTCCCCCGCGCGCACCTCCTCGAGGGGCTTCGTCCGGCCGTCGGCCATGAGCACGAGGGTGTCGCCAGACATGCAGTAGGTACATGCATGACTGCATCCCCGATAAGGGTTGATGGTCCAGCGGAAGGGCATGCGCGAGCGCTCGGGCACCCGGTTCAGCACCGACTTCGCCTGAACCTCGTAGAAGCGGGTGTCGAGCGCCTCGGGTGCGTCGAACGTGCGAATCGCCGCGGGCTCGGCGTAGCCCGGCAGCCGCCGGTGCTCTTCTGACTCGACCTTCAGGTTGTCCCAGCGCACGAACACATGTTCCCATAAGGGGGAGACGCCCTCACCGCGTCTCCCCGAACGCCGTGAAGACCACGCTGCGCGGACCCGCCGAGTCGCGGTGCTCGCACAGGTAGATCCCCTGCCAGGTACCTAGCGCCAGGCCGCCGTCGCGGATGGGGATCGTGAGCGAGCTGCCGGTGAGCGAGGCCTTGACGTGGGCGGGCATGTCGTCCGACCCCTCAAGCGTGTGCGTCCAGTAGTCGGCGCCCTCCGGGACGGCGCGGTCGAACCAGGTCGCGAAGTCGCGGCGCACGTCAGGGCTCGCGTTCTCGTTGAGCGTCAGCGAGGCGGACGTGTGGCGCATGAAGACGGTGGCGATTCCCACGCGCAAGTCCCCGAGCTCGGGTACCGCGTCCGTGACCTCGCGCGTGACGAGGTGGAAGCCGCGCGGTCGCGCCGCGAGCGTCACCTGCTCCTGGATCCACATTCGCCCATTCTGGCGCGAACCGTGGGGCGGACCTATAGTGGCCGCAAGGAGCTTTTTCCGCCCCAACGGGCCCTGTGCCCACGAGAGGTCGCGCTGTGTTCGACGCCCACGACAGCGCAGGGGAGCCAGAGGGGCGGATCGACGCTGCCTGAAGGGGGCGCGCCTCTCCGTCGACTCGTCTCGCGCGCCTCCAGGCGTGAGCACGGCAGCCGCCCTGCGGCGACGGCCGGCGGAATCGCGGCCGCGGGCGCGGCGCTCGGATGCGTCCTGCTCGCGCTCCCCGGCGCCGCGCTCCACGATCGTGCGATCCAGGCGGCCGCGCTGGCCGCCTTGCTCGCCGCAACGGGTGCGCTGCTGCTCGCCTATGCGCTTGGAGGAAGGCTGATCGCTGAGCTCGGCGACGCGGCGCTGCGCGACCCGCTCACCGATCTGCTGAACCGGCGCGGCTTCGATCAGAGCTTCGACCTGGAGCTGGAGCGAGCACGGCGGGCCCGCGGGCCGCTGAGCCTGGTCGCCGCCGACATCGATCACTTCAAGCGGATGAACGACGAGCTCGGGCACGCCGCTGGCGACGACGCCCTGCGCCGGATCGCTGATGCGATGCGGATCGCCAAGCGCCGCTTCGACACGGCGGCCCGGGTCGGCGGGGAGGAGTTCGCGCTGCTCGTCCCCGATACGGACGAGCACGGCGCGTACATGCTGGCCGAGCGAGTCCGCGCGGAGGTAGAGCGCGCCTTCGCGGCCCGCGACGTGGCGCTCACGCTCAGCCTCGGCATCGCGACCTTCCCGCTGCATGGCCAGTCCGCCGAAGCGCTCGCCGCCGCCGCCGACCAGGCGCTCTACGCGGCAAAGCGCCTGGGCAGGAACCGCGCAGTCATCTCGAGCGCCGAGGTTCCCGGCATTCTGGCGCGCGCCCCGCGCGAGCGCGACGAGGGCCAGGTCGATCTGGCCACCCTGCTGGCGCTGGCCGAGGCGCTGGACGTGCGCGACAGCGGAAACGCGTCGCACTGCCACCGGGTGGGGCGCTACGCCGAGCTGGCCGGGCGCGAGCTCGGGCTCTCGCCCGACGCCGTGGAGCGGCTGAGGCTGGCCGGGATCCTGCACGACGTCGGCCGCGTCGGGGTCCCGGATGCGCTGTTCGAGAAGAGCGCGCCGCTGACGGACGAGGAATGGGCGGTTGTCCGCTCACACCCGGTGATCGGCGCCCGGCTGGTCGAGACGACCGAGTTCGAGGACCTCCGCTCGTGGATCCTCTACCACCACGAGCGCCCGGACGGGCGCGGCTACCCCGACGGGCTGCGGGCGGACCAGCTTCCCGTCGAGGCCCGCATCCTGGCCGTCGCCGACGCTTACGAGGCGATGACCAGCAAACGGCCGTACCGGGAAGCCCTGGAGCCGGAGGAGGCCGCCGCCGAGCTGCGACGTACAGCCGGACGACAGTTCGATGGACAAATGGTCGAGGCGCTACTCCGAGCCGTTTGACTAAGGGGCGTACTGGGCGGCGCCGATACACCAGAACGTATGGACGCCCAACCATCTCAGGAAGAGCGTCCGGCCATCGAGGCGGCATTCGAGCGGAAGGCCATGGCCCGCACGCTCGCCTACTTCTACTTTGCGGGCGCCGGACTCGGAGTGGTCTCGCTGCTCCTGCCCCACATCCCCTCGGCGGACATCGTCGGCCTCCTGTGCGTGGCCGGCGGGTCGCTGCTCGCGGGCGTGCTGCTGCTCCTTACGCCGTCGCGAGTCTCGGACTGGGCCGTGCCGGCGTTCCTCAGCATCGCCACCTTGCTCATCACCGCGGCCGTCTACTTCGACGGGCGGGGCGAGAGCGCCTTCGCGTTCTTCTACATCTGGATCGCCGTCGACGCCTTCTACTTCCTGCCCCGCTGGCAGGGGCTCCTCCAGGTGGCCCTGGCCGGCGTCTGCTTCAGCTGGGTCCTGACCGTGCTGCCCGTCAGCGTGCCGGTCCAGCGCTGGCTGCTCGTGATCGGCACCGCAATGGTGGCCGGCCTGCTGCTGGCCCACCTGCGCGGCCGGCTGGAGGGCCTCGTCCGGAGCGTGACCACAGCCGCCAGGCTGGATCCGCTCACCGGTCTCCTCAACCGGCGCTCGTTCCAGGAGCACTTCGACCTGGAGGTCGAGCGCTCGCGCCGGACCCAGCGCCCCGTCAGCGTGCTGGTCGGCGATCTCGACGGCTTCAAGGCGATGAACGATCGCCTGGGCAGTGACGCCGGAGACGCGGCCCTGCAGACGCTCGCAGCCGACATCTGCAAGTGGAAGCGCCGGATCGACATGGCGGCCAGGATCGGCGGCGAGGAGTTCGCCCTGCTTCTGCCGGAGAGCGACGAGCGGGGTGCGTTCCTCGTGGCGGAGCGCCTGCGGCGTGCTGTCCATCGCTCATTCGCCGACGGTCCGGTGCCCATCACGATCAGCTTCGGCATCGCCACCTTCCCCGACCACGGCGACGATTCCCAGCTTCTGCTTCGGGCCGCCGACCAGGCCGTCTATGCCGCAAAGCACATGGGCCGGGACCGCTCCGTCATCTACAGCTCGGAGGTGGTCGAGATGGTCGGCCCGAAGGGCGCCGGCATCGAGATGCAGCTCGCCACAATCGTGAGCCTCGCCGAGGCCATCGACATCCGCGACAGCGGTACCGCCAGCCACTCCCAGGCCGTCGGCCGCTACGCCGCGCTGATGGCCGAGGAGCTGGAGCTCCCCGAGGAGCACGTCGGACGAGTCCGGCTGGCCGGCATCCTTCACGACGTGGGCAAGATCGGGATCTCCGACGGCGTCCTGAACAAGCCCGGCCCGCTCGACGACGCCGAGTGGAAGGAGATGCGCACGCACCCCGAGATCGCCGCGCGGCTCCTCTCCCGGCCCGAGTTCGACGACCTGCGCAGCTGGATCGCCGCTCATCACGAGCGCCCCGACGG
>JBHELQ010000077.1:0-2635 GCA_046262995.1 Thermoleophilaceae bacterium
ACACCAGGTCGTGTTCCTCCCACAACTCGCCCAGGGCGACCTGCTCGGCCAGCTGAGCCTCCCGGTGCGCCAGCAGCGCCCTCCGGAGGCTGGCGGGGAGCACCATTGTCCGCCGCCCGGCGCGGCTCTTCGGCTCCACGAACACCAACCCCTTGCCGCGCAGCCGCTGCAGCGCCCGCCGCACCGTCAGCGTCCCGGCCTCGAGATCGACGTCGGACCACTTCAGCCCCAGCGCCTCCCCCTGTCTCAGCCCGAGCGCCAGGGCCACCAACCAGCGGGCAGCGTTGCGGTCCGTACGGCACGCCTCCAGGATCCGGCGAGCCTCCTCCGCGTCGAGCGGATCGACCTCCGCCCGCTTCAGGCTGGGCGCATCGACCAGCGTGCAGACGTTGCGCGCGACCCGCCCCCGCTGCACGGCCACCTTCAGCGCTCGGGACAGCACCCGGTGGATCTGCAGCACGGTGGCTGACGCCAAGCCCTCCGCCATGAGCTCCGCGTAGAACCGCTCGAGGTGCTCGGGCTGCAGCCGGTCAAGCCGATGATGTCCGAGCGCCGGGATGATCCGCCGCCGCACCTTGGAGTCGTAGGCCTGATAGGTGGAGGGGCGGACCCGCGCGACCGCGATCGTCGTCAGCCAGTGCTCCAGCCACGCCTCCACTGTGGGGGCCTTGCCGGCCTGGGGGATGGCCCCGGCGTCCCGCTGCTTCTCCAGGTCACGGACCTGCCGCACCACCGCCGCGCGGGTCGTGCCCGAGACGTGCCGCCGGTCCCGGCCGCCCCCCACACCGTTACCCATCGACACCCAGCCGTGCCAGCGTCCGGACGCGTCCTGGCTGATCGAGCTCTCACCCCACGATGCACGAGCCATGGCCGTCCCTCCGCTCAGCGGCTCCTTCCATTTCAGACCCGCGGAGCGCTGGATGGGGGGCGGCCGACGATCCTGTGGATATCTAACGTCCCTGACTGGATCCGGCGATCTTCGTAGGGTCCGACCGGTGCGTCCCCGTCGGCAGGACCGTCTGTGGATTGGAGCGGTTCGCCGACTCCTGGCAATTGGGTGTCCAGCTGGCGGGGCGTCCCGGTGCCGGCGTCTTGAGCTCTGTTATGGAACCTGAGGCCGCACGTCGTGGCGGACCCCTGTTAGCAGTGATGTCTGAGCGACGCCGTCGGGTCCGGGGCTGACGCGCCTCAGTGCCCTGACCGACCGGAGGAGCCCCCTTGGACAGCACCAAGTACACACTCGGCATCGACGTCGCTTGTCGAGCTGCGCATGTCGCGACCCTGACCGACCAGGCGGGACAAGTGGTCTGGTCCAACCATCGGTTTCTGACGTCGACCAGCGATCTCACGAGGCTGTGGTCGAAGGTCCCGGCCGCGGTGGAGGTGACCGTGGTCGTGGAGCCGACCCGCAACGCCTGGGTGCCGGTGGCCGCCTGGCTGGCCACCCACGGGGCGAGGATCGTGCTGGTCCCCCCGGAGCAGTCCTCCGACCTGCGCAAGTACTACGAGAAGCACACCAAGAACGACCGGCTCGACTCAGTGATCCTGTCCCGGCTGCCGCTACTTCACCCGGAGGGCCTGACCGAGGTCGACCAGTTCGGCCCCACCGACCCGATGCGGCGCGCTGTCCGCCGACGGGACAGGTTCGTGCAAGAGCGCACCCGCGCCCTCAACCGGCTCGTCGCGCTCGTCGAGCTGCTCGGCCCCGGTTACCAGAACGCGTTCCCCAGCGGACTGCACAACAAGACCGCCTTCGCCGTGCTCATCCGATTCGCAGATCCCCGCGCTCTCAAGCGATTCGGCGCCACACGACTGCTCACGCTGGTGCGGCGCAGCAGCGGCGGAAACTACGGCGAGGCCAAGGTCCGGGAGCTCCTCGCGGCCGCGCATGAAGCCATCGGGCTCTATCCCGGCGGGCAGCTGGACTTCGCCGCCCTGGCGGAGGACATCACCGCCGAGATCCGCACCATCAGCAACCTGGACGCAGAGGTCGCACGTCTCGACGAGCGCATCGCCGGCTACCACGCCGAGGCTGACCCAAAGGGCATCTTCACCTCGGCGCCCGGCGTCGGGCCTGTCCTGGCGCCCGCGATGCTCGGCCGGATCGGGGACCTCGAGCGCTTCGCGAACCAGGCCAGCATCCGCGCCTTCACCGGGCTCGTCCCCAGCACCGCCGAGAGCGGCAAGTGGGCCGCGCCCGGCAAGATCACCAAGGCTGGCGACCCCGGCCTGCGCTACGCCCTGTTCCTCGCCGCGAACATCGCCCGCCAGATCGACCCCACGCTCGCCGCGAAGTACCGACGCCTGGTCCTCGAACGCGGCCACCACCACAACAGCGCGCTCTGCCACCTCGCCGCCACCCTCATCACCCGCCTGGCAGCCTGCTGGAAGGCAGGCAAGCCCTACGAGATCCGCGATCTCGACGGCCGCGTCCTCACGACCGCCGAAGGCCGCCAGATCTGCGCTGACCGCTACAAGCTCCGTCCCGATGAACGCGCCCGGATCAAGAAGGCCCGACCGAAAGCCAAGACGGGCCAGGTGACAACAGGAGTCGCCTAGACGCTCCGACACCCGACCCGCCAGACGCAGGCTACGCGCGAACGCTCTCAAGGGTTGACGTCGCTTAGGAACTCAA
>JBHELQ010000078.1:0-1010 GCA_046262995.1 Thermoleophilaceae bacterium
GGGGGCGCCGAGCACCTTGGCGATCGCCTGCCTGAGGCCCTCGTGGGCGTCGGAGACGACGAGCTTTACGCCGGAAAGGCCGCGCGCGCGAAGAGCGCGCAGGAACTCCCGCCAGAAGGCCTCGCTCTCGCACTCGCCCACATCCAGGCCGATCACCTCGCGCCGGCCCGTCTCATGGACGGCGTAGGCGATCACCAGGCACTTCTGGCGCACCCCGCCCGGCTCCCTGACCCGCTCGATCTTGGCGTCCAGCCACAGGTAGGGGTAGCGGCCCTCGAGCGGGCGCTCGCGGAAGATCCGCACCTGCTCGTCAAGGCGTCGGCACAGGCGCGAGACCTGGTCCTTGTTCATGCCGGCAACGCCCAGCTGCTCCACCAGGCGCTCCACCTTGCGGGTGGAGACGCCGTTGATGTACGCCTCCTGGACCACCGACACCAATGCCTGCTCGGAGCGCCGGCGCGGCTCCAGGAAGCTCGGGAAGTAGCTTCCCGAGCGAAGGCGCGGGATCTGGAGCTCGATCGAGCCCACGCGGGTGTCAAAGCCGCGGGGGCGGTAGCCGTTCCTATAGGCGACGCGCTCGTCGCTGTGCTCGTAGCGGTCGGCGCCGGCGGTCGCGGCGACCTCGGCCTCCATCATCTGGCGCAGCACGAGCTCAACGCTCTCGCGCAGCACGTCGGCGTGCTCGCGCTCCAACAGCTTGCCGAGTTCTGCGGGCAGGGCCATCCTTGCCGTGTCGGCCATCTGGTGCTCCCTCGTCAGCGTTCTTGGCGGAACACCGACGATCCTACGAGCCCCGATGGCCGGCCCCATCTCGGGGATCAGGCCCGGGGTCGATCTACACCACTTGTAGCGACTTCACCCGCGCTCACCGCGCGTCCGGCCCGGTCGACTCATCCGGGTCTGGGCCAGCCAGTTACGTCCATCGCCCGCTCTTCACCGGGAGGTCACAGCATGTCCGGCCCTCTCAGCCACCGCGCCTGCCCGCGTCCTGCTACCGAGCCGCTGGTTCC